>MVQH01000097.1 GCA_002067755.1 Methanosaeta sp. PtaB.Bin018
ACATTCTGAGATTGGGAATGCAATCTCTTCGCATGATCGATAAAAGCCCTGGCCTTTAGGCCAGGGAGCATTCACTGAATTGTTAACCGTCAAAGTGAATATTAATGTGAACATAAGTCTCTGCTTACGGCAGGATTCTCGATGAAGGACAGTGGTTTGGCCGGAGAAATACGGGAGCTTTGCCCAAACGAGCTTGATGCTGGCCCTGGTGTGATATGCAAGCGGTTTCAGACTTATTGGGAGAATGCACCATCTGGAATGGCGATGATCGATAAAGACGGCAAATTTCTCTACATCAATCCCAAGTTCAAAGAGATGTTTGGTTACGATCTGAATGATATCCCCTGTGGCAGAGAGTGGTTTAGATTAGCGTATCCCGATCCTGCTTATCGGCACGAAGCGATATCTACCTGGGTCAATGACCTTAAAGCCTCCAGGCCAGGAGAGATGAGGCCCAGGACATTTGCTGTTAACTGCAAAGATGGAACAAGAAAATTCATAAAGTTCGTGGCTGCACAGCTGGTGGATGGCAAAAACCAGATCATCTGTGAGGATGTAACAGAGAGCATGCTGGCGGAAAAAGCTCTTCGTGAGAGCGAGGAGCGCTATCGTGCAGTGGTAGATCAGGCATCCGAGTCTATATTCATATTTGATGCCGACACCAAACTCATACTTGAGTCCAACAAAGCGTTCTGTGATTTGATGGGATATGAGATCAAGGAGGTCACTGGGCTGAATGTCTGCGATATTGTCCGCCAGGATCGGCAGAGCGTTGATGCCGATGTTCAAAGAGTGCTGGCCTGCGGACGCAATTTCCTGGGCGAGCGACAGTACATTCGCAAAGATGGTTCGCATGTGGACGTTGAGGTCAGCGCCAACCTCATCGTGTTCAGCGACAGAAGGATGATCTGCGCAGTGGCGAGAGATATCACAGAGCGCAAGCGCGTCGAACAGAGGTTGCAAAGGACAGAAGCTCAGTACAGGGCGCTTTTGGAGCAGATTCCAGCAATAACCTACACTGCAGCTCTTGACGATGCCAGCAGTACGCAATACATAAGCCCCCAAATCGAGCCAATTCTTGGCTACTCTCCTGAAGAGTACAAGGCAGATCCAGACATCTGGAGCAAAAGGCTACACCCCGACGACAGGGATCGAGTTTTAGCCGAATTGAAGGCCAGCCTGGCCAGCAATCGGCCTTTTAAATCCGAATATCGCATGATCGCTCGGAGCGGTCGGACGGTATGGTTTCGCGACGAGGCTGTTGTAGTGCAGGACAGCACTGGCGAGCGTCTATTCCGTCAGGGGGTCATGGTCGACGTCACAGAGCGCAGGCAGGCTGAGAAGGCGCTCATAGAGTCCGAGGAGAAGTTCAGGACGCTCTTCCATAGCGCTTCTGATGCGATCTTCATTCATGATCTTGACGGCAACTTCTTTGAAGTAAATCAGGCAGCATGTGATCGCCTGGGCTACGCTCGCGACGAACTGGTTCGAATGAAGCCCTACGACATAGACCCTCCCAATAGCGCATCTCTGGTTCGAGAACATATCAATGAAGTGCTGCAAACGGGCCAAAAAGTCTTCGAATCAGCCCAGGCAAGCCGTGACGGGAGAGTCATACCTGTTGAGATGAATGCCCGTCTCATAGACTACATGGGGAGGGAGGCGATACTCTGCGTGTCGCGCGACATCACCGACCGAAAGCGAGCTGAGGATGAATTGCGATGGAAGACAGCGTTCCTTGAGGCTCAGGTTGAGACCTCTTTGGATGGAATCCTGGTTGTAGATGAGAGAACGCAAATAATCCTTACTAACCAGCGGCTCTTAAACATGTGGAAAGTGCCTCAGATGATAAGGAATCTGAGGACCGATGAAGCTCTTCTTCAGTACGTAGCAGACAAGACCAAGAATCCTGATCAATTCCTTGGGAAAGTCAGGTATCTTTATAGCCATCAGGATGAGACCAGCAGGGACGTGATCGAGTTTAAGGACGGGATGGTCCTAGATCGTTATTCTTCGCCGGTTGTCGGCAAAGACGGCAAATATTATGGTCGTATATGGATTTTTCATGACATCACCGACTACAAGCATGCGCTGGAAGCATTGCGTGAGTCGGAGCGAAGATTGGCGGATATCATCGACTTCTTGCCGGATGCCACCTTTGTCATCGATCATTCTGGCAAGGTGATAGCCTGGAACCGCGCAATAGAGGCGATGACAGGCATAAAAGCGGCAGATATCATCGGCAAAGGCGATTATGAATATGCTCTGCCATTTTATGGCGAGAGAAGGCCGATTCTGATAGACCTTGTGCTTAAACCACAGGAGGGGATCGAAAAAAGATATACTAACCTGAGAAGGCAGAACGGCACTCTGGTTGGCGGCGCATATATGCCGACTCTGAAGGGCGGAGGGATCTTCCTCATCGGAAGTGCGGCGGCTCTTTACGATTCAGAGGGAAACATTTCAGGAGCAATCGAGTCCATTCGGGACGTCACAGAGAACAAGCACGCAGAAGAGGAGCTACGCAAGGCCAAGGAGGAGGCAGAATCGGCAATGCGCGCCAAATCGGAGTTTCTCGCAAATATGAGCCACGAGATACGCACTCCAATGAATGCAGTCATAGGTATGACTGGATTTCTGCTTAACTCCAACCTCGATCCTGATCTCAGAGAGTGCGTCGATATAATACACAGCAGCGGCGATGCACTGCTCGCTATCATAAACGACATTCTGGACTACTCAAAGATCGAAGAGGGCAAAGGGGTGCTCGAGAACCAGCCATTCAACTTGCTCGAGTGCATTGAGAGCTCTATGGATCTTGTGAGATCAAAGGCTGCTGAGAAGAGTCTCGATCTCATCTGCAAGATAGACGATAGTGTGCCAGAGACCCTGATGGGAGACTTCACGAGGCTTCGACAGGTTCTGGTCAACTTGCTCAGCAACGCAGTCAAGTTTACTGATGCTGGAGGGGTGTCGGTCACAGCGACCTCGCAAAAGAGAGACGATCGCCATGAGATATGCATCACAGTCAGAGATACAGGCATTGGCATTCGTCCTGATAGGATGGACCGCCTCTTTAAATCCTTCAGCCAAGTCGATATGTCCACCACCCGCAAATACGGAGGGACGGGCCTTGGTCTGGCCATAAGCAAACGCCTGATAGAGATGATGGGTGGAGAGATATGGGCTGAGAGCGAGGTTGGAAAAGGCTCGGCCTTCCACGTTGTCATCGAAGCAAGCTGTGCACCAGCTCGAATAACTGATACAAGGCAGCTCTCGCAGCCCCCATCAGAGCAGCTTTCGAGCACCGCTGCTCGTGCGCGTCTGCTTTTGGCTGAGGACAACGCTGTGAACCAGAAGGTGGCCATGCGCATGCTCAAGAAGCTCGGATATAGTGCAGATTTGGCTGCGAACGGCCTGGAGGTATTGCGGGCTTTAGAGCGCCAGTCGTATGATATAATCCTGATGGACGTCCAGATGCCAGAGATGGATGGCCTGGAGGCTGCCAGAGCGATACGTCGCCTGCAAAGGCCGCAGCCAAGGATAATCGCCATCACTGCTTACGCTCTGGAAGGCGACAGGGAGAGATGTCTTGAGGCTGGCATGGACGATTACATAAGCAAGCCTGTGCAGATGGCTGAGCTTGCCGAGGTGCTCAGCAAGTATGGGCCGTGTGTTGACTTTTATGAAGAGCATAACTTTGAGAAGTAAACGATCAAACGCAAGTTTGCTCATTCTTGCGCTCCTGGTCCTCCTGGCGCTCTTGTGTTTCCTTCAGTCAGTTCTAGCAGCGCAGGCTAACCTCAATTCAGTCGATGCCGGCAGAGTTCCGATCTGCGGATTCGAGGTGATTCGCACCTTTCCCCATGACAGCTCAGCCTTTACTCAAGGGCTCGCCTACGACTGCGGTGCACTGTATGAAGGAACTGGCGGGTACGGCCAGTCTACGCTGCGCAGAGTCGATCTGAGATCGGGCAGCGTTCTGCAGCAGACGCGCCTGAATGCAGCATTTTTTGGAGAGGGGGTGGCAGTCTGCAATGACCGCATAGTTCAGCTCACGTGGAAGTCAGGCATAGGTCTGGTATACGACAAGCAGAACCTGACGCAGATCGGGGAGTTTCGCTATCAGACAGAGGGATGGGGCATAACATCCGATGGCAAGAGACTGATCATGAGCGACGGTACTGAGACGCTGCATTTCCTGGACCTTGAGACATTCGAGGAGCTGGGATGGCTAAAAGTCAAGGCAGCAGGTGTGCCTGTCCAGGGCTTGAATGAGCTGGAGTACATCAAAGGCGAGATCTACGCTAATTTGTGGCCTACAAACTGGATTGCGATCATCTCGCCACAGACCGGTGAAGTGTTGAGGACGGTCAACCTGAGCGGCATTCTGCAAAAGAAGGACGCGAGAGGAGTGGATGTCCTAAATGGCATAGCCTACGATCCTGAAGGTGACCGGCTCTTCGTCACAGGAAAACTCTGGCCCAAGCTCTTCCAGATCAAGCTTGTGACAGATCAGAAAAATAAGTAGCCGCTGGCGAAGACCCCTCACTCGGAGCATCATGCGGCTAAACGACCTCAATCCTGCTGTTGCCCATCTCGTCCTCCACGACTTGCAGTGTGTTGTCGAACTGCCCCTGAACGTCGCTGATGTGACTGATGGCGATGATCTGGGGAAACCTCTCTTCCAGGCTGCGCAGCATCCCGATCATCTTCTCTCTGTGCTCCAGATCCTGGCTGCCGAAGACCTCGTCCATGATGAGAAATGAGTAGCTCTCCCCTTCTGGGCCGAAGCGCATCAGATATTCGCTGATCGCAACACGAACGGAGACGGCGATCATGTCGATCTCGCCTCCAGAGTAGCGGGAGATGGGATAGTACTCGCCCCCGTCCTCAACCAGAATATTGAAGTCATCGTCGATCTTGAGAAGGCTGTACTTGCCCGATACCTCATCCAGGATCTCGCCTGCTGTCTTGGCGATATCCTTCTTCACCCTGAGAAGCACCTGGTCCATGAATCCAATGACGAGGCTCCTTGTCGTGTCCACGACCTCGAGCTTTCGGGCCACATCGCCAAGCGTCCTCTCGTGCTCTTTCTTTCTCTGTGATGACTCTTCTAGCCTCTCAAGCCCGCCCTTCAGGATGCCCAACTGGACCTTCTTTTCTGAGACTGCCTTTTGGGCTGCCTCCAGGTCCTTCTCTGCCTTGGACAGAGCCACCTTGACGCTCTCGTGCTCTTTTATGCTGTAGCCAAGGGCCGCCAAATCCCTCCTGACAGTGGCCAGGTCCTTTTCCAGATCCTCCAGGGCTAAAGCTGCCTCTTTCAGCCTCCTTTCGATCTCCGGCTCAGTGGCGATCTTCAGCTGGATCTTTTGAGACTCCTCTTCCATCCTGGCGAGATGTTTATGCTCCTTTTGCAGAGCCTCGTATTCGGATAAATCGAAGCCGAGCGACTGCAGCGAGCCTTGCAGCCGTTGCAAAATCAAAGAACGCTCTATCAGCTCTTGCTGCTGCAAAGAGATCTTCTCCTCAAGATGTGGGATCTCCTGAGCCTTCTCTTGTAACGAGAGGAAGCGGTCGTGCAGAGGCACAAGCTTTTCAAGCCTCCTCCTCGCATCGGCGTACTCAGAATCGGCAAAGCCAAGGGCCTGGATCTGAAAGTCCAGATCACGGCAATTCCCCTCATGGATCAGTCTCTGCCTGTGCAGGCTCTCGCGCTCAGTCTCCTTGCGTGGCAGCTCCTCCATTCGAACTGTCAGGCTTCTGCATTCCTCTGCCAGAGGTGCCAGTTCATTTAAAGCAGCTTCGAGCATTTCCATTCTCTGCAAATCGAAGCGAACGGGACCTAGGGCCTCGATTCTGGCAAGGATCTCATCGAGCTCAGATCTGGTGTCGGATATCTGGAGCTTGAGCCTGTGCAGGTCTGCCTGCAAAGCAGAACGGTGGCTCTTTTTTGCATTCAGGTCGTCGAAGCCCTTTTTAAGGTTGCTTCTCGACCTTGTCACCTTATCCATCTTCTCCATCTGAGATCTGATCGCTGTCTGAAGATCTGAGATCTCCTTTTCTGCCTGGAAAGCCGCGAGCTTATACTTTTTCAATAGCTCTTCATGCTGGCCCTCCAGTGGTCTCTCGCATGTGGGACAGACGCCCTTCTCCCCCAGCGCCGTGACCTTTTTCACTGAACGCTGAGCATCCAACAGGGCGCGCTCCTGTACCTTCAGACTGCCCCTCAGGTCTGCAAGAATGCTGTTCAGGTCCGTTCCAAGCCCATCCAGCTCCTTGTCCTGGGCCCGAAGCATGCGCTCTTGCTCCTCCAGATCGCCAAGTCCTTCCAGAGCCAGACGAACCCTGACAGCTTCGCTCTCCAGGCGTTCTCTGCGCTCTTCCAATGCTTTCCTGCGGGAGGCGAGGCCATCCAACTCCTTCTGGCGCTCCCTTTGAATGCTCATCTCCTTTTGCTCTTGCAAAAGCAGCCTCGTCTCTTTTAGCCTGGGTTGTATCTCTTCAAGCCTTGCTTTTGCGAGCAGAAGACCTTTGATGGAATCCTCCGCCCTTCTGAGGTTCGACTCTGTAGCACTCATTCGGATGGTCTCTTCCTTGAGGCGAGCACAAAGCTCGAGATATCTGTTGCGCAGGCCTTCCAACCTGCTCAGAAGAGCCTTCACATCTCTGTGCTCCTCTTCTTTTGGTCTCAATTCTTCTAAAAGAGCTGCATCAGATCGAAGCTTTAAAAGCCGCTCTTCATTCTCCTGAAGTGCTCTCTTCATGCCGTCGATGCCTGCCTCTGCTGCAGCCATCTTGCGGTAGGTCTCCTCATACGCTTTGCGTTTTGGCTCCAAGAGCTCCAGCCGTTCTCGCACGAGTCTGAGGCGTTGCAGACATGGCTCAAGATCTGCGAGTTGGCTCTTCAGGGCCTCGATATCCGCCAGCCTCGTCTGCTCTTTTTCGATGGCCTCTCTCTTCGCGAGAGCCTGAGCCTCCAGCAGAGACCTCTTCTCATCCAGAAGGGCATGAGAGTGCATCTTCTCTTCCTGAATCTCAAGCTCGTGGGCTCTCTTTTTGCGTGCATCTTCCAAGGCCAAGTGCAGGTTCTCGGCCTCCTTCAGCTCGCCTTCAGCCAACTGAATGCCGCGCGCCGCCTCCACAAGTCTTGCCTCCACGTCTCCGATCTCTGCTATGGCTCCGGCCAGCCGGCTCTTCTGCTCCTCCAGCACGATCCTGTCGGACTTGATCTGCTCAATTGCCAGCTCTCTGATGTCGTCCAAGCCCAGAAGCTTTAGAAGATACTCCCTCTTGCCGGTGCCGCCCTCTTTTAGCAAGTTGTCCAGGTCCTTTTGGCGGGCGTAGAAGGTCTTCATGAAGTCCTGGTAGCTTATCTTTAAGATCTCCTCTAGCCTCTGATCCACCTCCTTCGTGCCTGCAGCGATCCTGTGATTGTCCAAGAGAAGGTACGCCTCAGGCATCAAGCCCTTCCCCTTCATCGCCCTGTAGATGGTCATCTCCTGTTTGCCCAGGCTCAATGAGAGCCGCACCTCCACTGGGTCGGAGTCGCCCGCGCGCGCATTGCGGATGTAGTCCCTCTTTATGCTCGAAGCCCTGTTGCCGTAAAGTGCCCAGGCAATGGCCTCCACAATGGTGCTCTTTCCTGCGCCGTTGCTGCCCACGATGCCAGTCAGCCCGTCCTGAAACTCCACCTCAGCGCGTCGAAACTTCTTGAAATTGCGCATGACCAGTTTATTGAGATGCATCGAAAGCCTCGATATTTCTCGATTGCACTGCTTTTTTCATGAGCTCCGATCCATAAGCCACAACTTCGTCCAATATCGCCTTTGGTATCCTCTTTTGGGATGCCTCACCTCTCAGGAAGTTGGAGAACTCTTCGTGCAGCTTATGCCTGTCCACTGGGCGCTCCGATCGTTCGGCCTCGTCATTGAACTGCAGCTTGATCTTGAAGTAGAGCGCAGCAGCACCCAGTCGGTTGATCTTTCCCTGGTCGATGCTCCTGTAGGCAGCTCTGTTCACATTTGTGAGGTTGATCCTGATCATCTTATCTCGGATCTCATAGTCATGACAAAGTTCCATGAGGCATTCAGAGATCTCCTCGGAGGACAGCCCTGAGCAGTCCACAGCCGGGCAGTCTATCATGTACTTGGGTCTGACCTGCACGCTCTCAACGGTCCCTTTCTCCAGATCCACCAACAGCATTCCTTTTCTGTCTGCAGCCTCCCCGAAGTTGAAGTACTCGACAGAGCCGCTGTACCAAGCGTTCGCACAGATGGGTGTCTGGCCGTGAAAGTGCCCAAGTGCAATGTAATCGAAGTCGCTCTTGAGTAGGCTGTCCTTCAGCTCGTGCTCGCCCACGCTCCTCATCTTCCTGCTCCGAAGTGACTCCACCAGACCGTGCATGACCAGCACATCTCTACTCGACCTCTCGATCCTCTCAAATTCGGTCAGGTAGTCCCGAGGCTCCAGGCAGAATGGGATGCAGTGAAAATTATAATCTCCGACCTCAAAACGCTCATACTTATACCTCTGGGCGATGTGCACGCCTCTTAGACCCTCGAAGAGACGGAAGGGGCCGGTGATGGAGTAGCTCTTGGGAGCGTCATGGTTGCCGCTGATTATGATTACTGGAATTCCCATCTCAGCCAGCCTGAACAGTCCCCTCTGAAAGATCACAAGCGGCTTGATCTTGGGCCGCACGTGGTGGAAGACGTCGCCTGCGTGAACGACAGCGTCTGGACGGAGCTGGATGATCTTTTCTATGGCCTGATCGAAGCCCGAATAGATCATCTCTTCAATCCTGTTCTGGCCATGCTGATCCAGACGGCTGTAGCTGGAAAATCCAAGATGTGAATCCGCCAGATGAACTATCTTCAAGAACTACACACCTCACTCAAGGAATGGCCTGAAGCCTCCCCTGCTGATCAGAGCCTCATTTGCATCATCCTTTTCCAGACGGCGTAGGTAGTCCTCAAAGCGGTGAATTCTAGCTGGCACAGGGAAGGGTATATTCAATGTCGAAACGATTGCCTCGCCCTTCTCCAATGTCTGGATCTCTATGTCCAGCGTTGAGAGGTCCTGCTTGGCAGACTCTTCAAGCTGAATGCGATCGTTTCTGTCTCCCAGGCCCATGATCACCAGAGTGTTGAACTGGGATAGGAGCTGCTTGTCTATGAGCTTGGGCTGCTGGGTGATGGCGCACAGTCCCACCCCGAACTTTCGTCCCTCACGAGCGATTGTCTCAAAGCGAGAGGTGTTGCTGCCTGCTCCCAAGACTCTCTGAGCCTCCTCGATGGTGATGAGACAGTTCTTGCGCCCTTCGCGTTCATCTTTTTTGTACTCTTCCATGATGTAGCGCGAGATGACTGAGAGCAAGAAGAGCTCTGATCTGTCGCTCATCCTTGGTATGTCAACTAAAACGACCTTTCCGCTCTGCAGGTTGGCCAGCATATTGGCGAGGCTGGATCTCCCCTGGATGTACTTGTTCTTCTCAAGGATGTTCTTGATCCTTCGCACCAGGACATTGACTGTGCTGTCCTTGAATTTCTCCTGCATCATCCTTTCAAGGCCGTCAGGGCTCTGAATCTCTTCCAGCCAGTTGCCCGCCTCGAAGATCCTGGAGATGGCATCCAGGGCCTCCCTTTGCGGGGGCGACCACTCGTAAAGAAGGGCGACGTCCTCCGGCCTGACCTCGCCCTTGGAGATGGCAAGCTCCTCCACATAAGGATCTTTGGAATTCTTCTGATCTGTGGAATAACATGCCAGACCATCTCGATATCTCTTGAGATGCATCAGCCCTTTTATCGATCCCTTGCCTTTCAGGTATTCTCCGTGAGGATCGACGATGAGAAGCCCAAACTTGGACTCGCCACGAGCAGCAAGTCGCATGCATGATGCCGCAAAGACCTTCATGAAGTTGGATTTGCCCATGCCCGTAGTTGCGAAGACCCCCATGTGGTGGTCTATAGTATCGCTATGCAGTGCTACAGGAATCTCCTCTACCAGGCGTGAGCCATTGCGTAGATATCCGATCTCGATATCACCCATGACCTGCTTTAAAAACTTGAACTCTGATCTCTCAGCTCTTGAGACCTTTGAGAATTTGGTGGGAATTGTCCGGGATCTCCTGAAAGATCCATCGCAATTTACGCAACCCAGTGGCTCAGCGAAAACGCGGTTGAATATCTGCTCCTTGTCGAAGAACTGGGTCCCTTTCATGGTGGTGTCCCAGTTTCCTTCGTAGTTGGACCCATGCTGAATATCCAGGACCCTCGCCAGAAAGGTGAGCCTCCTTCCACGCGCCTCGTCATGATCTTTGATGGAGAAGATCTGCCCGACCTCCACGCGTTCCTCATCAGGCAGGTCAAAGGGAACTATGAACTGATACTCAGTCACGCTCTTGGAGATGATCCTGTAGGTCGTATCCTCCTTTCTTATCACCTTTTTATCGGGCAAAGCCTGTTCAACCTCAGACCCGAGCTTCGCCCTAAATGCGGATAAATCTGCCTCTTGCACCAAAATACCCTCGCACATTAAAGTTGCGGCCGCATATCCAGCACATCGTGGAAATCCTGCATCAGCATCCTCACCTGAGGCTGGCTCATTCCCATATCTCCGAGCATCTCCATCAACCTGAGCCGCAGGAGGCAGCCTTCCTGGGCGCTGATCCTCACATCCTCATGTGCTCGGAAAAGGGCGTGTGGATAGCCCAGGCACTCTGATGAGCAAGAGTGTGCGACCAGCTTTCCAAGCGCAGAGCCGATTCTCTCTCTTACGTAAGATGGCGCGTCCACGCGAAAGGCCCGCTCTGAGCCGCCTGCGAAGCGAGCGATGTAGGTCTCGCCATCCCACCTGCCCTGGCCATGCTCCACCTTTTTATCCTTCAGGTCCAGATACCATGGGATGCCAGGAACAAAGAGGCCGCCTGCATAGCTAGTGTGCTGCAAAAAGGGCAGTGTGAGCCCCTCTCCCCAGAACAGAGCACTGGACTTGCTGACTGCCAGCAGATCGACGTCCTTATCCTCAGCTCTTTTATAGATCACTGCCAGAACGCTTCGCAGGGGCTCGAAGACGTCGAAGCCCCCATCGTAGAGGATGATATCACCCGAGCTGGCCTCGGCAATTGCCTCATTCAGAGCGATGTACTCCTGAAGCTCCCGAAAGTATGTGGATAGCCGGTCCAGATCTGACTCCTTGAGATCGATTCCCTTCAGCCCGAAGAGCGCCTTCAGATATGGATCGAACAGATCTTCACAGATCCTCGGATCTGCGAGGAGCACATCATCGTAGGTGATCGTCGTTCTCTGCCACACCCGTCCTCTGTACACGGCAAAGCCTGCTCGTATCAGGTTGAGGTTGGCCACGGACCAATTGCATACTGCCGCGTTGGAGCCGTCGACCGCAAAGATCTCGCCATCGAATTCTTGAGGCTCTATTGGGACGAAGTCCTCTTTGCGAACTCCCGTCTTTTCGCAATACTCTTCGATGCTCTCGAGGTAGATATGATCTCGTATCAGTTCGGCCACTGTGGAAAGCCTGCCCAAGTCCCACATTCAAGGCCAATTATGGAGCGGCATGATATTTACGATTTTTCAAAGCGTTGGGGGTATAAGGAGGGAGGCAAAAGTCTTTGGTGTAGGAGGGAGAAAAGAGACTTTGACTTTTGCCAAACAATACTACTACGATCAACGAATATATAGTTTTCGGTATTACGTCTATCGGCGAATGGAGAGTGCCTCGTCTTACATTTATCGGTTTAACCGACTTGTATCATCCTCTTGCTTCGTCTCCTCTTTTTGCTCTCCTTGAATCGCCTGGTATATTCCCGTCACCACTCCAACCATGGCAGGTGCCAGGAAAAAACCGCT
The DNA here is from genome assembly GCA_002067755.1 of Methanosaeta sp. PtaB.Bin018. Taxonomy (GTDB): domain Archaea; phylum Halobacteriota; class Methanosarcinia; order Methanotrichales; family Methanotrichaceae; genus Methanothrix. The sequence goes on from MVQH01000097.1 coordinate 11,871, forward strand.
AATTCCGGCCACTATGCCGCCCCCGAGAAACGCAAGCAACACAAGCAACGGGTGAATGGATGATCTTGCAGAGACTATGTACGGCCTGATGACAAGCTCAGCTACGTGGACCATTATCGAGGCTACCAAAAAGAAGAGCAGTGCGTCCGCAAGCCCAAACTCGATGTATCTTTCGATGGCTGTGGGAATGAAGACAAGCCAGGTCAGGAAGGGCACCATTCCCGCTAAGAAGACGATGCACGCCATGGCGAAGGGCCTGGGAACTCCAAATATGTAAAAGATGAGCACCGATGTAATGCCGCCAGCTATTGCGGTATAGATGCTTCCCGTGTAAATGCCAAGAAGAATGCCGTCTATTCTGGCCAGGCATCTTTGCTCTAAGTCTCTGCCACCCAAGTTCAGAGCATCCATCACAGCATTCTTCAGATGAGCCCCGTCCAGCAGAAGAAAATAACAGACGCAAAGGGATATCAAAAAGTTCACTATTCCAAGGGATATCGCAGTGCCAAGGCTGAACACAGGCAGGCCGGCAATGAGATGCAATCCTATCTCCATCAGGTTCGTCATGCCTCTGGAGAGCTCGTCGAATATTGCCTGCGGAATGTGGACATGGGAGATGAGCTCGTAGATGGTGGCGATTATATACCTTTGGTGACTCTCCAGCCACTTTATCTGGCTCACGGCTTCGACAAGTCCAAGGGCAAAGATCGCCGAAAGAGGGACGACTATGCAGACGATCGCTGCAAGAGCGCCTGCCTGTCGATTTTTTCCAAATAGATCTCTGACAGGGCGTCCGACGTATGCGAAGACCAATCCCAGGACAAGGCCGTCGAGCAGCGGCCAAATAAAGTAAGATGCCAAAATGAAGAGCGCTATGGTTATGAAGAGCATCAGTTCTCTGTTGCCCATACTGCAGCCATTTCTTTCCATGGGCTTTCGGTCCTCTTTTAGCCTAGACTCCAGGCAAAGAGTCGCTAGGATTTTGTGGTTTCGTCCCAGGAACAGCTCCAATCCATGTGTAGTAATCAGCAGCCGGGTAACCATAAATTCTACCACTCGCATCAGGATACAGAACTCCGCTGCTGGATATCGGATTAGTTTTGACTGAGATCGGCGAGCGCATGAACTCATTTATGAGGGACTGGTTATTGCCAAATGACGCCCAAAGGAACTGATAATACTGATCCAGGTAAGTGTTATACTGCCCTGCATAGTCCGATACGTACTGGCCCCGCCCATAGTATTCTCCCATAAACAGTCCTATCTTCAGACCATTGGCAACGCCCTTCTGGTAGTCCGTCATCTCTCCGCTGGCCGGGAATGCCGCCAGAAGAAGCATGATCGCTAAGGCAATAGGCAGTGTGCACTTCATCACAATCATCTCGGGGGAGTCTCATCTTGCATCAGCTTTTAGCTTTTCTATCTGCATCAGGCAATGCTTATATCGATGTGTCGTCGATTGAATTGATAAAAAGTCAGAGGAACATGTCTGGTATACTTGAGGATCTATTAGAGATCGTCGGCAGCCGCGCATCCTCTTCCATCGTTGAGAGGCGCTGCTATGCAGCTGATGCATCACAAATTGAAGGACTTCCTGACTTTGTGGTGAGGCCAAAGAGCACAAACGAGGTCTCTCGCATCATCAGACTGTGCAGTAAGCATCTGATCCCTGTGACTCCGAGAGGTGCTGGCACTGGCCTTTCAGGCGGCGCTTCGCCTGTAAAAGGGGGCCTCGTCCTGGACATGTCCGGCATGGACAGGATCATTGATATCGATATCGCGAACCTGCAGGCCATCGTCGAGCCGGGCGTGGTCCAGGAGAGGCTCAATTTGGCCCTGAAGCCTTATGGATTCTTCTTCCCACCGGATCCTGGCAGCTCGGCTGTGTGCACTATTGGGGGAATGATATCCCATAACAGCAGTGGAATGCGCTGCGTCAAATACGGGACGACGCGCAGCTACGTCCTCGATCTCGAGGTTGTGCTCGCTGACGGTCGGGTGATACACACAGGCTCGAAGGCGCTCAAGTCCGCAGTCGGATACGATCTCACTCGGCTCTTCACTGGGTCGGAGGGCACTCTTGGAGTCATCACTCGTGCAGGATTGAAGATCGTCCCTCTTCCCAGGTCCAGAAGGCTTGTCCTGGCCTGCTTCGAGGATGCTGTGGTCGCAGTCCAGGCGGTCTTAAAGGTATTCTCATGTGGAATCACGCCTTCAGCCTGTGAGATCCTTGACAAGACGACCTGTCAGGTCCTGAGGCGCTGTGATCCCAAGCTTGCCATTCCTGATGACGGAGATCTGATACTATTCGAGGTGGACGGTCATGAGAATTCGACTGTAAAAGAGGCTTTGCACATCGCCGAGATCTGCAGCCCCATGGCATTGGACGTGAGAGTGGCCACCAGCCAGCAGGAGATGGATGCCATCTGGGCTGCCAGGCGGCTTGTTGGTGCTGCAGTAGCCAAGATCGATCCTGCCAAAACGCGCATCTACATGGGCGAGGATGTGGGCGTGCCTATGAGCCAGATCCCAGATTTGATCAAGAGGGTGCAGCATATCACAGCAAAGCTGGACATCCCTGCAATGAAATATGGTCACATCGGAGATGGAAACCTGCATGTTGCGCTCTTCATCGATGTCATGAACGAGGATCAATGGGAAAGGCTCAGGATCGCCGCGGACAGGATTCATAAAGTGGCCCTGCAGCTGGGTGGAACTGTCAGCACTGAGCACGGAATAGGCCTGGCTAGAGCTCAGTACATGCCAGAGCAGGTGGGACAAGATGCTCTTCAAGTGATGAGATCCATTAAAAAGGCACTTGACCCCAATGGCATTCTGAACCCTGGAAAGCTGGGCCTGTAGCAAGAGACTTGATGGAATCAATCGATATGATTCTGGATCTTAAAGCTATCAATCGATGTGTTCGCTGTGGAAATTGCCGCTCAGTCTGTCCAGCCTTTGAGGAGCTGGGCTGGGAGTCGGCAAACACAAGGGGACGTATCATGGTGATGAGGGGCCTTGCAGACGGCCTCAAGGCCGATGCAGATGTGCTGGACAGCCTGAACTCATGCACCACCTGCGGGATTTGCACTGATAACTGCCCGGCTGGCGCAGATGTGCCCGATCTGATAGAGAGCGCCAGAAGACATCTTGTCTCCCAAGGGATAATGACTGAAGCACAAGAGAGGCTTAGCAGATACATCTTCAACAGCGGTAACACCTTTGGAGAGCAGAAGGAGAGAGCTGCCTGGCTGCGGGGACGCAGCCGTCTGAAGGAAAGTTCGGACTTCGTCTATTTTGTGGGCTGTATGAACTCATACCGCTATACTGAGACGGCCGCGCGCACCTATGATCTCTTGAGATGCTTTGGCGTGACCCTTCTGCCAGAAGAGAAGTGCTGCGGCTCGCCCCTTTTGCGCATGGGCTTTGATGCCAGAAAGCTCGTGAATGCCAATGTCAGGCAGATGAAGCAGATTGGGGCCAGGACCATCATCACAGGCTGTGCAGGATGCTATACAACCCTCAAGAATAACTATCCTGCAGGCTTTCGGGTGGTGAGCGTTCCGGAGTTCCTTGCAGAGCACATATCCGAGCTGAACCTCAAACGCCTCGACCTCACTGTAACCTATCATGATCCCTGCCATCTTGGAAGGCATAATAAGATCTATGAGCAGCCGCGCCAGGTGATCGAGGCAGTCTGCAAGCTCGCTGAGATGAAGGACAACCGCCAGAATGCCCGTTGCTGCGGTGGAGGTGGTGGCGTTCGATCTGGATACAGAGACCTCTCCTTGAAGATGGCCAGGAGGAGGCTGAAGGATGTTCCAGAGGGGGTGAACTGGATCGTCACATCCTGTCCACTATGCATCCGCAACCTGAGGGATGCAGGAGCAGGTAGTAGTGTGATAGATCTTGTAGATCTGGTGGCGATCGCGACTGGACAGCATCAAGAATAGATATCAAGGCGCCTCTACGATATCGTTCTTGATGCTGTTTAGCAGCTTGAGCAGATCCTTCTGTTCTTCGTCAGGCACCGCAAAGGAGTCCAACTCGCCGATGAGATGAGTGATAAACACCTGCCATTCGGATCCGTTGATCCCCAATCCTTTATGCACAGTCGACATGTCACGACCAAGGTAAAAACAAGGCCCTCTTGTGAGCTGACAGATCATCTCCACAAGCATCTGACGAAGTCGCTTCTTTGAATTGTCGCCATGGCCGGCAAAGTACTTTGCCAGACGCTTGTCCTCTGCAATTCTTGCCATCAGGCCATCAACAACGGCTGCGATGACGCTGTAGCCTCCCAGCCTCTCATAGAGTGTTCCAGCCATACAAACCACAAAAGAAACTTTTTCTCACTCAAATGAAATAAATCTTTGCCCGGAGAGGCCTTAAATGAGCTAACACCACACGATTGCTATAGCTCCTTTCCAAGGGATGTCGTAGTAAGCTTGACGTGCTTTACGCCTTTTAGGGCCATCATGTTCTCTGCTGCCTTTCTCACATCCTGACCTTCGCCTCTCAGCACAACTACCTCCAAACAGTTATCATGATCCAGATGAACATGCAGGCTGGACTGGATTATTCCTATGAATTCGTGCTGAATCTCAGTGAGGTTATCCTCCAGGCCTCTTTGAGTGTGCGAATATACTATGGTTATAACTCCCACCCGCTCACCCTGAACATCGCTCATCCACTCGTAGTTGACAATGTAATTTCTAATGGCATCACGTATGCCTTCTGAACGGGACGAGTACCCCCTCTGGAGGATTATCTCGTCGAACTTGTTCAAAAGCTTCTCAGGCAGAGAAACCCCGATTCTCATGAGATCTTGTTCCATATCGATGAACTCATAAGGTATTACGTAGTAATAAACTTTTGTATTTTTAGGACGAAATCAGAGTAAATTCCCGCAGATTCGATCTGGAACGGCGAGCATCGTTCACTCTTCATAGTTAATAGAGTTGCGACGTAACCATCGATGCCATGAGAGATCGCCATCTATTGGATTCATTTTAATCCTGCGAGGTAGTCCTTATCATATTGGCGCATTGCTTTATACCTCAGCAAACCGCTTCCAATCAATAGAGCGACTCCAGCGCAAAACACTATTAGGCTTGCGAGTAGAAGCTCAAATGTAAGTTGCGCTTCAATTCCTGCGAGCGCAGCGATCTTGGGCGTTAAGATCATGAAAACCCCAGCCAGTGCTAGGAAGATTCCATTGACGATCCTACGCTCGTGCCTGGCCACTGAATCGTCCTTCTCCGGGACGCCCCTCTCCAATAAGTACATCTTCCTCTTATGCCAGAGATAATAAACTAAACCCAATAATGGTATGCCCTCTATTATCAGAAGCTGGACCGCCACATCGGTCACGACATCATCCTCTCTGACCCTCATCTGCATGATCTTAGATAATCTTTTCGTTTAGCTAATTAAAATTTAAATATTAAAATGTATAGTTGTTAAAATTAATAACATTAGATGCTATTTATTCTGTACCATATGTTATTTAAAGCACCATCATCAATATATCGATCTATGCGCAGGAGACAGTTCTGCACCAGAGCAAATAAAATCATAATTGTTGTGACTCTCCTCCTATCTTCGATCCTGGTCTCGGCGATTAGCAGTGCCGAGGATAATGCGTCCACCGAGGTTGACGCGTCCAATATCTCCGATAACAGCTCTTTTGATGGCCCTTATGATGTCCATGTTTATGTGACGAACAAGGACGACGATAGCCTTGATGTCTCTTTGTTCATCGATTCTGAGCTGAAAGAGACAAAGTCTGTCTCATCCGACTCGGAGGCCAAGTTTGACGGTTATTCCCTGTCCAAAGGCATCCACAGATTCAAGATAACATGGTGGGATGAGGATGTCAAGAAGTCCTTCGAGTCGGAGGATACTAAAGATGTTCATGAGGAGACATCTGTAAACCTTTACACTACCCTAAATGACGAGCCTGAGAAGTTCGATCTGGCAGTTAAACTCACCAATGAGAACACAAAAGATTTGGTGGCTTATCTCTATGTGGACGACAATTTTGAAAAAAATAAAGAGATCAGCGGCGAGAGTACATCGGATATGGGAACTCTCTCACTCGAAGAAGGCGTGCACAATATATCTGTAAGGTGGCGGGACAAGGATACCAAGATAGAGTATGTAAAGAAAAAGAAGGTAGTGGTCAGCAAAGACGATGCTGTGGTATTTTATGTTCCTGCAGGTATTTCTTTTGATGCAGTCGAGAGCACCACGCAATCTTCTAAATATTCTGGCAGTTATGATGAGAAAGATGAGGTTAAAGAGCCCACATCTGAAAATGGAGCATCAATTACCAATACCACAAATGAGACATCTTCAGAAGCCATCGCACAGACAGCTCCAAGCATTGAGCCTGATGCTGCATACACCAGCAGGCGAGCTTATCTCAGCTCATCCGAATCCACCTCCAAGAGAACAAATGCCTTTTCCAGCACAATGATGGATGACAGCATCGGCCTTTATGTATACGTCGGACTTGTGATCTTAGCGGTTTATCTGATCTTCAGGCATTAGCATGTTCAAGCTTTTAGCGATTCTGCTGCTTTTCTCCTCTGTCGTGCAGGCAGTGGTCTGGGACGAAGGGATTGGAGCTGAGCTTCACTGGGGTGAGGCGATGATTTTAGGAGACTACAAGCTAGTCCTTGTTGATTTCTCCCCAGAGGAATCCAGAACATCGCAAGCTCTGGTGGAGCTGCAAAAGGACAACGTCACCTTGGCAATTCGCGCCCTTATGGCAGGTGAATCGTTCTCGCTGAACGATTCGATAAAGGTGACAGCACAAAAGGTCGTCAAGGACGACCAAGAGGACGAACCGTATGCGGACCTTACAATGCAACTTCCGGCAGCTCCTGAGGTATCGCTTCTTCTCTCATCCGACAAAGACGTCTATCAAGGCGGCGATAAGATCCGGCTTGAGCTGGAGATCGAGAACAGCGGCATAGTGGCAGTCGAGGGCATGAAGATATCACTGACCTCGGATCCCTCCCTGGTCGATGCTAAATGGAACAGATCGACGCTCGAAGCGGGACGGAGTTGGGACGAGGATAAGCATACAAGCAGAATCGATCCAATTAAATTGAATCTCAATGCGCCATATCTTCCGCTGCCAATGGAGTTTCAGTTAAAGGTTCATGCGTGGTACAACGATCCTGAGGGACGAATGTATGAGGCATGGGGAGGCACATCGTTTCAGGTGGCAGGCTCTCTTCAGCTGCATAAACAAGTAGATCCCTCCCAGGATTTTGGGAAAGGGTATTTCGTTGTAGACACGCTATGGAACCGTGGCAACAGGACTTTGTGCGTGACCCTCACAGATTCTGTTGGACAGGACTTCCAGACCGACTCATCTTTAATCTGGAAATTCAACCTCACCCCTGATGAGACGAAGGCAGTAAGCTACAAGGTTTTTGCGAAGAAGCCTGGAGAAGGCCTGGTCATGCCGTCCGCAGAGGCCAGCTTCGTCCTGGGGAGCAAGAAATACAAGGTCTTCTCCGAAAGCCCTGTGGTGGACGTATCTGGCCCGTTCATCGAAGCGAGGAGGGCCATCAGCGCCACGAAGGTCGCCCCAGGAAAAGAGGTTAAGATCCTGCTGAATCTGACAAACTCGGGAAATAGAAAGGCTAGGGTATCTTTTCAAGAGACAATCCCCAGCGATGCTGAGCTTGTCGGAGGCAGCCCTCGAGGCACATTTATGATCAATCCAGGTGAGGGCAGGGACATAGAATATAGCATTCGCGTAATGAGGCTAGGAGAGATCAGGCTTCCTGCAAGTGAGATAGACTACCGCAGTGTGCGAGGAGACACATACAGCGCATCGACGCCCGCGATCGCAATCAAAGTGCAAGCTGACAAGAAGGCCAACATCAGCCCCGTGGTGCCGTCTCAAGCTCCTAGAACCAATGAAAAATCCAGTTGGCCCGGAGAGCATGGCATAGTCTATCTCTCATTAGCCTTCATACTCGTTATCTGGGCGGCCTTTGGCAGATATGCCTGAAGACAGAAATGGAGCCTTGGATTGAATCTAGCAAACAAGCTGAGTTGATCGATAGATTGATGACGTCTTTTAGAAGCCTTAACTCTCATTCAGTGGGGAATACATGCGTTCCAAGCCTCTTCTCAAGGTCCATGACCTTTTTTTTGGAACCTCAGAAATCTCGCCATCGGTCATCGGTTAAGGCTTGATTTAGATACTCTCCCTGTTCAATTGGTGTCATCTCATTATACATCTATACTGAATGCCGTTCTGTCTTATCTCGAAGTGAGCATATTCCTACTGACTTCATTTGAAATTTGCTTAAGTGAGGCACTCGACCCGCATGTGAACAGAAGGCGATTTGCTGAGGAATGGTGGGCTTAACCGAAAGACGCATGAATACTTGTGAGAAAAAAAATATTATCTCAATCCCCTGAAGCAGTCCTCAAGGTGTCGATAATTTAATTTTTTCGTCACCAGGCTTGCGGCCACAGTGACCAGAAATGCCAGTGGCAGAGCTACTACTATTGGATCGACTACAGGCCAAGGCATCTGTGCGATTAGAACATCTCTGCCAAAGAGCATCTTGCATATTCCCAGTGGTGCTGCCTCTGCTTTGTGAATGAACATATACCAGAAGACAGTCACGAGAGTTCCTGTGATCATGCCAGCAATAGCTCCAAATCTGGTTGCACCTCTCCAGTAGAGTGCACAGGTGTACATGGGAAGGAAGGCTGCAGCACACAGCCCAAAGAATATGGCTGTGCCTCGGGCAATTATGTTTTCAGGAAGGATATACCCCAAGGTGACTGCGATCAAGACGGCAACCAGTATTCCTATCCTGGTTATCAGTATCGATCCGCCGCCTTTTTTCTGAGTAAGCGTCTCATAGATGTCCCTGCCAATAGCGCTTCCTTGGGCATGGAACTGAGAGCTAGAAGTGGACATGGCTGCTGCCAGCAGCGTGAGCATGAATAGATAGACGAACCATTCGGGCATTGCGGCATTTATGTAAACTGGGATGATGCTATCGGCGTTCCCCTTGGCAATGTTGATTGAGATGTTGCCCTGAGTTTGATAGAAGTAGACATTGGACAGCGCACCTACCACAAATGCGACGCCCGTCATCATGAGAATAAATACTCCTCCGATCAGAACACCCCTGTTCAGCTCCCTGTTCGACTTGACCGTCATAAACCGCACCACGAGCTGGGGCATGGCCAAAACTCCTATTCCAACGCCCATGACAATAGTCGAAACCAAAGTCCACCACCATGAGCTTCCCATGATTGGCATGGATGTCCATCCCATGTGCCCCTGAGCCGCCAGTTTTGCCGGAACCAGGTGTGTCATGCCAGTGAGAGCCTGATGAGCAGAGGTTATTCCTCCAAGATGAGCATAGGTCACGAGGAGAAGAAATGCCATCCCCACGAACATGATTGTTCCTTGCATTGCGTCGGTGTACATGACCCCACGAAGCCCTCCCCAGACCACATAGGCAGCGATGATGACAGAGTAGATGAGCAGCGCCACATCAAAGTCGATGGCCAGTGTAGTCTCCATGAACCTTGCCGCTCCGATGAGAACCACAGATGCGTAAAGCGGCATGCCTAAGAATATCACGATGCCACTGAAATACTGGACGAACTTGCTGTCAAACCGCTTGCCCAGAAGCTCCGGAAAAGTCATGGCATTCAGGTTGTGTCCCATCTTTCTGGTTCGTTTTCCATAAACTACGAATGCCAGAAAGATCCCCACAAAGATATTGAGGAACGTCAGCCACAAAAGCCCCATTCCGAAGAGGCCTGCTGTGCCTCCGAAGCCGACTATGGCAGAGGTGCTGATGAAGGTAGCTCCGTAGCTCATGGCCATTATATACGGATGAGTCTTCCTTCCAGCCACGAGATACCCTTCAGAGTCTTTAGTGGACTTCCATCCTCTGTACCCAAGATAAAGGGTGAAGAGAAGGTAGATCAAAATGATGATATTGAGAAGTAGAAGATTCATCTCTGTCACAACCCCAGCTCTTTCTCCTGCATCTCTTCCTCAACCGCCTCCCATGCGGCTTCCTCTTTGATCTCCAAAGCCTCAAGCTCTCCGCCTCGATTCCAGTTGATTATGCCATAAATCACACACAGTAGCGCGCTTAAAATACAAAGAACATAAACGCCCCAGATCCACGGATCATCGATGCCGAGCATGTTTATCACCAACTCGAAGTGCTGCTCCCATTTGCTGGATTGCACGCATCTCTAAGGAATTGTGCGAGCAGAATGACGTGTGATAGCATGTGTCAATATGACAGGCTATAAGGATGTCGGTCAGGATTATCTATTAAAGATGTATGATTCAAGATTCAACAGAAAGCTATATCTCCACGATCGAAAAAAACAGTGACCTTGCTGCTTGATACGAGTTCCGATCTAGAGTTGGGAGTACCATCCACATAATGCATCCAGACGCCGATATATCCATTTTAGTCTTATCTGCAGTTCTGCTGCTGATAGCAATCAGGCAGGTTGGCAAGTTCAGCCTTCAGATCTGGCAGATCATGCTTCTAGGCGCCATCGCAGTCCTATTCACCGGAGAGATCTCGCTCGCACAGGCAGCCCGGGCCATCAATCTGGATGTCATGATATTTCTTGCAGGAATGTTTGTGGTCGGCCAATCCATGCAGGAGAGCGGCTATCTACTTCATCTCTCCTATTGCATCTTTCGCAGAGCAGGGAACGTGGATCAGCTTTTGCTCCTGATATTATTTGGTATGGGCGCACTCTCGGCCCTTCTCATGAACGATACACTGGCCATCATCGGCACCCCGTTGATGATCTACTTTGCCAGAACGCAGGGGATCTCCCCAAAGCTGCTGCTCTTATCCCTGGCATTCGCCGTGACCACGGGAAGCGCTGTGAGCCCTATCGGAAATCCGCAAAACCTCCTCATCGCCATCAACGGAGATCTTACCAATCCTTTTCTGATCTTCTCGCAATACCTACTGCTGCCGACGGTGGCCAATCTGCTGCTCGCATATCTCTTGCTCAAGTTCTTCTACAAGAGCCAGTTCAAGAATAAGCCACTGCAGATCTGCCAGGAACAGATAGAAGATTCGAATCTGGCTCACTTATCCAAGATATCCTTCGCTCTGCTCATATTATTAATATTTATAAAAATTACTACACTCCTTTTTGGAGTCGAAAAGGATGTTGGCCTGACATATATCGCCATTGTTTCTGCTCTGCCCATACTTCTCTTCAGCCCGAGAAGATGGGAGATCATAAAGAAGATCGACTGGTGCACTCTGATATTCTTCGCCAGCATGTTCATCCTTATGGACAGCGTCTGGAGTTCTGGAGTCTTTCAGGCATTTATGGCAAAATCCCAGGCGGATTTGGCGTCAGTCTCGACCATCCTGGCACTGAGCGTTCTTTTAAGCCAGCTCATCTCGAATGTGCCCTTCGTGGCTCTCTGCCAGCCCATGTTGGTTCATCCTTCTGCCAGGGACCTGATGGCACTTGCCGCGGGAAGCACCATAGCTGGTAATCTCTTCATCTTGGGCGCAGCAAGCAACATCATAATAATCCAGAATGCAGAGCGCAGCGGCGAGACCCTCACGTTCCTGGAGTTTGCCAGGGTTGGCGTGCCATTGACCATCCTCAATGTGCTAGTATACTGGATATTCCTTTGATGAGGCTCTCTGTCCTGAAAATTCCGCTATCTAGTTAAGCAAGCAGCGATCATAACTTAGGTTAGGAAAGAGCATGCACGAGCACAGGGTAACCGTGGGCTTGATTCAGACCTCTGTTTCAGAGGACCTCAATCAAAATCTTAGAAAGGCTGTTTCAAAAGTGGAGCAGGCCATTGCCAGAGGGGCCAAGATCATCTGCCTTCAGGAACTTTATAGAATGCGCTACTTCCCGCAGTGGGAGATGAGGGATGTGTTCGGCCTTGCAGAGACAATTCCCGGGGAGTCGACGGCTGTCTTCTCAGAAATGGCAAAAAAACATGATGTAGTGATGATAGTGCCTGTCTTCGAGAAGGACGAGGCAGGCTACTACAATTCCGTTGCAGTCATCGATGCAGACGGAAGCCTGCAAAAGACCTACCGAAAGGTTCACATCCCCCACGATCCCATGTTTTATGAGAAGAGCTATTTTGCAGCAGGCGATGAGTTCCAGGTTTACGATACCCGCTATGGCAGGCTCGCAGTGCTCATCTGCTACGACCAGTGGTTCCCTGAAGCTGCCCGCGTGGTCGCTTTGCGAGGAGCGCAAATAATATTCTATCCCACGGCCATCGGCTGGATTGTGGGCGAGGAGAATCCTGAGGAGGGCGACTGGCGTGATGCCTGGGTGACTGTCCAGCGCAGCCATGCAATCACAAACAGTGTGTGCGTTGCCGCTGTCAACCGCGTCGGCCTGGAGGATGGCCAGAATTTTTGGGGAGGCTCTTTTGTATGCGATTCCTTTGGCAGGATCCTGGCCAAAGCAAGCGATAAGGCGGAAGAGGTTCTCGTGGCAGAGCTCGACCTGGCCCAGAACGAGGTCGTGCGAGAGGGCTGGGGCTTCTTTTGCAACCGGCGTCCAGACACCTACTGGCCCCTGATCGAGATGGTGCAGGAGAAGGGGGCGAGAGGGTTGGGCTCAGGCAAAAAGGCAACGGGAAAGAGCCTATCGCTCGAGGATACACCACGCCAACTGGGCTATCACATGCCTGCCGAGTGGGAGAGGCATGAGGCCATTTGGCTCTCCTGGCCTTACGACCTGGACAGCTTCCCGCAGATCGAGAAGGTAGAGAGGGCTTACGTTGACATAATCAAAGCCATCCACAGGAGCGAAATTGTAAACCTCTTGGTGAAGGACGAGCTGATGCTCGGCCGGGTAGTTGAGATGCTGAGAGACGCAGCGATAGACCTCTCCAAAGTCAAGTTTCACCAGATGAGCTATGCCGATGTCTGGTTCAGGGACTATGGGCCCACATTCGTGCTCAACCGGGAAGAGAGGAAGGGCAGGCTGGCCATGGTCAATTGGATATTCAATGCCTGGGGCGAGAAGTATCCGGAACTGATGGCAGACTCCAGGATCCCCTGCCTCATGAACGATGATCTGTTGCTGGATTGCTTCATGCCAGGCATAGTGCTTGAGGGCGGTTCAATCGATGTGAACGGCTGTGGAACGGTCCTGACCACTGAGCAGTGCCTCTTGAACAAGAATAGAAATCCATCTTTGAGCAAAGAAGAGATCGAGGCTTATCTGAAGGAGTATTTGGGCGTCAGAAAGGTCATCTGGCTGAAGAAGGGGATCGCAGGCGACGACACAGACGGCCACGTGGACGACGTCGCAAGGTTCGTAAATCCCAACACGGTGCTCTGTGCATATGAGGAAGATCCAGAAGATGAGAACTACCAGGTCCTGAAGGAGAACTATGAGCTTCTCTGCCAGGAGACTGATCAGGATAAAGGTCCCCTGAAGGTCATCAAGCTGCCAATGCCAGGGTTCGTGGGCAAGGAGCGTCGACTGCCGGCGAGCTATGCCAACTTCTACATCGGAAACGATGTGGTCCTGGTGCCCATGTTTGGCCACAAGAACGACAAAGCAGCGCAAAAGATCATTCAGGAGGCTTTCTTGGATAGGAAGGTCGTGGGGATCAACTGCAGGGAGATGGTGCATGGCCTTGGTACAGTGCACTGCATCAGCCTGCAGCAGCCTGAGCAATAGGCGTTTGCAGCCGTTCACATTCTCGCCGGACAACCCAATGTCATGCTATGCACCTCAATGCTAGTTAGGTGGACTGCCAGAAGAGCCCGCAAACATTATCTGCGTTGCAACTCGAATGCTTCACAATTTCCGTCTTGATAGAGTGGTGAAGGCTTGAAACTGGTAGTATTCTATAGTGGCGAGTTCGGTCAGCGTGTTGTAGGCAATCTCATCAACTACTCGGGTTTTTGCATATCATGCGGCGAGGCCTGCACCCAGTGCCGCAATGTCCGCTCTGGATTTGCCGAGAACATCGTGGCCCTGGTGGAGATGCCGGATCCGGACTCATTGGGCGATTTCATCGATGATGTAGAGCCCTTGCTGCCAAGAGACATACCTCGGGCAGACATTGCCATGCTCATCAATGTCCACCCGGACATCCTCTTTGGCATGCTCTCCAAACTAAAAGAGGCGGGCGTGAAGGGCATCATAGGCTGCTCGGAAAGGCCCAAAGAACTGCCGCAGGGACAGCGAAGACAGCTCGAAGATAAAGCAGCCGAGCTTGGGATGGAGGCTGCCTTTGCCAAGCCCTTCTGCGCCATGCGCCCCGATCCAGCCAAGCCCAACATCTCAGCTTTTCTTGAGGCTGCGGGCATCGGAGAGCCTCTCATCGATGTGGTCGTACAAAAGAGTCGGGAGGGCAAAGACCACATTGTCGCGGCAAATGTCATTCGCAGCGCACCATGCGGCTCAACATGGTTTGTGGCCAAACGCCTGCTGGGCCTTGAGCCGGATCAGCCCGACATTCGAGAGCGGATATCCGAGGCACATCACGCATACCCATGCACTGCCTCCATGGAGAGGGACACAGAGCTTGGAGACACAATACTTCACAAGGGCGGCTATATCATCCGCGATGCAGTAGAGGATGCCTTCAAGAGAGCAAAGAGGCTCGACTGACGAGCCCCTTTGCTGTGAAGTTCGACTGGTCAAGAATGCCCTGGAACACTATATCCTGCACATCTCGATCAACACCTACTGTGCGCAGCAACTTGGAGACTGCACCAGGATTCATGTTCGGGGAAATGGCATCTGGATTGTAGAACTTCTCCCAGACAACTTTGCTTCGCTTGAGCGGGACATTGCCACAGGCCCGAATCATGGAAAGAGCATAGATCGCATCCCTGCCGTCTGGAAAAGCAGAGATCAGGAGCGGCTTGAGATCTTCCATCGCCAAACGAAGAAGCATGGCGTTTCCGTATTCAGTGACATTCCGAACCAGCTCATCATCATATTCTTTCATGCCTTGCGGCTCTATGAGACCTCGTTCCGGATCAAGTTCTTTATATTTTGAGGTCTTGACGCGCTTTTTGAGAATGCTATCCCAATGAGTTGTTGATTCGTAGACGTAATGCTTCGACCCTCGGTTCTCGATCTCCAAGCGCTTTACTCCCTTGGAACGCTCCCCTTCCAACCAATCCCTGGCCCGTTGTTCCATATCCCTAAGTATGGAACTATATATATTTTTATTGTCAATATCGATTCGAAGCATTCTGGTTATCAGTAGAATGTATTCCCTGCATGATGGGAGTCAAGGTTCAAAGAGGCAGCGTGAAATCCTGGATCTTCTCAAGCACATGTGCCTAAATGCCGGGGAGGTTAGGCCTAAAGCGCTCCCAGATGATTCTGTCTGAGGACCGCATATGTTTGAGCTGCCCTTTCATCATATGCCGGGGGAACAGGCGGTGTGCGAGGCTTGGACCCCCACGTGGAAAGGTTGCCTGTCGTGTTATTGGAGCCATTCAAAGAGCTGTTCGTCAGGTTCTTCAACAACCCTGTGCCGTCATTGCCGCTCAATTGAACCGTCACGACACCGTGAGTGAGATTGATCGATGTCTTGTTGACCTCAACCTTAATGGTCGAATTGTTTGCCAGATCTTTGAGCAATGATATGCCGTCATCTCCGCCGATCTGGAGAGATGACTTGCCGTGTGCAAGGATAATTATCGCTGATAATATGAACAGGATCGGTGTCAATCGTCTCATTCCCATCTCCCTATGTCATCCATCCTTCGTCCAGTTTAAATATGCTGCGGCCACCTGCACAAGGCATTTCATCAAGCCTCCTTTTCCAGCTTCCTGAGCGTATCTCTGAGCTGAATTGCTCTCTCAAACTCCAGCCTCTCAGCCGCAGCTCTCATCTCAGCCTCCAGCTCGATGATGACGTTTGGAATCTCGGCCTTGGGAATATGCTTGGTGTCAGTGATATCTACCATCTTCTCTTTGATGGGCTTCTTGATGGTCCTGGGGACGATGCCGCGCTCCTGGTTGTAGGCCATCTGCAATGCGCGCCTGAGCTTTGTCTTCTCCACTGCCCTGCAGATGGAGCCTGTCATGTTATCTGCGTAGAGAACAACCTTGGAGCTGGCATTTCTCGAGGCCCTGCCGATTGTCTGTATCAGGCTTCTCTCATCTCTCAAAAATCCTTCTTTGTCAGCGTCGAGGATTCCTATGAAGCCTACTTCAGGGATGTCCAGCCCCTCACGCAGGAGGTTGATGCCCACAAGCACATCGAACTTGCCAAGCCGCAGCTCGCGTACGATCTCAGTTCGCTCCAGTGCCTGGATCTCCGAGTGCAGATAGCGGGCTCTGACATCGTTCTGGCTTAAGTAGTCCGTCAGCTCCTCTGCCAGACGCTTGGTCAGCGTAGTCACAAGCGCCCGATCGCCTCTCGAGGCTACAGCGCGAATCTCCTGCATCACATCTCTTACCTGCCCCTCTACTGGCCGCACCTCTATTTCAGGGTCCAGCAGTCCTGTGGGCCTGATGATCTGCTCCACAACTGCCCCAGAGCGTTCAAGCTCATAGTCGCCGGGAGTCGCCGAGACGAAGATCACATTCTTCATGTACCTCTCGACCTCCTCAAAGCGCAGTGGCCGGTTGTCATAGCTGCTAGGCAGGCGAAAGCCATAGTCGACGAGGTTCTTCTTGCGGGAGAGGTCTCCATGGTACATGGCCCTGAGCTGAGGAAGGGTCTGGTGGCTCTCGTCGATGACAAGGAGGAAGTCGTCCGGGAAGTAGTCCAGCAGGCAGTAAGGAGGCTCTCCAGGCAGGCGGTGGTCGAAGTGGCGGGAATAGTTCTCGATGCCCTTGCAACTGCCGGTCTCCTGGATCATCTCAAGGTCGTGCAATGTGCGCTGCTTCAGCCTGTGGGCTTCGATCATGCCAAGCTCTGGCAGCCGCTCTTCCAGCTCAATCTCAATGGACTTTATGGCAGCCTTCTGCTCCTCCTCAGGGATCAGATAGTGTCTCGCAGGGTATACGAAGAAGTAGTTCATCTCCTCTCTCCGAAGAGCTGTCTGCCGGTCTATCTCAAAGATCCTGTCCACCTTATCTCCATCCAGCTCAATGCGGATGATATCGTTGAAGTACCCTGGAACAAGGTCGATGGTATCTCCTTTTACGCGGAAGCGTCCCGGGGCGAGATCCAGGTCGTTCCTCTCGTAAAGAATGTCGACGAGCCTTCTTTGGATCTCCCTCCTCTCTATCCTGTCTCCAACTTTCAGCTCAAACCCCATATTCTGGAAGTTCTCCGGGTTGCCAAGGCCATAGATGCAGGAGACTGATGCCACAACGATCACATCGCTCCGCGACGATAAAGATGCAGTGGCGGCAAGCCTCATCTGCTCGATCTTGGGATTGATGTGCGAGTCTTTTTCGATATACTGGTCCTTTGCTGGCAGATAAGATTCCGGCTGATAGTAATCATAATAGGAGACGAAGTACTCCACCCTGTTCTCTGGAAAAAATCCTTTGAACTCGTTGTAGAGCTGAGCTGCCAGGGTCTTGTTGTGAGCGATGACGAGCGTCGGCTTCTGGACTTTTTCTATGACATTTGCCACAGTGTAGGTCTTGCCAGATCCGGTGACGCCGAGCAGTGTCTGGAACCTTCTGCCTTCCTTGAAGCCCAAAATGAGCTGTTTGATGGCCTCCGGTTGGGATCCTGCAGGTTCAAAGTCGGATATCAGGCGAAAATGGGAGTTTGCATGGTCCGCGTGGTTGCTCTGATTCTTCACTGACGAAAAGCTATTCTCTTTTCAGGTAAAGAACTTTCTGCTGCTTCAATTGCGATCCTGGTTGCTCAAAGGTGCAGGCTGCCGCTCAAGCATCGATACTGTGCTTCCAAAAGACCTCGGCAGATCTCATGCGTGATGCATAAAGCCTTGCCCAAGAGTAGCCGATGATGCTTCCAGTGATGTTGCCAAAGACAATTCCCCACCATATGCCCTCCTGGCCGAGGCCTAGAACGATCCCCAGAAGGAAGGACATCAGCGTCATGAGGATCAGGTCCCTTAGCATGTTGATGATCAGCGAGGTCCCTCCCCTGCCCGTCCCCTGAAATAGGCAGGCTGACATGATGCCAGGCGAGGCAAATGGATAAAATAGACACATGACATGCAAAAATGCAACCATCGTTGCAGCCAGGTGAGCGCTTTGGGGTGTGTAGGTGAAGATCATGGTTATCTGCGGGGCAAAGGCCCAGGTGAAGACAGCTGTAGCGCCTCCGATAATGAGCCCAAGGCGCGTTGAGTAATTGTGGATGACGCTCAGATTTCCATAGCGCCTGGCGCCAAAGGCAGCGCCAGCGACAGAGATCTCTGCAGTTCCAATCGCGATCATTGGGATTATGGCCAGCGCGATGATCCTCCATCCGGCAGTATAAACGGCCACTGCATCTGTCCCTGATACATGAACCAGCATGCTGTTTATGATGATGCCGTCAATTGAGTACATTAGGAACTCCACGCTGGCAGGAAGCCCAACGCGGAGAATATCCCAAACGACATTCCTGTCCGGGTGGAAGGTCCTTCGTGAGAGCGATACATAAGTGTCCCTCTTGATTCGCAGCCAGTAAATCAGGACTGCAGACACCAGAATAAGGGATATAATTGTTCCCCATGCTGCCCCGGAGACTCCCATGCCTGCATAGTAGATCAGCAGCGGATCGAGAACTGCATTGATCAGCGATCCCGCGCTCATGGCGTACATTGTTCGTTTTGCGTCGCCCTCACCCCTCAGAATTGCATAGGCGACATTGGTGAAGACTATTAATATGCTCCCTGCGAACACGATCCTGCCATATTCAACTGCAAGCCCGGTGGCAGCCCCCGCTCCCATGGCAGCGAGCAGCGGCTCCAGGAGATAGATGAGAGCGCCCGTCAATATCGAGGATATGATGACCGTGATAAGCAAGGCGTGCATCGCCGCATTGTCAGCGCCTGCTTTATCGTCTGCTCCAATCTTTCGGGAGATCGAAGAAGACACGCCTGCCCCAAGGCCGTTGCTCAGGCCCACAATGACCATGTAAATGGGCATCACAAAACCAACTGCTGCCAGGGCATCTGGCCCAAGGCCTGCGACCCAGATAGCATTTACAAGGTTATATGCTGCCATAAGCATCATGGCTGCCACCATGGGTCCAGAGAGCGTCCAAATGGCCTTTTTTGGGTCTCCGATCAGCAAGGAAACGCCTCTGGTAGGCTCCGTCTGGTTCATTTAGATGCAGCTGGAGCTGTGTGCATTTAATGCTGTCGTTGTAGTCGATGAAAAGGCCGCAATTAATATATACGACTTGTGTCGTACTACGTCGAATGCCGTATGAAGGACGGCGACCGTGGTAGTGGAGTGGGGGCCTCCCGCAGTCAAGTCATCTCATGGCACATTTCTTATACTCCAAAGTAACATCTTCAGATCATGATCGCGTCAGTCGAACGCTCCTCTCTGTCAGGCGAGGTCTATGCCCCGCCATCCAAGAGCTACACACACCGCGCTATTCTGATAACTGCTCTGGGGCCTGGGGGCACAGTGAAGCGGCCCCTCATCTCCGCAGACACAAAGGCGACCATCTCAGCCTGCGAGGCATTCGGCGCGAAGATATCTTTGAACGACGAAGTCAAGGTCCAAGGCGTCTCGAGCATGCCTCAGACTCCTGACGATGTGATCAACGTCCTCAACTCAGGCACGACGCTGCGCTTCTGCTCTGCGGTGGCAGCCCTGACTGACGGAGCAGTGCTCACAGGAGACGCCTCAATCCGCACCAGGCCCAACGGCCCGCTTTTGAGCTCTCTTGAGGACCTGGGCGCTACTGCCTTCTCCATTCGAAATAACGGCAAAGCGCCATTGGTGATCAGAGGAAAGATGCGAGGAGGCACGGCCAGGCTGAATGGCGGCGTCAGCTCGCAATTTCTCTCTGCACTGCTCATCGCCGCGCCCCTGGCCAGGGGCGATACAAAGATAGTGATAGAGGGGTATCTGAAGTCGCGGCCCTATGCGGAGATCACACTCGACATGCTGGCGGATGCGAGCGCTCGTGTTCAGGCTGGAACGCAGGAGTTCTTCGTGCCTGGGAACCAGGAATACAACTTGCGAGACTACACCATTCCTGGAGACTTCTCCTCTGCATCCTATCCACTGGCAGCGGCAGCGGTCACGGGATCTGAGGTCACTGTCAGGGGCATTTTGCCATCTCGCCAGGGAGACTTTGCGATCATCGATATACTCTCTCGCATGGGTGCGAAGGTCTCATGGGATAAAGAGGCAGGAGACCTCCGGATCAAGGGCGGAGAGCTGCAGGGAATTGAGGTGGATGCGAGCCTGACGCCTGACCTGGTGCCGACCATCGCTGTCATCGGCGCCGTGGCCCGTGGCAAGACAGTGGTCAAGAATGCAGAGCACGTTCGGCACAAGGAGACTGACCGGCTGCATGCCATGGCAGTGGAACTATCCAAGATGGGAGCTGACATCCGCGAGCGATCCGATGGGCTGGAGATCGTCGGAGGAGAGCTGCATGGTGCCGATCTGCACGGCTACCATGATCACAGGATCGTCATGGCGCTAACAGTGGCAGGCTTCGTGGCAGGCGAAACGAGGATCGACACGGCTGAGTCAGTGGATGTATCCTATCCGGGATTTTTCCAGGAGATGCGCAAGCTTGGCGCAGATCTTCAGATGAGCGCCGACTTGAAAAATGAAGCTTTAAATAATTTCAGTTAGTTGGGGTATCTGATGTTTGGGGGTTTCAATTATGCACAATAGGCCAATGAACCTCATGTTATTGCTCGTATTGGCAGCAATGACCTCACAAGCTTTGAATGGGATTGCACTTTCTGAAGACTGGAGCAGCTACCAGCCGGCGCATGCACTTGGCCTTGACGAGGGTGATTGGTGGACGGTGTATCCATCACAGCATGCGGATTCTGGAACTTCTGTCGATCATCCCAGTTGGGTCACAGATGCCCTCAAGAAGAAGCCAGTGATCATCCTGGTTCATAGCAGTACCTGCAAGCCCTGTGCCGAGCAGATGGAGAACTTAAAGGAGCCCCTTGCGACCTTTGGCTCCTATCTGGATTACTATGACATACTTGGCGAAGGAAGCGGCCTGGAAAAGGCGACAGAGATTCTCTCCGTCTACAACCCAACGGGCGGAATGCTGTATGTACCGACGACGATCTTCATTACTCTGATCAAAGGGCCTGACGGAGAGGTGCAGGTGGCCTGGCACAGCCAGATCGATGCCATGAGCGTCGATCAGATCAATGCCTACATCGAGGACTCAATCTACTACTACCAGCAAAATGCCGCAGAATGGAGGTGAGGGGTAGGCTAAATGCCCCGAAAAAGAGCGATCTCGTTTAAGATCTGCTGTCCAGCAGCTGCCATCCTGTTTTTCTGCTATTTTTTGGCAGTCTCATCTGGCTCTGACCTGGTGAAGGCTCCCAATTTTACAGCCACTGGCGCAGATGGGAGGAACTTCTCGCTGGAGGACTTTCGCGGGACCCCCGTGCTCTTGCACATAACTAATATCGAAGTCCCCCTGTGCGTGGAGTGCGAGAGTTCCTTGAAAGGCCAGTTAAGCGAGCTGGTCAGGCTGAAAGCCATGGACCCAGGTGCGCAGATCATCACATTGAACCTCAGGAAGAATCGCTATTCTCAAGATGGCAAATCCCTGGCCGAAAAATGGTGGGAGCTCAACATAACTTGGCCCTGGACGGAGGACATCGAGCCTTACGCCATCGGCAGCAAATACCTCGATTACTGGAATGTGAGGGGCAGCTCCTCCAATCCCACCATACTGCTGATCGACAAAGGCGGTGACATCGCCGGGGTCTACCATGTCTACAGCGTAGGATCGGGCGTGGTCGATGGGGTACAGAGCTCCGAGACGCTTTTGCAAAAGCTGCAGGAACTTAAAGACTCACAGTGGGAGGGCCTGGAGGGCGAGGTCTCGCGGCAGGATGTCTCAGCCTTGGGGATGTTCTTCCTTGGGATTTTAACCTCGCTTGCACCCTGTTCAATTGCTCTGCTGATTGCCGTGTTCTCCTATGTGCTGACATTGCACAGAAAGGATGAGTATCTGCGCAGGAGCGTCTCCACATCAAAAGAAGGCTTCATGATTGGAGTTGCCTTTACCCTTGGAATGGCCACCGTCTTCTTCGTGCTCGGGCTGTTTGTATCCCAGGTCGGCATGTTCATACGCGACTCAAAGCTATTCGACCTCATAGCCGGTTGCATCATGATCCTTCTTGGAATTGGCAACTTCAAGCCCCTGGAGGAGATCCTCGATCCGGTAGCCTCTCGCCTCCGGCAGGCTGAGGTCCGAGAAAAGGGCCCAGGCCTGATGCAAAGATCAGTCGAGGCATCAGTTGGCCTTTTCAGGCATTCGGCATTCATCGGAGCCTTCACGCTTGGAATTTTCTTTGCGCTCGGCTGGGCTCCGTGTGCCCTTTCAATGGTTCTTCCTGTTTTGATATGGCTGGCATCCCAGAATGTCACGCCCCTGGGCGGAGGCCTGATGCTCTTCATCTTCGGCGTGGGACATGGAGTGCCCATCATCCCCATCGCCACATTTTCTCGTGCAGTCGGAGGAAGGATCGGCGAAAAGTATGTCGCCTTTGGAGCCTGGACCACCAAATTCTTTGGATTGCTGGTGATAGCAGTGGGCATGTTTTATGCTGCAAGGTATTTTGGCGTCTTGCTGTGGTGATCTGCTGAGGTCTCTTGGGGGCTTGGGAGGGCAGAGGAGGATCCCAAAACATCTTTATAATTTTCCAGCATAACTCTTCTTTTATGAAAACAGTCTTTTCAATTTCGCTGTTGATGCTCCTTTTGCTCCTGACAGGCCATGCATGCGGATCTTACTGGTTCAAGGTGGTAGATGTCTCGCCCATCGGTCTGACCCCGAACAGCGAGACGAATTTCACAGTGGCTGTGAAGGGCTTGGGGAGCAATGGGGCTTATGTGGAACTTGTCTTCAAAAACCTGAGCGAGGGCCTTAGTGTCGCTTGCCCCAAAATGATCAAGTATGTCTTTCCAGCAGGCATCACCAGGTACAACTGCACGCTAAGGGCCAAAGATATAGCCCCAGGCAACTACTCCTTTGTGGTGGATGTCGCTGCAGTGGGCTCTCCATCTGGCAAGAAGATCGCCTATGTTGATGTTCTTGCAGCTATGAATGAGCGAGCAATCGGAGATCAGTTGGACTCCGTCTCAAATGAGCCCAATTTGACAGTTTCCGCACCTCAAGATCGGGCCAAAAGAACGCCAGCACCAGGCGCTTTACTGGTGGTCATCCTCGCCTTGCTGGCCTATTGGAGGATGAGATGGTGAGCATGCAAAATAATATAAAAATATAGTTTTATAATATTATTTTCGAAAACTATTTATCTATTAATTGTTACTACTAATTTGGTGAGTAATACGAAAACGGTCTTGATGCAATCTCAGCTTATCTGGAGCAATGACCATGAATGCGAGTGCGTAAGTGATCTCCACCTACATTTCAGCTTTTTAATTGTGAGAAATGCATGATAATTATGAAAGGAATTGCACTGTTATCGATGCTTGTGGCGCTTGTAGCTTTCGCGTCGGCCCACTCGCTCTATGCTGAGTTCCCAGAAAAACCCGCCCTGCAATCCGATATGAAAGTCTGGATCGCCTACGGTCACGGAGGGGAGGCTGAGTCCGAACTCCTCGACCTGCCTGTTGCGAGGTTGATCTCGCCAGATGGCAAGATATCCGACCTCGCCTTAGAGCCCTACAAATCAGGCCTCCTGGGAAGGATATCTCCAGATGAAAAAGGATGCTACATTCTGGATTTGCAGGCAGAGTCCACGCTCTTTGATCCAGCATGGTATGGTTCTTCTGGCAACAGGAATCTTGTAGAAAAGTATGCCAGGGCTCTCATACCTGTGCAGTCCGGCCATGGATTTGACTGGTCAGACGGCAAAGGATTGGAGATCGTGCCCGAATTGGATCCCTACGGCCAAAAGTCAGGCGATGAGTTCAAGGCCAAAGCATTCTGGAATGGAAAGCCCATCGCAGGCAGCTACAGCGCTATTGTGACAAGATCCCCAGATGATGTGCTGATGGTGCAGCATGCTCAGAAGACTGAGCTGGAGGGCAGTTCCCCCGACGGTTCATTGAATTTCCAGCTAACTCGTCCAGGCCTGTGGGTCTTGAGCTTTGAGGCGACCATCGAGCAGAAGGGTGTCTGGAAGGCAAGTGCAGATGATCTACAGGGTCATTATAAAGCGGGCGACGATCTCGAGTACGATCAGATAGCTCCGACTGTTTTTCTTACATTTTGGGTAGGAAAATAGGGGAGGCAAAGCCTTTGGTGCACATCGCCGACGGAGTTCTTCCAGCATGGATGCTAGTGGCAGGCTTTCTAGCCACCAGCGCGCTGCTTTATTTTTCTCTGTACAAAACAACTGCCGAGGAGATACCCAAGGTCTCGCTGGTGACCGCCGCCCTCTTCGTGGCCAGCCTTGCCCATTTTCCGGTCGGACCGACATCAGTTCATCTGCTGCTGGACGGCCTGGCAGGGATAATGCTAGGCAGGAGGGCATTTGCGAGCGTCTTCGTGGCACTGGCTTTGCAGGCGGCTTTCTTTCAGCACGGGGGACTGACAGCACTGGGAGTCAATGCCTTGAACATGGGAATTCCCGCCCTTCTGGCCTGGCAGATCTTCCAGCGACGTTTGTCATTTGAGTTGCCCAACAGAGAGTTCATCTTCGGAGCTCTTGCAGGCGGAACGGCAGTTCTACTGGCGGCTTTGATGGTCTTCGCCGAGCTTTTGGCCATAGGTGAAGGCTTTCGCGAGATCTCAATGCTCGTCTTGGCATCTCATGTTCCCGTCATCCTTGTGGAGTGTGTGGTGAGTGGGTCTGCCGCAGGCTATCTGGCCAGAACTCGTCCTGAGATGTTATGCACAATGAACTATGCTCAAATTTGAGGTGATGGATGTTGAAGAGAATGATCTTTGCGATCCTTGTCCTGGCCCTCGTCCTCGAGGCCATGCCTGCCTTTGGCCACAGGATGTTCATAGGCCAGAGGGTGACAGTTGACCTGTACGCGATCTTCGATGACGGCGAGCCTGCAAAGGATGCGTCAGTTCAGGTTTTCAGGGATGGGGAGCTCTACGCCGAGAATAAGACCGACTCCAGTGGAAAGTTCAGCTTGGTCTTGCCAGGAAAAGGGACCGGCGAGTGGAAATTCCTTGTGTCCGGAGGAGGGCATGTTGAGACGGCAAATGTCTACATTGCGAATGATAACAGCAAGACTGCTGCTGCAGCTCTTGCCCTGGTGGCTGTACCTTTAGCCTTGATCTGGCGGCGTTCCAGGAGGTAGCAATGCAAATCACGCCAATAGCCATTTGGGCGGGCATGGCTGCAATGCTGATCCTGTCAGCCGGAACAGCTGACGCTCATAGGATGCTCCTTGGCTACAAGGTGAATGAGCTGGAGCTCAAGGCCATGTACGATGATGGAACTCCTGCTCAGGGCGTCGAGGTTATGGTACAGAAGGACGGACTGATGATCTACAACGGCACCACGAATGACAAGGGGGAGCTTTTATTTCGCCCTGAGGACGATCTCGGAGCCTTGACATTCATCAGCAGCGCTGCAGGACACAGGGCACAGCTCAGTCTGAACATCGAGCAAGGGAAAACTGACGCAGGGATGCCACTCGCCGCCAGAGTTGCAGCTGGGCTTGGTTACTTGCTTGGAGTGGCAGGCATCTCCATGATCTATGTCGCCCGCAAACTGGGCAGACGGCCGAAGTAGTCCTCAGATGGGTGAGAAAAAGGCCAATGAACCTCGAACCAAACTCTTGCTGCCGCTCTCCGATCCATGATTGGGAGCCACGGTCGCGGATTGCATCTATGGGCCTTCTGATGCTCTCAATCGTCACTTTGCAAAGTCTGGTCCTCGCATCCATGGGGCTGGCAATCTCTTTTGGATTTCTTGTCCTCTCTCGCATCTCCTGGAAGCGCGTTGCAGGCAATTTGAGGTGGCCTGTGCTCTTCTTTATGCCTTTTCTCCTCATCTTGCCCTTCACAGTTGAGGGAGAGGCCGTCGCATCCCTATCATATCTCTCGGCCAGCCGCCAAGGATCTCTTCTGGGTCTTTTGATCTTTCTCAAGGGCTGCGCTGCCGTAATACTCGCTCAGGTGTTGCAAGGATGCTGTCCCTTCTCTGTCACTGCCTTGGCACTGAGGGACCTTGGCGTTCCTGATTCACTGGTGCAGATATTCCTCTTCACTTATCGGAACATCGATCTTCTTGGCCAGGAGCTCTCCTCCTCCTTTCGCTCAATGTCTGCGCGAGGATTTGAGCGGCAGTCGAACAGCAGGACAGCAAGAGTCTACGGCAACGCCTTTGGAGCACTTCTCCTTCGCAGCCTTGCTCGCTCTGAGAGGATGTTCTTTGCAATGGTCTCCAGGGGCTACGATGGGCATCTCCCCAAAATCAAAGCAAGAAGGATGAATCTTTGGGATTGGATGAAGGCACTGTCTGTGGTTTTCATGGCACTGGCCTTGCAGTCTCCAGGGGTGATGGGATGGAGTATGCTGTAGAGGTTGAGGGCCTCTGCTATAGCTATCCTGGCGGCGATATGGCCCTGCAGGATGTCACTTTCCGGCTGCGTCAGGGTGGCTCTCTTGGCCTTCTGGGGCCGAATGGCGCCGGAAAGTCCACGCTGTTGCTGCATCTGAACGGACTTCTGGTAGGAACAGGATCTGTCAGGATCCTGGGCAGAAGAGTCGTCAAGGAGAACTTAAACTGGGTTCGAAAGAGGGTGGGCATGGTCTTTCAGGATCCCGAGGATCAGCTGATCATGCCAAGCCTGTGGGAGGACGTGGCCTTCGGGCCCAGGAACCTGGGGCTTGATGAACATGAGGTAGAAAAAGATGCCCTCTGGGCGCTGCAAGCAACAGGCATGGCAGATCTGGCGCAGCGCTCTCCCAGGTCCTTGAGCTTCGGACAGAAGAAGAGGGCGGCACTGGCTACAGCCCTTTCGATGCGGCCAAAGATCCTGGTGCTGGACGAGCCAACATCGAATCTTGACCCGAGGTCGAAGAGAGATGTTGTGGCACTCATGAAAAGCCTCAAAGAGAGCGGCACGACGATAATTCTCTCGACGCACGATGTAAACTTGGTTCCGTTGCTGGCAGACGAGGTCCTGCTATTGAATCGAGTGGTAGTGGCCATGGGAGGAGCACAAGAGATCCTGAGCGAGCGCAAGCTTCTGGAGGAGCAGGGACTTGAGATGCCACTTTATGCCGGTCTTTTCGAGGAGCTGCGATCTGAGGGCAGATACAGCGGGCAGATGCCTTTTACCTGTGAGCAGGCAAAATCTGCCATTCTAAGAGCATCCAACTGGAAAAAATGAGACATGATCTGCGTCTCAACTCCTCCTCTCATCAGCTTTTCTTGGCTGAGGCATCTTCGGCCATCTCGTAGTACCTGTCGGGCACGCCCTCCAGCTCGCCTTGGACTTTGATCAGAGGCGGATAGATGAATACTCCATGCGAATTCAGGTCATAATCCAGGCCCAGGAACTTGTGCAGATACACCTGATGCAGCTCTTCTGGGTCCAGGTCCACGATATCCGGATGGAAGATCTTGGCCAGATAAGCTGCCCCAATCAGGCCTTTGGTTGCGTCGTTCCTCAGATTGCCGTTGATGATGTAGACGTGGCCGTCCTTCACTGCTGTCAGATTGGCATACTCTGGCCTGCTCAGGAAGGCGTCCAGGGCTTTTTTCATGCCCGCGACATCATCTGAAAATTCTCCGCAACATTTTTCACACACCGAAGGGTTGATCGCAAAAAATTTGGAGGAGAAATCTCCTCACTCAACGGTCTTGACGTAATCGTTTCTCAGAGTAAGGGCCGCTCTGTGGACAGGTCCCACAAAGCTCTTCTCCTTGGAGTCCTTGCCCCTGGGCAGATCCTTGGCCTCGACCACGCGGGTGTCCATGCCTGTATCAGCCCTGATCAGCCATTCTGTGATCTCTGCTGGATCTTTGAGGTTAAGGATGACCTTGCCATCCTTGTCCGTCACTGCCTCCAGCTTTGTGTCGTTGCCGACGCGCTCAGCTGTCACTGTGATGTTATCGAATGGCTTGCCCTGGTAGAGCACCTGGAACTCGAAATCGCCATCTCCGACTGTGGTTATGTTGTCCAGTGGCACGATCTCCAGTGTTTGGCCAATGGGCTTGGAGGCCAGTGAAAAGTCGGCACCAGGAGCTGCTACGAAGGCTTTGCCATAGCAGTGCTTGGGATAAGACCTCTCCACATACCAGTCGCTGGCCCAGCCGGTTGTGTTCAGCTCCGTCCAGTTGATCTCATCTGCAGACTTGTGCTCCCAGTAGCCAGTCGCTGGTGGATTGGTGATGAAGTGGGTCCATGACCCCTCAGTATGGTAGATGTCGATGATGTACAGGCCTGGTTCGTCCACATCGAAATCATAGAACTTCCAGAAGCCTTGTGTTGCTGTCTTCTCATCCAGAGTATGGTTCAATACAGTTCCTGTCTGGCTTATGACCTTGACAAAAGCAAAGCCCTCGGGAAGCTCTGTGGATGATGTGTTGTGGCCGCTTCCAATTGGCAAATAGACCTCATCGCCAACCTCTGCCCATCCAGAAATGGGCCTGATGAAGGTCTCATGGGCGTTCACAGTCGTGCAGCACAGTAGCACTAATAAAATAGAGCTTATTAATATCGATCTCAATTTTACTACCTCAACATGATAATAGTATTACTAAATATATAAGTATTACTACCAACAAAGGGAGAGCGATTTTTAGGATAAATGCAGGGCAAATCCCCTCCAATTCGTTGGTGGGAGTGGTCACATGGGTGAAGCTACTATCTTGGATCTGGCGTGCTGGGCACTGGACTTTTCAAGGAGGGAAGCATGCTTGCAGCTATCGCTAAAATTGGGCCCATGATAAGTCCCGATCCTGCCAAAAGGGCCACTGTTCCGATGATCCCCATAAGAGTCCTCTGCAGCATGCCAGCTTCGCTCCTGGCCAGGCGCAGACCGATCACGCCCAAGATCGAGTGAAAGAGTGCTATCGTCAGGGAGATGTAAACCTCCGGCCCAAAGGGTGCGCGTGTAAGGTTGAAGGCGGTCTGTCCGATCACTGTGGCGCTGGTGGCCAGGAATAGGAATGCAGCCATCGTCCCAGCAAAGCTGTAGGCAGTTCGTCTTGAGCTGCGCCAGAAGATCAAAATGCTGATGATCTCTGCTACAAAGTATGGTATGAGGATCATGCCCGGACTCTGGCCTGACCAGAGCCAAACAAATATCAGCCTTATCGGGGATGCAATCCTATCGGCAAAGCTGAACTCCTCGCGGTAGCCTGCTGCCAGGCCGTAATGGCCCTGCGCCACATTGCTGTAAACAGCAACGTAGTATCTGCCAGATTCGGGAGCAGGCAGATCAAGCTCAGCCATCTTGATGAAGCTGCTGGGCCCAAATGGCTCATAAGTGGCACTAGAGGCATTTTTGGTGGCTGCGACCAGGCCTCCAAGGCCTTTTGGAAGCTGGATCCAATCAGGAGCATTGCCCGCGGTCTCGATTTTCGGCCCGATGAGAATCATCGCTGGGACGAAGTCCTTCTCCTGCGGGTCGGCTGATTTGATCAAAGAGAGATAGATCCTCTGGCCCCTCTTCACATCGAAGCTGTAGTAATGAACAACATGAGGCTTGATAAAGCCATAGATCGCCCAGGACTTGGCCGGATCAGATATGTGCATGGCAAGAGAGATGTTCTCTTTCTCCTCTGAGATGAGGGGAACGTGGGCCATAGATGCCCAAGACAGCATTAGAAGGGCCGCCAGAACTCCCAGGAGCGCTGCGTAAGACCTCACACAGGTCTATTGAAGATCTCTCCCAATTCAATATTTCGGCCTGTCTCCGTGGCCCTGCAGCAGAAAGAAAAGGTTTATCTTTTGGCCGGGCTACGGTTTATCACTTATGGAGTGGTGGTTAGAACCATGATTCGAAGAAATAAAGATATGCTGCGTCTATTGCTTGCAGCCTTGCTCTGTGCCGGTCTTGGTGCTGCCCAGATCAGTGGAACTAACGAAACAGGAGAATATGGCGTGAAGGATGCAGCCGGCGAGCTTGGCCTCGCGACCTTCTCCTCGGCGCTGGATAGTGCAGGTTTGGCTGATATCCTGGACAACAAGGGGGTGCTTCTCTTCGGGAGCGGGACCTTCGCAGTGTTTGCGCCCGATGATGAGGCATTTTCCAGCATTGCTGACAGTGGCATCATGGATAACCAGAGTGAGCTGAAGAGAGTTCTGAGCTACCATGTTGCCTGGAACGACGGTCTCTTTGATAACATCACTGAGGTCTCATCCTTGAGAACTTTGCAAGGGGAGAGCCTGACGGTCGACAGCACAGACGGCCTGAAGGTGAATGGAGCAAATGTCACCCGGACCAAAGAATACGACTCCGGCACCATCTACGTGATCGATAGGGTGCTGGTGCCAGCGAAGGGCTCAAGTCAGGGTGTAGAGGAGGCTGCAGACCATCTCGGCGTCAAGAAGTTTGCTTCTGCCATCAAGGCTGCAGGATTTGTGGAGAGATTGAATGGTCAGGGCCTGATGGGGATCGAGTCGTTGAGAGAGGGGCCCTTCACGATCTTCGCTCCGAGCGATGAAGCTTTCGATAGAGCAAAGGCCGCCTTGGACTCCATCAGCAAGAAGGATGCAGGCATAAGGACCCTCCTCAGCTACCACATGGTCGATGCCAGCGCCCTGATCAACAGGACAGACTCAAATTCTGTCAAGACGCTGGAGGGAGATTCGCTGGGCGTCGATGCCACCTCTGGCCTCGTCGGTGGAGCCAGGACGCTGAGGTCCGAGAGGTACGACAACGGCATCATATACGTCATCGATCAGTTGCTCGTGCCTGTCAGGCTGAGCATGTAATCTATTTGGATCTATTTATTTTTTTATCGGACACCTCTTCGATCTCCAGCCGGCGATGCCACCTAGGATGACGGCCAAATTCCTCCAGCCGTGGCGCTCCAGATAGCTCGCCGCAATCATGGAGCGCAGGCCGCTGCCGCAGAAGATATAGATCCTCCTGTCCTTTGGAACCTCATCTTTTTGCTCTGGAATCTGGGTGACGTGAATATGCTGTGCTCCTGTGATCCTCCCGTCGCTCTCAAGCTCCCTCTCGCTCCTGACGTCCAGGATCCATAATGCTTCCTCTCTGTCCAGCAGGCTGCATAGGTCCTGCACTGTTATTGTCTGAATTGCGTTGGACATCCTTCCAGACATATGCCAGTTGAGCATGCCTCCTGCCAGGTATCCTGCGACGTTGTCGAAGCCCAGTCTTATGAGAATGCGAAATGGCTCGCAAGGCTCATTGGCCTCGGTGACCAGAATAATAGGCCTGTCGTAGGCGAGGAACCATCCTGCGAAGCTGGCCAGCCCATTCAACCAGATAAATTGAGATCCAGGAATGTGTGCAGCACCAAACCCCAGCTCCATGCGGATGTCCAGGATCTGAGCCTCTTTGGAAAGGCGTTCGAAATCATTCGGAGCCAGCGGCCTTGGTCTGGGAAGATCACCCAGAGCAGGCTCACAATGCAAATTGACCTTCTCCATCATGCTGAAGTAGGGAGGCCTCTCTGGTTTGCTCTTGAGCAGGTCAGCTGAGAACTCCTCCCGGCTCCTCCGCTTGAGGCGAGGGTTATGTCTTTTCTCCAGGCCGATGGTTGTCCAGAGACGCTCGGCTATAGACTCGCCGCAGACGGACCCTGACCCATGTGCTGGGCAGACCAGGACCTCATCGCCCAGGGGCAAGAGCCTCTGGAAGATGCTGTCGTAAAGCAAACCCGCCATCTCGGGGGCTTTTTCCAATCCCAGGAGGTCGATGCGCCCCACCTCACCGGCGAAGAGCGCATCTCCTGTAAATACCACCCAGGCAGCGCCTGCAGGATCTCTGAGCAGATAGCTCATGCTTCCGGGAGTGTGGCCTGGGGTGGGAATTGCCTCTATCACAAGACGCCCTACACTCCACCTCTGGCCAGGTTGCACAGCCTTTCCGTACCTGTAATCCAACTGGCCGTCTGCATGCCAGGCTTCTGCGCCTGTGCGCCGTGCAAGCTCCACAGAGCCAACGAAATAATCCTCATTGCGGTGGGTCTCGAGGATGTGGGCGATCCTCATGCCCTCGGACGACGCCTTTTTAATGTAGACCTCGCAATCCCTTCTGGGATCGATGACCACAGCGTCATTTCTGTCGCCGACCAGGTAGGAATAATGTGCCAGGCCACTCGATACAATTCTTTCGAAGAGCATAATTATCTATTTAATTCAAAGGGGTTTTTGTAGTTAAAGATATCATCGGCGCTGACTTGAGGCAAAAGATACAGCCCATTGAGACCAAAATAGCCTCCAGTGCAGCAGCTGAAAATTTCCGCATCGAGGGTGTAAGGCGTCGAAAGCGTCATATTTTTGTAAATATGATATGTCCCAACATACTCCTCATCGATCTCCAGAGAGGGATCTTTCAATGAATGCACTCCAATTTGAACTCTTCCGTCGGTAACATTCTCATTGATACGCATATGGGTCTTGGCTGTGCCAGATGCTGTGGAGAATCCCGGGCCATAATGGCTGATGCTGCTCTCTGATGCCGAAAACTCAGTCTCCCCCTCGACATTGCGTGCGAAATCTACATCGTGGCGCATGGACGTTGACGAATACGAATCTACAACCTGGGCATTGCTGCCAATTCCCAAGTTGTAATGAATGGGATGGTTTGAGTAGTAACCTCTTCCCACCAAAAGGCTTATGGGTGCGCTGGTGATGTTGTTTTGACTTTTATAGCTGACTGTTGAGTTGCTATATGACGAATTATCTGCAGCGGGTCCAGCATGGCTTATTGAGCCCTCTCCTGTAGCGGCATTTGCATTGCTGGCCACATAGGTCATAATCACCAGGCCGATTAAGACCAATCGCAAAAGCCCAAGGCCAAACATTTTCTTCGATTGATGCATGACAGCATTACATCATTGCGGCCAGCAATATATTTCAATCGGTCAAAGGAGATGAGGCGCAT
This sequence comes from Methanosaeta sp. PtaB.Bin018, assembly GCA_002067755.1. Lineage (GTDB taxonomy): Archaea > Halobacteriota > Methanosarcinia > Methanotrichales > Methanotrichaceae > Methanothrix. The sequence goes on from MVQH01000097.1 coordinate 45,007, forward strand.
TTACGGGGATTAGGACAGTGTCGTTTGCAGGAGGGCGAAAATCTTTTCACTTCTTCCAAAACTCCGGCACAAACAGAACAAGGGCCGTCATAACCTCCAGCCTGCCGATCCACATGCATAAGATTAGCAGCATCTTTCCCGCTGGATGGATGTCTGCAAAGCTGTACATCGGACCTACCATGCCAAAGCCTGGGCCCACATTGCCAAGGGTGGTGGCCACTGCTGAGATGATCGTCTCGACATTCATGTGAGGATCGTCAAAAGAGATGACTGCCAAAAGCAGCGAAGCTACAGCGAAGATGATCAAATAAGAGGCTACGAAGATATTGCTCTGTCTGAGGATCTCATCTCTCACTGGAAATGCTCCGAGCCTTACAGGAATGACGGCTTTGGGGTGCAGCGCATGGAATAGCTCTCGATATCCGCTTTTCAATACCAGCAATATCCTCACCACCTTTATAGCTCCGCCAGTGGAGCCTGCACAGGCACCTATGATCATGAGCAGCAGCAGCACGAGCTTGGACGCAGCCGTCCACTGGTCGAAATCCGCTGTGGCAAAGCCTGTGGTGGTCATGATGGAAATTACCTGAAAGCCTGCTAACTGGATCTTGCGGAAGATATCTCCCTCCAATCCACCCCAGAGGACTATGATCAATGTCGCTGCCACTACAATCAGTGCATAGAACCTGAACTCCAGGTCCCTAAACAAGGCTTCTCTGTCGGATGTGAGCACCTTGTAGTGTAGGGCGAAGTTGGCCCCGGCCAGAAACATAAAAAGTGCGATGATCGAGTCGATGATCCAACTATTGTAGGCCATGATGCTCGCTCCCTTTGGCGAGAAACCGCCCGTAGCCATGGAAGCAAATGTATTGCAGAGCGAATCGAACAGAGGCATCCCGGCCAGGTAAAGGAGCACAACTTCTACCACTGTCATGAGTATGTACACCACCCAAAGAACCCTGGCGGTCTGCCTAATTCGAGGCGTCAAAGAATCCTTCTCTGGTCCTGGCACCTCTGCACGGTAGAGCTGACGGCCGACCACACCAAGTCTAGGAAGGATGGCAACGAATAGAAGAATTATGCCCATCCCGCCCAGCCACTGGGCGAAGGATCTCCAGAAGAGCAACCCCATGAAGGTCTGATCAGCACTGTAGCGTGGCCGAAACAAAGTAGCATTCCCCGAAACACTCCTCAAGCCCATCTCCAGATGATGAGCAATGCTGCTATCGGCCAGAGTGGAGTTTATTATCCAGTAGCCATGGGCATTGTACTCTGTTAGTATTGAAGAGCCTGTGGTGGTGAAGGCTGACATCGACTCGAAGAGGGCATCTATCATGCTCGTGCCCAGGAAGAAATAAGGCAATGCCCCAAAGAAAGCTGCCCCGAGCCACCCCAAAGCCACGAGCGCAAAGCCCTCTTTCAATCCAGGCTCCTCATTTGAGGATAGACGCCCAAGGATGATGCCAGTGGCAAGTGCCAGCAGAGATGTCAGGGCAAAGGAGATCACCCCGCCGGTCTCTCCAAAATAGGCGGCAACGGCTCCTGGGACAAGAAGCAAAACTGCAAGGAGCTTCAAAAGAGCTGCAAATTGGCGCAGAAATATGCGGATCTTCATGTTGATAGGCTGCCCTCTATGAAGAAGTAAAAGCCTTCTCCAGGAGGGCTTAGGATGTCTTATTGCTATAAAAATGATATGCTTGTCTGGACCTTTCGCTTATCAGGAGGCGAAGAGCTTCTTTACCTTTGAGACCACATTTGGCATGGACATTACAAAGATGCGGTCGCCTTCTTTGACCTTGAAACTGGCATCGGGCGTCATTGGGTTTCCGTCTCTTATGACCAGGCCCACCATTGAATCCTTGGGAAGCTCTTTGGTTATGCTCTTTCCTATGATCTTGTTTCCAGCTTTTGCAATGAAGTCCACAAGTTCCATTCTCTCGTCGCTGAGTGTTATCACCTCTTCTCCTCCAATCACCCTCTGAAGCACAGCATCTGCGGTCACCTGCCCCGGACTTACGGCTCTGTCGATGCCCACCATCTCAAAGAGCTTGATGTAAACGCTTCTGTTGGCTCGGGAGAGGATCTTCTTGGCACCGAGCTGCTTTGCCAATAATGAGCACAGAAGGTTCTTCTCATCCAGGCCGGTCACTGCATAGACCACATCCATCCTGCCTGCTCCCTCCTCCCTGAGGAGCGCCAGGTCTGTGCCATCGCCATTGAGGATCATGGTGCCGGAAAGCGTCTCTGCAATCTCGGCGCAGCGTTCAGCATCCAGCTCGATCAGCTTGATATCGATGCCCATCTTCTCTAGCCTGCTTGCAAGGTAGAAACCCACCATCCCGCCGCCTACTATCATGACCTTCTGGGAGGTTTGAGCTTCATGCAGCATGATCCTCAGATCCGGCAAAGCACTGGACTCGCATAGCAGCATCAGATGATCGCCGACTTGTATCTGTTCGTCTTCGTCGGGAATGGAGATCTCCCCTGCCCGGTTTAAGGCAACGATCTTACAATTTTCAGGAAGGATCGCGTTCTGGATGGGCCCATTGATGTTCATCTCAGGCGTCACCTTGAACTCTATGAGCTCGACTTTGCCCGCTGCCAGCTCCTTGTTCATGAGCATTGACGAGAAGTAGAGCGCTCTTGCCATCTCCTCTGCCATGGCCAGCTCAGGGCAGATCATGCAGCTTATGCCTATCTCCTTCCGATCCTGTACAGGCTGATCGATATATTCGGGATTGCTGACACGCGCGATGGTCTGCGGCACGCCTAGATGGCTGGCAATGATGCAGGTGATTACATTCACTTCGTCGTTGCCTGTGACCGCAACTACGATGTCCGCCCTCTTGATTCCAGCCTCGAGGAGCAGGCGCGCATTGGCAGCATTTCCCATCAGGATCTTCACGTCCATATCCTGTAGCCTGGAACAGGCCACAGGGTCCTTGTCTATGACTGTTACATCATGGTCTGCATAAAGCTCGCTCGCCACGAGAAATCCTACCTCGCCGGCTCCTGTGATCAAGATACGCATGTTATATCCTCCAATGGTCCATGGGACGAATAATAGGAATATGGGCAGAGGATTACATTATTAACCTCTTCGACCTATTTTCAGCCTGAGGAATAGAAAATATGGCGCTGGTAGAAGTATCAACCACAACGTTATTGTTTGCCTGTTTGGTCGTTTCGGCGTCTTCGCAAGGTTATATGGGCACAGTGAGCACAGGAACTGGAATTTTGTCTCCACTGACCGTTGGCTTTGGTGCTTCCTCTCCTGTTGTCATGGGAGCGATGTCTTCACAGGTTAACTTGACCGGAAGTTGGTCATTGGATCTGAGAGGCAAAAATATAAAGCATCTTGATCTGCAAATATTCCAGGAAAGCGACATGATCGTAGGATCTGGCACAATGACCTCAAACGGCGCCAGCCATGATGTGGCAGTCGCCGGGTCTGCGGCAGGTGACAGGCCTACGATATTCATCGCAACCTTCAATCAAACAGAGGCCTTCAGGCTGAAGCTCTCTGCTTCGGGGACTGCTCTTGCTGGAGAGTATGACTTGCTTTCGGCAGACGGAGTGCGCGAATCAGGGACAATAACCGGAAGTGTTGCACTTGCGACGAAGCAGAGCTCGCCCACTGTGCTGGGCACGGGAACCAATCCAAGCGCGACCTCTGGCGCATTCGTTGGAGCAACTGGTGCCTCATCCACCGAATAAATTCAGGGGCATCGAGATTGGATCTTTGCCCCGGATTCTCGAAGCCTGGTGCCGGGAGGGTTTATGGGGCAAGATAAGCGGAAGGCACGCTACAGATAACTTAAAGGCCTTTGAGCAGCATACCAGCACATAAAAGAGATGCGGAATTGACATGCAACGAGCAGAGATCATTGCCAGAGGAGATGTCCAGAGGGTTGGATTTCGGGATGCCGTCCAGAAGATCGCCCGGAATCTGGAGCTCTCGGGCACCGTCCAGAATCTGGAACCTTACGATGTAAGGATCGTGGCCGAAGGCGAGGAAGCTGCCTTGAAGGAGTTTGTGAAGGCCATAAATATCCAGGATAAACCAATCAGAGTACAGGCGCTTGAGACAAGATGGACAGCTGCGACGGGCGAGTTCCCGTACTTCAAGATCCTCAGAGGAGACTGGCACGAGGAGCTGGAGGAGAGTCTCGATGTTGCGATCGGACTGCTGCATAGATTCATCGAATTTGGCGAGCAGAACCTGATGGTGAGCAAGGAAAACCTGTCCATCGGAAAGATGATGCTCGAAAAACAAGATAAAATGCTTGAAAAACAGGACAGGATGCTTGAGAAGCAAGACCAGATGCTTGAGAAGGAAGACGAGACCCTCGGTGAGATTCGTGGCATGAGGTCTGATCTGCATGATCATCTTGAGAGGCGGTTTGCTCGAATTGAGGACGATATCGTCGAGATCAAGCGCGCCATCAAGGAGATGGGCGGGAGCTACTAGCCGATCGCCCTGTGCAGGCATCCTCATGCGACAGGCGCGTTCCCTGACGGCTGGAGAGGGCTGATGACGGATATCCGGCTGTGCTCAATGCAAAATAGTATCAATATATTTCTAAGCATATACTAATTTTCGATTAAAAAAGGCCCTCTCGGAGGAGCGGATATTCGCGGGAGGGCTGATCTCTGAGGCTGACAGCAAGGCAGAGGGGGATCAGGGCAGATCTTTCGAGGGAAACTGTTTTTAGCTACATGGTATAATTTCGTGAATTGTGACTGTAAAATGAACCTGAGGCATATCTGCATACTCGAGATGAGGGCTTTGGCCTGGAGGCATGCTGCAGGTATGCTCAGTGATCCGCTGTACAGGAACTCGCTCTTCATGGCATTCACGAGCGTCTTCAATGCAGGCTGTGGGTTCTTCTTCTGGATGATTGCGGCACGGCTGTACACCGTGGAGCAGGTGGGCCTGGCCACAGCGCTCATCTCAGCGCTCGGGCTGGTGGTGCTGCTCTCGCGGCTGGGATTCGACGTCTCAGCGATACGTTTACAAGGGTGTAGACCTTGATTGCGGCTAATGGATGGATCTGCCGGTTGAAATAAGGCTGTGGTTGAACTGAAATCAGTGGACGGACTTGTGCTTATAGAAGAAAAGCAAAGATACAATAACTATCAATGACGAATTAGAAGATATGAGCGAGATCGTCATACGTGTGCCAGATGATGCTTCACTAGCCTTGAAGTTGTCTCCTGATGAATTTGGAAAGGAGTTGAGGATGGCTGCGGCCGTAAAGCTTTTTGAACTTGGAAGATTATCCTCCGGAGCTGCAGCAAAGCTTGCTGGAATACCACGGACCGTCTTCCTAGCCAAGCTTGCCAGTTACGGCGTTAATACCTTCAGCCTTACGGAAGAAGAACTCATAGCGGAGGCAGGTCTTGCCTGAGGTCATCTGCAATACATCACCATTACAGTATCTGCATCAGATAGGCCTTTTGGATATCATTCATTCTCTTGCTGGATCAATCATCGTTCCACCTTTCGTTGTGGCAGAACTGTACGCAGGAATTGAGAAAGGATTAGACCTGCCACAACCAGAGAACATCGAATGGGTCAGGATACAGGCACCAATCAGCACATCAGCAGTAACACTAATAACTGATCTTGGGCCTGGAGAGTCTCAGGTACTAATGCTGGTGCTTGAAATGCCTGGAAGCATAGCACTTCTAGATGACGCTCTGGCACGCAGAGTGGCAAATGCAAGAGGAATACCAATTAAGGGCACATTAGGCTTGCTTTTAGATGCGAAACGCGTTGGTCTTCTGGAAACAGTGGAGCCTTCACTGGACAGGCTACATGAGCTAGGATTCCACCTAGCTGAACAAACACGGATAGCTGTGCTCAAGCTGGCTGGTGAGTCCTAGTACTCATGGCCTCTGTGGTTTCAGTATACGCAGTCAGTAACTTATATAAGTACTAACCACTTATACCCCCACCCCTCATGTCACACAAGCGTTACAAGGACCAGATCCTACTAAATATCTTACAAGTGTGTGCGGGGGGGTGGGGAACCAAAACGCAAATTGTCTATAAATCCGGCCTGAATTTTCACACCATCATCCCCTATCTCGACCTCCTCACCCACAGCGGCCTGGTGGTGCGCACGGAGGGCACGATCCGGGATGACCGAGAAGGGCGAAGCAGCGCTCATACACCTGCGGGAGGTCGAGAGGCTGGTGTGGGCAGGAACAGGTGAAGAATGAATTCGTGCAGCTTTTGACAATTAGAGTCCCAACATCAAACTATGCTACAGATAACTTAAAGGCCTTTGAGCAGCATACCAGCACATAAAAGAGATGCGGAATTGACATGCAACGAGCGGAGATCATTGCCAGAGGTGACGTCCAGAGGGTTGGATTTCGGGATGCCGTCCAGAAGATAGCCTGGAATCTGGGGCTCTCGGGCACCGTCCAGAATCTGGAACCTTACGATGTAAAGATCGTGGCCGAAGGCGAGGAAACTGCCTTATTGGAGTTTTGTGAAGGCCATAAATATCCAGGATAAACCAATCAGAGTACAGTCGCTGGAGGCAAACTGGTCCGCTGCGACGGGCGAGTTTCAGTATTTCAAGATCCTGAGAGGAGACTGGCAGGAGGAGCGAGACGAAAAAAGTAATATTCGCCCCCCTCATCCATCACTACACCAAAGACGGTGCTCTAACTGCCAGTACAACAAAGAGTTTATGAACCATAAGGACAAATGAGCACGTGGTGATTGAGTGGGTGTAATCGAGGTCGAGATACCAGATTTCTTGCCCATGAAACCTCTAAAAAAGAAGATCGAGGATCTCGTCAAAGAAGAAGAGATAAGATGGGTGTTGTTTAGAAGAGCGACAGAGGATCTGGACCTGAGCAATGAAGATCTGCTTGTTTTAGAGGAAGTGCGAGAGAAGGTATGGAAGGAAGAGAAAAAGAGCTTAGGATTGTAGTAGATACGAATATCATAATTTCGGCCCTTCTCAAAGATAATTCGACTAATTCGCATTTGATAAAATCAAAATTATTCTGTATTTATTTTCCCGATTATGGATTGAAGGAGATCGAGAAATATAAGAGCTATATTAAAGCTAAGAGGGTAAGAAAATCCCAAAGCCTTTCCTTCGAATTTGCAGAGAAATATATCCTGGAAGAAGTCAAGATAGCACATTTTGACCTATACCGCGAAAAAGTGGAAGCGGCGTATGAGATTATGAAAGACATCGATGAAAAAGATACGCCGATCCTGGCTTCTGCAATGCAACTCTGCTGTCCCATATGGTCCAATGACAATCATTTCAAGATGCAAAAGGCAGCTAAAGTATACACAACCAACGATCTTCTTGATCTATTAAACCGCAAATGAATCAGGGAAGCCGT
>MVQH01000098.1 GCA_002067755.1 Methanosaeta sp. PtaB.Bin018
TTGAAAATGAGAAGCCAAGGTCCGGATTCGAACCGGAGTGGTAATGCTCTGCAGGCATTTGCGTAGCCGCTCCGCCACCTTGGCATTGTTCTTTTGCGTCTCAGACTAACTCAACTCAATCCTTAAACCTTTTACGGTCAGGGCCACTCACCAGTTCAGATTGAGCGCCAAAAAAGCTAAGGTCGAAGCCACAATGAGAAAATAGAGATAAACCTCACAGGATTATCTCTATGTCAAGCTCCTCTGCCAGCTCTTTGTAGCGGTTCCTGATGGTGACTTCAGTCACTCCCGCGACATCTGCCACCTCCCTCTGGGTGCGCCGGTCTCCGCATAGGATTGATGCGATGTAGATTGCGGCTGCAGCCACGCCCGTTGGGCCACGGCCAGAGGTCAGCTCTTTTTCAGCTGCCTGCCTCAAGATCTCTATCCCCTTTGCCTGCACCTCCCCTTTCAGGTTCAGGCCAGAGCAAAACCTGGGAATGTAGTCGATAGGGCTCGTGGGCATGAGCTTCAGTGCCAGCTCACGCGAGACGAACCTGTATGTCCTGCCGATCTCCTTTCTTGAGACCCTGGAGACTTCTGCGATCTCATCCAGCGTTCGAGGAACATTGCACTGACGGCATGCCGCATACAGTGCAGCCGCAGCAACGCCTTCAATGCTCCTCCCACGAATGAGGTTCTTGTCCACAGCTTTGCGGTAGACGACTGCGGCCGTCTCCCGAACGTTTCTGGAAAGACCCAGGGCTGAGGCCATCCTGTCCAGCTCCGAGAGTGCGAAGGCAAGGTTGCGCTCAGTGGCATTGCTGACCCGGATACGCCGCTGCCATTTCCTCAGCCTGTATAGCTGAGCTCTATTCTTTGAGGAGATGGTCTTGCCATACGAATCTCTGTTTCTCCAGTCGATCATGGTCGAAAGGCCCTTATCATGGATGGTGTAAGTCATGGGCGCACCGACCCTGGACCTCTTCATGCGCTGGTCATGATCAAAGGCCCGCCACTCTGGCCCCTGGTCGATGAAGTTCTCGTCGATAACAAGACCGCAATCTGAACAGACAAGCTCCGCTCGTTCATAGTCGCGTACCAGGGTGTGGCTCCCGCACTCTGGGCACTCCACAGTGAACTTCTCAAACTCGTCTACTTTCTCTTTCTCTCGCTTGAGCCGGGTCCTCTCCTTGAGCTTCTCCGGCTCCACCCTTTCTATCTCTCTCAGCTTCTCAATCTCTTCCACTTGCTATCTCTCCCCGACGCCTCGTCGACGTAGAGCTTCTTTCCGACGTGGGCAGCGGCATCTAATCCTCTAATTGGTCGAACGATGATGTACGGATGTAAAATTGGGCCGAATATATCGAAAACCTTTCCAACCCTGGTTCTCTTCTGATCCACAACCCAGGAATTCATTCTGGGGATGCTGGCCTCGCTTCCATCAATTTGTTCGCCGCGAACAATCAGCCTCTTCTGCACTACATGAAGCGCGGTGCCTAATCTCTTCAACAGGCCACCTCATCTATATAGATATGGAGGTACTATTTAAGCCTTCCGAAAACATTTTATTTATCAACTATCCCAACGCTGCCTAAAGGTTTATCTGCCATTGCCGGTAACTTATGGTCGATGTTTGAGCAGCTTCCCACGGTGCCCACCTCTCAGGAGCTTTTGGACAAGGCATTCAGGCGTGCCTCTCGAGCTGAGGACAACGAGTCGATGGTCCGGAATGCTGGCAATATAATCTCCGACAATCTCTCCAATCTGGTGCGGAAATTTCCATCGTTCGAGAGCTTGCCGCCGTTCTACAGGGAGATGGCAGACATAATTGTGGGCGTCGATGCCATGAGGATCAGCCTCTCTCGTCTGGCCTGGGCATCGAAGCAAGCCAGACAAATTACCAGGGACTCTGTGGGCAAGATGAAGCGCTCAAAGGCCCAGGACAGCACCCCACTCAGGAAGGCGGCCTTCGGGCGCCTCTCTTCCGTCATGAAGTCCATTGAGAAAGACCTGGCATTCCTGAATGATGCCAGAAATATGCTCCGCAAGATGCCGACCATAGATCCTGCGCTGCCAACAGTCCTCATAGCCGGATACCCCAACGTCGGCAAGTCGAGCTTCATCGCCAAAGTCACCGGCGCACGACCCGAGATCGCCAGCTATCCCTTCACTACTCGAGGGATTTATGTGGGCCACTTTTATAGAGATGATCAGAAATATCAGGTTGTGGATACGCCAGGGCTGCTTGACCGCCCAATGGATGAGCGAAATGAGATAGAACGCCAGACAATGGCTGCGCTGAACCATCTGCAAGGAGTTGTGCTCTACATTCTCGACCCAAGCGAGCACTGCGGCTATCCTCTGCAATCCCAGCTTCGGCTGGCTGAAGATCTTAAGAGTTCGCTTGAGCTTCCGATCGTAATGGTAGCCAATAAAGCAGATATTCTGAGATACGAAAGCATTCCAGGGATGTCCACTGAAACGGGCCAGGGCGTGAATGATGTATTGGAGATGCTCGTCTCTCTGCTGAAATGAGCAAAAAGCCAGACAAACCTTGATAAATGCCTGAGCATATATTTCGCCCTAAGATCTCTGCTTGACGAGATACTTTACCAGCTCTGGAGATAGCTTGCTCTCTCTTGAGATGGTGATGGCAATCTCATTGTCACTGGCACCACCTGCGCTAAGGGCCGATATCTTCTCCAAAATAGTTTCATCGATGCTGTAATACTCATCGATGTCCTTTCTGTGTCCCCAGACGTCCCCTTCTATGAGTTCAACGCCTTGAAGCGCCAAGAACATCTCGCAGGCCTTGGAAAGAGTCTTGCGGTACGATGATGGAACCTGAACCGCTTTGATGCGAGGACAGTTCTGAACAAGCTTGAATATATCGGTGTTTGCGGCTCTGAATGCCAGATGAATCATTTGCTCGTTCCTGTTGAGATCATTTATCTCTCTCTTAGAGCTGACGATCCTAATTCTCATAATTCATCACCTTCATGTACTCTTCAAACACTGTCGCAAGGCTCGCTCTATCTTCATACATATAAGGCTATGCGTTGAGAGCAATAATGCTCAATTCAAGCAATGAGGATTTTATCTGGCCAATGATTGCGATTCTCTAACTTGCAATCCAAATTTACAATGAATTTTGGAAGTAAATTGCTTCGATTCAGCGACTGTGCGCGACCTCAAGCCTGAGCACATGAAGCTGTTCGAAGAAGAACCGATGTCTTGCAACATCTCGAACATCAAGCCCCTCTGCCTCTGCCATGCCCCGCACCTCATGCAATCCCGTCAGGCTGGATACCAGGAGAAGCGCTCTTCCCCCTGGACGGAGATGGCCCGAGAGTCCTTTCAAAAATCTGCGAATTGTCTTTCGCCCGTCATCGCCTCCATCGAGCGCAAAGTCGATCCACTGATCTGTCCTCTCCAGATCAGTCGTGGGGAGGTAAGGCGGATTGAAGAGGATCAGGTCGAACTTCCCTCGCAGGCCCGAGAACAGGTCGGATCTAACGACCTCAAGGCCCTTCTCCTTCGCCATCCTGGCGGCATGAGGGTTTATGTCGGTTGCCAGGATGCTTTTTACCCTTGGCGCCACCTCCTGGGAGATAAGACCACAGCCACAGCCAATTTCGAGCGCCACGTCGTCGGCCCTCGCCTCTTTTAGGGAAGCTCTGAGCAGGAGGTAGGTATCTTCTCTTGGAGGATATACCTCATCAATTTGATGCTCGAAGGTCATCGACAAAGGCGCATATCTCCTTGATAATTGCAGGGTCCTTCAACCAGATGCCTGCTTCATAGTTGTCATCGACGCCGCCTTTGGTGAGGTTGGCTGAGGTTATGATGGCCTCCCTGCGGTCTACCAGATAGATCTTGGCATGGAGCTTCCCTACCGGTATGATCTCTCCGCCAAGGATGGCGACCTCTTCGCGAATATCATCGCTCATGCCATTGCTATAATCTATCTCACAGTCGCGCATAAATACCTTCAGCCTTCCTCCTCGACGGGAGAACTTGTGCAAAGGAGCTTTTATGCGGTTCCAGGTCTGCATCTTAATCCAGGGAGATACTATGATTATTTCAAACTCTGCCCGCTCCAGCATATGAAGGAGACTGTCTTCAAATGTGTGTACACCTCGTGAGGGAACAGTGACAAGGAAGCTGGAATTCGGGCTTATCTTTTGGGATGAGATGCAGTCCTCCAGGAACTGCAGCCGCTGAGCTGAAAAGTATCTTTCTCTCTGCTTTGCTGCCCTAAGTTCCTTCTCCAGCTCCATGGCCCGATCTCTCCATTTTAGCAATTGAGCAAAGTCGTGCTGGAGACGATCCAGGCTCTCCGTTCGATCTCTCAGATCGTCATGCAGCCTTTGAGCCTCGATCTGCATTTGGTGGCGATCTATTTTCAGCCTTCTGTTGCGGCTGATCTGGAGCTGTATGATGCTGAGAGACACTATCGCAAGCGCCATGAAAGCCAGCCATATCTGATAACTCTCCATCACACCATCCCTTCGGTGAAATGCGCCAAAAAAACTAAAAAAAGATAGAGGTGAGAGCTTGCCCGAGCTCTTCAGTACATTCCTGGCATTCCCATGCCAGGCATTCCCATGCCACCCATTCCAGGCATGCCGCCCATGCCGCCGGGCATTCCGCCTGCACCTGGTGCCCTTTCTGGAGGCTTTTTGGTCGATGAGAGCACATCGTCGATGCGCAGAATCAGAGATGCAGCGTCCGTTGCCGACTGGATCGCCTGGACCTTGACCCGCAGTGGTTCCACCACGCCCAAAGCGTACATGTCCCCTATCTCGCCAGTGTAGGAATTGAAGCCTGCGTTCTTGTCCTTTTCGTGCCTATTCTTCAGCTCTGCAAGCTTATCGATGGCATCGAAGCCTGCGTTATCGGCCAGAGTCTTGGGAATGACCTCCAATGCCTCAGCGAACTTGATGACAGCCAGTTGCTCACGGCCCTTGAGAGTTGCTGCATAATCCCTAAGTCGCATTGAAAGCTCAATCTCAGGAGCACCGCCGCCCGCCACCATCTTTCCATCCTCGATCGCATCGGCAACTGCGTGCAGAGCATCGTCGAGCGCCCTCTCCAGCTCGTTTAGGACCTGCTGGGTTCCGCCCCGGAGCAGCAACGTCGCTGCGTAGTTCTTTGTGCCTGTGATGAATGTCATGATGCCATTTCCTACATTTCTCTCCTCGACCAAGGCTGCAGTCCCAAGATCGCTTGGTCGGAGTTCATCGAGGCTTGTGACTATATTGGCGCCCGTCGCCACAGAGAGCTTGTCCAGATCCTTCTTTATCACGCGTCTGAGGGCAAGCACTCCGGCATTGGCCAGATAGTGCTGGGCGAGATCGTCGATGCCCTTCTGACAAAAGACCACATTAGCGCCGCTGGCGATCACTTTATCTGCAGCCTCCTTGACCTTCTTCTTCTCGTGCTCCATGAAGAGCTGGAACTGAGTCGATGAGGTGATCTGCAACTCGGCCTTGGTCTCGGTATCCTTAGCCTCGATGGGCGTGGAGAGCAGAGCGATCTTGGCGTTTTCGACCTTGCGGGGCATGTTCTGGTGTACGATCTCCTTGTCGATGACAACGCCCTGGACCATCTCCGAATCTATGGTGCTCTCCCCGACTTTCTTTTCAACGTTGACCTTGTCCATGTCAAACTTAATTTTTCCGTTGTAGTCCTCTGTTGCATTGAGGGCCAAGTCCACCGCGTACTTGGCGATCTTGTTGTCTGGGGAGTCGGCCAGCTTGCCGGTCATGGCAGTCTCGGCGATCTTCTGCAGGAGGTCTTTATCCTTCATAGATACATCAAGGGATGTGGCCTTCAAGATCTCGATGGCCTTCTCGGCGGCCATTCTGTAGCCCTGCACTATCACTGTTGGGTGTACCTTCTGTTCCAAGAGGGCCTCGGCCTTTTTGAGAAGCTCCCCTGCCAAAACTGCCACTGTGGTGGTGCCGTCGCCAACCTCCTTGTCCTGGGTCTTGGCGGCCTCGATGAGCATCTTCGCTGCTGGATGCTGCACGTCCATCTCCTTGAGGATGGTCACGCCGTCGTTGGTAATAGTCACATCTCCAATGGAGTCAACCAGCAGCTTGTCCATGCCCTTGGGGCCTAAGGTACTGCGCACAGCGTTGGCCACTGCCCGGGCAGCCATGATGTTGTTCGAGATGGCGTCTTTCCCTGTCTCTCTGCGGGTGTCCTTTAGAATTATAACTGGTGTTCCGCCCATTCCTGCCATATGATGATCCTCCGATAAGATACGTGAATTCTCAGGTTCACAGTATTTGAGCTTCTATAAAACAATTTCCCTAGCTGGCCCCGTTTAATCCTAAGGTGACGGCCTTGTGAAAACGTAATGGAGCGACAACGCATATTTTGCATCACCACATGATTCAACAGTACAAAAACTCCATAACGTCGGCGCAAAGGGAGCCCTCTGCTTTCAGCAGATCTGATAGCAGTAGGCAGTCTGCCAACCAGCCAATAGCAGCGAGCCAATCACCAGCTACAAGCCCCTCCATTCAGGGAGGGGTAGTTGACGCACATGTATAAAAATTGCCTATGTCCCTTTGAAACCTCTCGAACCGCTCTTTAAGATCCATCCCCTTTGGCGTAGTTTTGTAAATAATTCTGGAACCCTCGGGCATAGACTCGATGCAACCATTTTTTATTAAATTATCTAGATATGGGCCTACTGTCATGAAGTTCATGTTAGCCTGATACACAATCCTTGTCTTGCTCGCACCGTGGATGCATATTTTCAAGATTTGCGATACAATCACATCGTTGGATCTTCTTTTCGATTGCATTATACGTCCCGTCCGTTAGCAACTTTGATCTTCTACGTCGCATATTCCCGTTTTTTTTCGCAGTTAGAGGGATGAGTTTTGTAACAATGAAGAATGCCAGGTCCAAAGAACCCATGCGAATATCTCAATTGCGAACTGAGGGTACTTGACCCATCCCATAGATCCTAAATAAACTCCTTTGGGATCATATAGACGATTACGTATAGACCTGACCCAAATGCTGGACAGATCCCATCGAAACTATTTTGCTTAATTATGATCAGCACTATCTGCAGTTGGTTTTACGAGTGCTTAAAGGAGATGTTATGTGAAGGCGACTTTGGGACTGTATCGGGCATCGGTGTGGCAGGCTCAAGTCGCGAAGAAGCTTTAGGAGATATGCGCTGAAGGATCTGCGAGACTCAGCTGGCATCGACATCTAGAATCGAGGCTACCACCTCACAGAGGAATTTCATAATATCCGGCTCATGTTATTCGACGATTGATGTGATGCAATAACATTATATCTTACTATTTTACATAAAGATATGATTAAATCAGATAGAGGTGGATAGATATGAAGCTGCTAGCATTGATGCTGGTGATAATTGCATGCGCGCCGCAGGCTGCACTGACTGCGTGCGCGATGGACTATACGCTGGGCATCTTCGGGAATGCAAATATGGACAGCACAATAAACGAGAAGGACGTTGGCTATGTAGAGGGAGTAATCGCGGGGACGAACCCCGCCACCAATCTCAGCGATGCAAATTATGATGGCGTCGTAGATCGCTTGGATGTGGAACAGATCGAGAAGATCATGCGGGGTGAGGAGACAGAGCTCGTCCTTCTGGACTCTTCTGGCGAGGTTGTGAAGGTCAAAATGCCTGTAGAGAGGATCATCCCCGTCAACAGGAATGCAGCAGAAGCCTTGAGGACGATCAAAGCCACAGACAAGATCGTTGGAGTCAGCGATACGGCTTTGAACGATAAATCCTATTTCCCTGAATTACAGAAGGTTCAAAGTGTTGGATCTGGAAAGACGCCGGATATTGAGAGGGTGCTCAAACAAAATCCAGATCTGATAGTCTATTACGGGACACAGTGGGCTACAGACTACAAGAACATTAATGATACCCTCAAGAAGGCAAATCCTGATATCTCTGTGATAGGCCTTGACTGCTACAAGCCAGAGACATATGCAGAAGACGTCATGAAGCTAGGGTATATCGTCAGAAGAGTTCAGGATGCTGAAGAGTTCGTGGATTGGTACAACGAGAAGATCGATAAAATAAACGATGTGCTTTTGGATTTGCCCGAAAGTGAAAGGCCAAGGGTATACGAAGGTGGTCGAAGCGACTTTTATAATACCGGTGGCGTTGGATCTACTTCACACAATACAATCGTCATGGCTGGTGGAAAGAATATATTTGAAGATACAACAGGGGATGTCACAGTTGATCCAGAAGCACTGGTGCAGAGAGATCCTCAATTCATCGTCTGGAAGATCAGCAATATCGGTGGTTATTCTCTGGATAAAGATAATACAACCCAATTTGAAAAAAAACAGAAAGAGATCATGGACCGTCCTGAGCTGGCCAAAGTCTCGGCGATCAAGGATGGCAATGTCTATATTCAATCGGCAGATGTTTTCTTCGGAGGGCGGTACTTCCTGAGCATAGTCTATATGGCAAAGTGGTTCCACCCGGATCTCTTCAAGGACCTGGATCCACAAAAGATCCATCAGGAATATCTAACAAAGTTCCAGGGGTTGAACTATGATCTGGACAAGCATGGTGTGTTTGTCTATCCAGAGGCAAGCTGAATGAGAATATGTGTTACGGCATTGCAGATTTTTTTTGGGGGTCCGAATCCCCCTTTGATTTTGCCCTAGCAGAGCTCGCACATCCCCCAAAAGGCTTACAAACCAGTTCAATTATCAGCAATATCAGAGGATGAGGTGAAAGAGCGTCTCAAGACAACGTCGTGGTGGTTTCTTTGGATTTCAAAGATAAAAATGTATTAATAACAGGAATAAGCGGGTTTGTAGGCTCGCGAATGGCCAGAGTGCTGGTGGATCGGGGTGCTGTAGTCTTCGGTCTGTTGCGTCGCAGGGCGGACGGCAAAGCTCCGCATAACCTGATGCGCCTCGGACTTGGAAAAGAGGTCCGACTCATTGAGGGCGACCTGGAGAGCATATCCAGCATCGGAAGCGCAATCACCGTCAGTGAACCTGATATCGTATTCCATTTGGCAGCCCAATCATTCGTTCCAAGATCATTTGTCGATCCCAATGAGACAATGCTCTGCAACAGCTGGGGAACCTCGAATCTTTTAGAGGCCATCAGGGTCAAGGATGTAGACCCGGTGGTGGTTTTCGCAGGGAGCAGCGAGGAGTACGGCCTGGTGCTGTCCTCTGAAGAGCAGTACAAGAGAGCATTGGAGAAATATGGAGCCATCTTCCCCATGCCAGAGCATATGCCTGAAGTGCCAATCTCTGAGACAAATCCCCTCCGGCCCATGTCACCGTATGCGGTGAGCAAGGTATATGGCGACTATCTGATGAGGAATTACTATTACTCATATGGGATACCAACGGTGATATCCAGGGCATTCAACCACGAAGGGGCTGGCAGGGGAAACATGTTCGTTACGTCTGTCGCCACCAGCCAGGTGATGAAGCTGAAGTTCGGAGAGGCCGATGCCATCACCATTGGAAACGTAAACGCCTTCAGGGACTGGAGCCATGTGGATGATATAATCGAGGGCTATTTGCTCTTGGCAGAGAAGGGCAAGCGGGGCGATGTTTACAATCAGGGCTCGATGAGGACGAATTCCGTTATGAGCTATTTGCTGATGAGCCTTGAGGAGTCAGGATATCCGATCAGCAAGATCGAGACGTTCAAGGGCGAAAAAGTTGTTGATGATCCAAATGAGCCAGATCGGACGCCGATCTTCGGCCTGGATTTTGAGAAGACAAAGCTCGACGGCATGATGCTCAGAGGCGAGCTGGAGTTCAGGGCAGAGGACGCGGGTGTGATCGCGCATACTGGTGAAAAGAAGCTAAAGATCATCTTCGATCCGGAGAGGTTCAGGCCTGCTGAGGTGCCCTTGCTCCTTTCGGACACGAAGAAGATCGAGGCACTCGGCTTCAAGAGAGAGCATACGGTGCAAGACATCATAAGAGATCAGCTCGATCATTACCTGGATGAGAGGGAGCGCAAGGGATAAAATTGAGGATTGCCATCTTCCTGGATTACATCGGGGCCATTGGAGGGGGCGAGCGGGTCGCGTTGATGCTCGCTCGTGACCTCAAAGCAGATATCATAACCACGGATGTAAGCCTGGAAGCGGTAAAGCGGCTGGGCTACGGAGATGTCAGGATAAGGAGCCTTGGGCGGACAGTGAAGATCCCGCCCTTTAAACAGATCTCCGCATCGATCTTATTTGCTACCTGCGATGTCTCAAAGGATTACGATTTCTTCATCTTTTCTGGAAACTGGTCGCATTATGCAGCCTGGAGGCATCACCCAAATCTGTGGTACTGCTACACACCCGTGAGGGCCTTCTATGATCTGAGAGGGTCCATGATTTCCAGGCAGCCCAATGCAATCTTGAAAATTTTGGCCGCTTTGTGGATAGGAGTCCATAGTCGGTTTGACCAGCGCTCGGTACGTAGCCTGGACAGGGTAGTGGCGATCAGCAAGACTGTGCAGGAGCGCATAAAGAAGTATCACAACAGATCCTCGGAAGTGATTTATCCGCCAGTGGATTTCACCAGGTTCAGGTTCGAGGAGTATGGCGACTTCTGGCTATCAGTGAACAGGATATATCCAGAGAAGAGAATAGATCTTCAGTTCGCGGTTTTCAGGGGGCTGCCGGAAGAGAGACTTGTGATGGTAGGTGGATATGCAGAGGGGGATCACGCTTCCAAATATTATGAGAAGCTGGCACGAGATATTCCGGATAATGTCGAGATGCTTGGCGCGGTCTCTGAGGATGAGTTGATAGACCTTTATGCAAGATGCAAAGGTTTAATATGCACTGCGCTGGATGAGGATTTCGGGCTGACGCCCCTGGAGGCCATGGCCAGCGGCAAGCCTGTTGTGGCCGTGAATGAGGGCGGTTTCAGGGAGACGGTGGTGCACGGAAAAACTGGGCTGCTTGTGGATGCTGATCGGGATGAGCTCGCAATGGCGGTCGAGGAGATAGCCAAAGATCCAGAGAGATACAAAGATGCCTGCATAAAGCGCGCCAAGGAGTTCGACATCTCTGTATTCCTGGATGAAATTCACAGTTTAATCCCGCACAACTAACCATAATAGTAATAGGAGTATTTGATTGCTGACCTCAAGTCATCTTCATGAGCTGTGGAGCTATAGGGACCTGATAATTCGACTGGCCTGGAGCGATTTCAAGCTGCGCTACAAAAGCTCTGCCCTGGGGTTCTTCTGGTCGCTCCTGGAGCCATTGCTCATGCTGCTGGTCCTTTATGTGGTGTTCAGCAACCTCATGCGCATTCAGGTGGAGCACTATCAGCTCTTCCTGCTGCTGGGAATCATCCTCTGGAACTTCCTGGACAGAGGAACGTCCATGAGCATCTGGGGCATCGTGGGAAAGCCGAGCCTCGTGCAGAAGGTCTACTTTCCCAGGGATATTCTGGTGATATCCACATGCACAACAGCGCTGATGATGACTGCGCTGGAGTTCGTAGTATTCGTGATATTTATGGCGGTCTTTCGAGTGCTGCCGGGATTAACCTTAGCGTACTTTCCGGTTTTATTCGTATGCGAATTTCTTATGATCCTGGGATTGTCGCTGGCGTTGTCTGCACTCAACGTCTATTTCAGGGACGTGCAGTTCATCTGGCGGCTAGTAGTGCAGGTAGGCTTCTTTGCCACGCCAATTTTATATCCCATAACTATATTTCCTGAAAAGTTGCGATGGATTGTGATGCTGAACCCGATGGCCCAGATCATAACAATGATGCGAGACTGCACATTGTACAGGATATCGCCTGAGCCTTTGAACCTGGCATACGTTGCTGTATCCACGCTGATAGTTCTCCTGCTTGGCTACCTTATCTTTGAACATCTGGAACCTAAGTTTGCCGAGGCGATCTGATGGTCGTGAAGGTTGAGCACCTCTGGAAGACCTTCCAGATTCCCCATGAGAGGCGTACGACGCTCTTTGAGAACCTGATGGGCCTGATGAGGCCCAACCAGTATGAGACGTTCACGGTGCTGAAGGACGTGAGCTTCGAGGTGAATGAGGGCGAGTGCGTTGGCATAATAGGGGACAACGGCTCGGGCAAGAGCACGCTGCTCAAGATCATAGCCAATATCCTCAGGCCATCCAGGGGAACGGTGAGGGTTGAAGGCAAGATGACGCCGTTTCTGGAGCTGGGGGTGGGATTTCAGCCGGATCTCACGGTGCGAGAGAACATAGGCGTTTATGGCACGGTTATGGGCCTTCCCAGGAAAGAGATCCGAGATAGAACTGATGATGTGATAGAATTCGCAGGGCTGCACAGGTTCGAGGACACCAAGCTCAAGAACCTCTCTTCTGGCATGCAGGTCAGGCTGGCCTTTTCTACGGCCATACAGACCAACCCGGATGTCCTTTTGGTAGATGAAGTGCTGGCCGTGGGGGACCTGGAGTTCCAGCAGAAGTGCTTCGACGTGTTCAACCGATACAGGAAGGATGGTGTGACCATACTTTTCGTCTCACATGATCTGGGGGCAGTTAGGCGCTTTTGCGACAGGACGCTGCTTCTTGGCGGTGGGGCACAGAGGGTTTTTGGAGAGACGGAGGATGTATTAGATAGATATGTCTATTGTAGATCCAGCAACGGAAATAGCCCGGATAATTCCAATAATGGGCCGGATAGCTCAAATAGGTGGGGAAATAAGAAGGTAACCATAACCGATGTGGATCTTTTAGATAAATTTGGTATCAGATGTAAGAGATTCAATTCAATGGACCCGATGACAATACGAATAAACTACCATGCAGTTGAGGATTTATCAGATATAACATTTGGCATTGCAATTCACGCGGATGATGGCCGTCACATCTTTGGAACAAACACCAAGATAAAAGGAGTACCACAAAGAGTATTAGCAGGTGACGGACATATAAATCTAAAGATAGAGCATATACCAATGCTTTCAGGAAAGTATCTTTTAAGTCCAGCAGCTCAGAGCTTAGACTATGGAATCACTTATGATTGGATAGATAAGCAGTACTCCTTTGAAGTGATACCTACAAGTGGGGATGCGGGTACAGTCGCCATACCATGCAGCTGGGATAAGTAAGTAGGTTTAGAATTTTTTATTTTATAATTACTAAATCGATTTTCTGCTGAATCAGCATCTTCGCCAGTATTGGCAGCCATCTAATGTCGTCATTCCGGTTATTGTCGGTGCATCAGAGTGCCAATCGACTATACATGGTTTCTCTCTATGCAAATACCAACCGTTGTCATAGAGCAATTCAATAAGTTTTCCTTCAATAACACGACTATGCGTGGCAATCATCATGCCGTCAACGCGTTCGGTAAGCAATGCCAAATTCGCGGCTATTATCTCATATTCAGAGCCTTGAATATCTATGTGCAGATAATCTACCGTCTCAACATCCACTAATATCTCGCGAATTGTGTATGCTTTTACTTTAATGTTCTTGGTTTGAAACCCTCGATAATCTACTTGACAATTCTCAATCGAAGTCGCCGGTCCCATATCGGTAACCGGGACATCCGGGAAATACAACCATTCTAATTCAATTCCAGCAGCGCCTTCAAAAAGTTTACAATGAATATTATCTAAAAGAGTATCGTTATCTTTAGAATCTGGTCGAAGCTTGTTAAAAGCTAATTGCCTCCTCATGAGTTCAAACCGAGATGGTGAAGCTTCGACGCCAACCAAGCGGATTTTAGATAAATTTTTTTTGCGAGCCAAAACCCCTGCTAATGAAATCCATGGCGCCCAACCTGCCCCCAGCTCTACCGCACAAAAAGAATCTCCTGCACGTTGAATTGAATCGATCAATGCTATATACTCCAACGCCTCCGCGTGAAAACCGTCATCCGGCACAGGTAGAGTTAGACGATCTAAATCGAATTTGGATGCAAAGGGTACGCACTCCAAAAGCGTACGCTGACCAAAACCGTCCACGAAGAAGCTCTCGAATATTTGGGCTTTTTCAGATACATATTTGCGTAACATCTCAATATCAATATCATAATAACCGCGATATATTTGCTGGGTGCTTGGCTTTAACAATTCATCCTGTATTTTACTACTTTTAGGTACATTCGATTTTGGCTTTCTTACAGTCGGTACAAACCCTAAAATTTTTTGTATTAGTGCCATGACATTGATCTCCATCAGCGGCTAATGTGATCCATCCAACTCCATTTGCCACTTCCCTGCTATGATTATATCCAGAAGCTGGCTTGCGCTCTCATTCCAGGTTAGCCATGGCATGTCGTCCGACTTCGGATGCTGGCCTGAGTGGTAAAGCTCCAGCCATTTTTGGACCGCCTTTGCTAGATCATCGGGCTCTTTGCCTTTGAAATAAAACGCGTGCTCGCCTGCTACCTCATGGAATACTGGGATGTCACGTGCAATGATCGGCAGCTTGTGCTGTGCAGCCTCGATCAGCGGTAGGCCGAAACCTTCGCCTTCGGAGGCGGCAATCAAGCAGGTGCAAGATGCATAGACCTTCTCGAGATACTCGTCGCTGATGCCCTCAAGCCAGAAGAGACGGCATCCTAGCTCAGGATGACGGCGCAGCTTTTCTACCAGCTTTTCCACCATCCATCCCTGCTTGCCGACAATGACGAGGTTTGCATCTACGCCCTGCATCCAGAGTTTTTCAAAGGCAGAGAGCGTCTGTGTATATCCTTTTCTAGGCTCTAATGTGCCAACCATCAGGAAGCCAGGCCTTCTTGAAAGCTGATCAAGGACGTGCTCTGAGTTGGATGGCAGGCCGCGAGTGGAAACGGAGTTTTCAATATCGGCGCCCAGGTGGAACCAGCCGATCTTTAGCGGACGGAGACGTTGAATGCCATTGGTCCTCAGCCATTTTGCATACTCGTCTGCGACTGCGCGAGAGACGCACAGCGTGCCATCGAACCGAGAAATTGCATCTAACCATCTAGCGTGAATTTCAGCCATACCTTTCGGAAAATCATGGGTCAACAAAATCGGCAGCAAGTCGTATACAACATGAATGACGCGAATGCCACGATTGCGCAGAGATTCAAGATAATCCAATTGCGCAATAACCACATGATGCTGCAAATCAAGACCCAAGAATATATCCCCTAATTGTGCATCAATCGGATCATCCTCTAGACTGCCGGATAAACCGCCCCTAAAACGCTGAGTGAAATTTCTAGCATGACGGTAACCAGGCGTGTCGGTCGTCGCATAAACAGGTTTCACCTGATAACCTTGAGGTGGATTATTAAGCAGCTCTTTTAGGATACTTTTAGTAACCCGCTGGACACCCGATCCAGCATCACGTTGTGCCAACTCCGAAACGTCAACAAAGAGCTGTCTTGACCGGCTTTCCGGGTGATTGAGAGAAATTGCCCATGCTGTAGCTACAAGGTCATTATCGCTGAAAGTGGCATGCTTCATTGCAGCAATGCTCCCAATGAGCTTTCGATAAATGGATTCGTTTGCTCGAGTTCTTGCAACCGAACGACAGATGCGTTCAATAGCAGCAATGGCACGCTTGGCGCTCTCATCCCATGAGAATTTTTTTGCCTGGCCGAGGCCGTGGTGGATAAGCTCGGAACGGAAAGCGTCATCCGTCAGAACTTCTTCGATCTTGGCGGCGATGGCATCGTCGGAGTGGGGGTCGAAGAGGGCATCATCTCGACCGATTACCTCCGGCAGACTGGAAGCGTTTGCAGCTATCACAGGAGCTCCGCACGCCATTGCCTCGAGTGGCGGGAGGCCAAAACCCTCATGCCAGGATGGATATATGAAAAGTCTGCAGAGGTTGTACAGCTTCAGGAGATCCTCATCTGTAACATATCCTGTAATTACAAGCTCGTCTTTTTCAAGATGAGCATCCCGCGCGATGTCATCCAGTTTCTTTTTATCTGCATAAGATATATTAGAGACTATGACAAGCTGATGGGCTCTTCTCAGATCATCTGGCAGAAAGGCAAAGGTGCGAATGAGTCTATCTAGATTCTTGCGCGGGTCTGTACCACCAGGTGCGCACATGATAAAAGGTCTGGATATCTTGTACTTGCTGAGCAGTTCAGCTTTATGATCATTGGGTATATCAATAGGCCTGAAGCGTTCGTCGCATGCTTCATATGTGGTGAATACGCGATCTGGCGGTATGCCCAGCGCTGTTACGGCTTCTCTGGCAGATGAATCCGATACAGCAAGCCAGGCATAAGCTCTTTTAAGATGATAGATCTTTCTCAAATAACACCGCTCGTAAGCTGGGTTTTCACGCAGGTAGTGATCTGGATTCAGCAATGGTATGAGGTCATGCAGTGTAACCACGGTCGGCGTTCTGAGGTCGAAAACGCCGATGCTTGTGACCGCATCATCAACGAACCCCTCGAAGAGGCTGGTTACTAACACCACGTCCGGCTCCAGACTGGCGATAAAAGCCTCGCGTATGCGCTCTGCAGCCTCACGCCGCCAGGTATCTCCTGGCTGCCTCTCTCGAATTGGACCTGGTGCATACCAAATTCGGATGCTCTCCTGTGGCAAGATGCCATCAAACGCAGCGCGGATCGGCTCGATGGTCTCGGGAAAGAGACCATTCAATGCAATCAGGACCTCGTGATCGCCACGGTTGCGGACTATGGCTTTGGCAAGAGATAGGCCATAGCGACCGATGCCACGGAAACGGCTAGCGGTCTGCGTCCCTTGAAGATCGATTATGATGCGCATCAGTTGCTCCTCCTGTTCGTCTCAATCGCTGCCTTCAGTTCTGCATAGATGCGGCGAGCTTCTGGCGATAGGTCTGAAATCTGAGAAGGTATATGATTGGAACCCTGCCTGGGATTGCCACCGATAAATCCCCTCGACATGGCAAAGCCGTACAGCCATGAATCAAAGCGTGGATATCTACGGACTGCTGCCATTGCCCGAGATTTCAGCGCTGGATGGGCTATGGCGAAGCAAATGATAATGGACAAGATTGGACTGATGACGGCTCCCATTTTGCGCCTGATAACCTGAGCCATTCCTGCGATCTTCTTTTTCACTCTGAGAACCCAATCAAAGCCTAAGCGTAATGGCGCCGTGATTCGCCAGCATCGGCTGCGGTAAACAGATTGGAGTTCATGCTCGGCTGCCATGAGTTGTTGGTTTCGTTTCTCATAGCGCAGAGCCAAATCATCCATAGTCAAACCATACTCCTTTTTAAAGGCTGAATCGAAAAGGCGGATGTGCCCATTCGGAGCATTCTTTTGAGCGACGACAGCATAATCTGGACTGACCCCTGTGAACAAGTCCATCAACCGGATATCTTCTGAATCGGAGATTGATGCCGATTCTTGGAGACGCAATAGTTTGACCCTTGAAAACCCACAATATTCAGCTAAAAAATATAATAATGATGGTGGTATTGGTCGCTGGTGGGTAGGATCCAGATAGAAGCTGGTTGTAGCAACAACCAGGTTTTCCGGATTTGGCGTTTCTAGAATCAAAAGTCCACCAGGCTTAAGGACACGAAACGCTTCAGTAACAAGTTTTTGCAGATCAGCGAACGAGATGTGTTCTATTATATGAAAACCAGAGACTATCACTACGCTTTCGTCCTGCAGCTTCATCAAATACTCTACAGCATCCTCTTTTGTGACCGATAACAGGGCTTTGTTACAGGCAGACAGCATACCTTCGTCGAGGTCGACGCCATAAGCCTCAAATCCTGCCTCTGCCATTAGCTCCAACCATTCGCCTCTGCCACATCCAAGATCTATAGCCTTGCACTCTTTGTGGATAACTTTCAGTGGTGCAATGAATGGCAGATAAACACGCAGTCGAGATTTGATTAAATCTCGTGGGCCACGGAACCGATCCTCAAAGGCGCGATAAAATTCTTTATCAATCAAGCGAGATCCCTCAACCCGATGAACATGTCAACGATTCTTTTTTTACCCTCGGCAAAGATCTCAAAGCATACGACTCCTGATTTTGGATTTATCCAAAGTTCCTAAGGTCTATCGCTGCTGACGATCCGGTTTTCCTGCAATCCACATGCACAATGTCACGGCCTAATATTATAATCGTTTTGCACATATGCTAATCCTGTTGAGTCCCGAATTTATTTCGCGTCCGTCCAGGTTTTATAGGATCTGATTTATTCATATAATTCTCACAACCCGAACAGACTATGACCTATTGCAAAATAGGCTTCCAGTGGCATTTTTCGCCTAAAAGCCTTTTCTGGAGTCTCAAGGCTTTGGAAATTTAAACTTCCATGGGGCCTATCGTTATACCAATTGATAAACTCGTCGAATGAAGAAAAAGCAGATATATGCTTTTTGTATTCTTGGAAAAACCGTTCCAGCTTTCCGTTAGTCTGAAGATGCTTTATTTCAGCCAATATTGGCTTGATACCGTATTTTTCCATGTGATCTTTGAATTCACTGTTCCAGCTGCCGTAATCATGGATTCTATGGGCTCCAAACTCACTACCATGATCCAGGGTCAGCTCTCTCATTGGATATAGCCACCAATATTTGTCAACCACCTGATCGACTACACGCTTGCTGTTCTCTGTATTGATCTCATAGAACTCTCCGCCAGCCAGCACCATCCTGGATGCGTCATCCAGGATCACGCAGACCTTAATACTGGTCCCATCCCCTTCATGCCAGTCGATATTCCCAGCGGAAAGGCTGTGCTTTCGCTCGTAGCGAACCCACTTCCTGCGTCTCCGCTTCTTTTCGTCCTCCTGGGCCAGTTCCTGCTCCTTGAGATACATGTGTATGCGATTATGTGATATGCAGATTTTATATTGCTTCCTGATCACCGGCTCCAGCATCCGCGCTCCGAAGCGATAAGGAGTATAGGCTGCTCGTACTATCTCTGCCTCCCTCTTGTCATGGGGCTTAGAAGGGCTGCCAACTTTTTCGCCCAACACAGGCTCCTGTCCGGTTCCTCTGTATCGCTTGATAATTTGCTGGACCCTGCGCTGAGACACCTTGATGTCCCGCGCAATGTCTTTTGTGGCCATTTGCTTGCGGTTTTGACGAAGGATGTAGCGAACCTTCGTCTTGTTCAATTCAGCACATCGTGTGATCCATTTATGAAGTTTTGAAACTTTCGAGACTACACATACGTCTTGACCTGGAATGTGCCATCGCCGTTCGACAGCCAACTGTTGATCGATGTGCCCCCCCAGATATGTTCTAAGTCAGCCTTCCCATCGCCATTGATGTCCAGAACTTGCCACTGACCGAGTGAAGTGCCATAGCCGACCCACGGAGAATAGGACTTGACCTGGAATGTGCCATCGCCGTTCGACAGCCAACTGTTGACCGATGTGCCCCCCCAGATATGTTCTAAGTCAGCCTTCCCATCGCCATTGATGTCCAGAACTTGCCACTGACCGAGTGAAGTGCCATAGCCGGCCCACGGAGAATAGGACTTGACCTGGAATGTGCCATCGCCGTTCGACAACAGCACATCAATATTATCACCACCATTCAACTCGATCAGGTCAGTCTTACCATCTCCATTGAAATCTCCGTGCAACCAGCTTAAAGCACTATACCGGTTTGTAGCACCATACAGTTTCTGCGCCCCTGCCTTATCCCCATTCCCGAGCGTCCTCTGCGGCGCATCGTAGACGTCCATGACCTGCTCCAGGTCCGTCGTCTTAACGTTTCCAGAGGAGTCCATTGAGTAGAGGTCCCCCAAGCCTATGGTGTGCCCCAGCTCGTGCAGTGATACAGACTGCAGGTCGAAGATCCTCGGCGATGCGTGATTGTTGTTCACAGCCGTCTGCAGGTCGGTGGTCCAGCTCACGCCCGTGTTATAGACCACGTCCGAATCATAGATGGAGGAGTACCCATCCACTGTCGGCCCACCGTACTTGGTGGAGGTCTGGCCGAGGATTCCGCTGGGAAGAGAGCCGAACAGATGAACGTTAAATCCGTCATTGGGATTGGACGTGGCGGCCGTGTCCAATACCAAAGAAGTGTCCGCAAAGAGATTCTGAGACACGGCGTCGTCCCAGGTATTGGCAGCCGCAGCTATGCTGCTCTTGACAGAGTCCTTGTTCAGGTTGGAGGGCTGGCCTGCGGAGTTGTAGTAAAGCTGAATTTGCGGGTTGTTCTGGTTCCAGCGCCTGCCGTTTAGCACAAAAGACGAATACGAGCCGCCGCCCAGATTTTCCACTGCCAGGGCATTGCTCTTGTCGAGGCCGCCAAAGGACTCGCGGCCCATGTTCACGGCGTTGACCTCTACCGATCCGGGGCCCCCTGGCAGATCCCTCAGGCCCTGCACACAGATGCCCCTCTCGCCCTCGGATACCGACTGGAAGGTCGAGCCGTCCAGCCACGTCACCCCGTCCAAAGAGGCCTGTCCGCTCGCCTGCGGCTGCATCTTTTCGCTTGCAACCGCGCTCATCTGCGCCTGCATCAGGCCTGCGCCCGAGAAGGTCCCTGTGGCCAGCATTGCCCTGTCCTCTGAGAACGCACCCGTGCCGACGTACCCAGCCACGCCCGCCATCTGGGTGCTCTGGCCGGCTGAGACGCCCGCCGTCACGGACAGGCTCTGCACGCTTGCAAGCGCACCGCCTGCGACGCTCGCCTCCTGCCCGGCCTCTGCGGACCCCTGCACGCCCTTCAAATCAAGGCTCATGCTGCCAGTCCCTGCGACGCCCTGGGCGATGGACGCCTCAGAAGAGCTGGCATAGGTCGATGTTGAGGCGCTGATGGCCCCCTGGCTCTCGATGCTATTTTGCAGACTGAAATCATCTCCCGTGACCGACTGCATGAGGCTGTTCTTTCCCGAGCCGCTCACCTGGCGGCTCTGGCTGAAAGAGCCTAGGCCCAATGTTACTCCCTCCTGCAAAGATGTGAAATCATCCAGATCTAACCTCTCGGAAGAGGACGCGGACCCTGCACCACCTCCCGATGAGTAGCTAACTGAGATGCACCACACAGGAGCTGTAAATGCAAATGAGACTAGAAGGAAAGCAAAGATCATACACAAATATCTGCAGGCCATAGGAACCCTTCCCCATCGACGCAATTCAGGCTTTGAGATAAGGTATTAATCATACTACTAAAAACTTCCGAGACCATTTTACAGTGAATGCGTCTTACTTTTGGAAGCGAAGCCACTCCCCAGATTACTTTCGATCTGTGCACTAGCCATATATCCCATAACAGCCTCTTCTACTTCAAGAACTCATGGACTTCTCGGAATTGAAGCGCTTCGAGAACATGAAGCTGAGGAACCTCTCCTCTGGAATGCACGTGCTGCCGATCTCGATGGAGGAGACGGATAGCATGCTGGCTGAGTACGAGAGGATGATGAATGGTGGCCGATAAGAATGAAGAGCATTCAAAAGACGAAGGACTGGCTGGAGATGGCACTGGATGATATGGATGATGCCGTTTCAGACCTGGGCGAGGGGAGGTATCCAAGCAGCGTCTTTCACGCCCAGCAATGCACAGAAAAGATTCTTAAATCGGTGTTGTATTTCTTCGGAGTAGTGCAAGGAAAGACGCATTTCCCATCGGATATACTTGTGGGAGATGTCCTAAACAATCCAGAGACTTTGCGCGAGCTGACACTCTCTAAAGACGCCATTGGATTTCTGCTGTCCATGGCAGATAACGCCGCATACATCGAAAAGCAACGAAGCATGCCGAGATACGGATGGGAGACCAGGGATAGAATCATAAAGCCATCAGAGATATATGACGAAGAAAAGGCAGAGGAGATAATAGGCCGGTCAAGAACTGTCATGTCTGCTGCACACGACTTCTTTGCGGCATTTGGCATAGTGGATCTGGAGGCCGTGCTGGAGAGGATGGGGCGATGTTTGAAGAGATGATTGCCGATTATCTGGCCAAGCTCAGAGGGCATTGCCCCAATGTGAAGAGTGTAATTTTATTCGGCTCAGTGGCCAGGGGAGAGGCGCATAGGGACAGCGATGTTGATCTCATCGTCGTGGCCACCGGCCTGCCGGAACTGAAAGAGCGGCATGAACTGCCGCCATTCTCGAAGCCCGCCCGCATTCAAGACATCTGGATGACGCAGGAAGAGCTCGAAGATATGGTGGCGGCGAAGACTGGGTTCGTGATGGATGCACTGCTAGAGGGGAAGGTATTGCAAGATGACGGGACGGCGGCAAGGGCCCGAGAGAAGCTAGTGGGATCGCTAAAGAGGCTGAAGGCGAGAAGGCTGAAAGAAGGATGGCTGATACCAGGGGATGACTTGAGGAGAGGGATTGCGTTTGATTGAGGATAGGGCTTTGATGCCTCGAGAACATGAAGCTGAGAGACGCTCGCCCGAAGTGTATGTGAGGCTAGCGACGCTGACCCTGCACCACCTCCCGATGAGTAGCTAACTGAGATGCACCACACAGGGGCTGTAAATGCAAATGAGACTAGAAGGAAAGCAAAGATCATACACAAATATCTGCAGGCCATAGGAACCCTTCCCCATCGACGCAATTCAGGCTTTGAGATAAGGTATTAATCATACTACTAAAAACTTCCGAGACCATTTTACAGTGAATGCGTTTACACAAACGGATAGCTTGATACGTACAGATACATGCCCTCTTCCAGAGGGGTGCCGTACAGCTTCTGCACCCCAGTCCTGTCTCCATTCCCAAGTGCCCGCTGCGGTCCATCATAGACGTTCATCACCTGCTCGAAGTCGCTTGTGCGCGGATCGCTGGATGGCAGCGTCCCGCCATAGGCTGTGGAGTAAATATCCCCCATGCCTATGCTGTGACCCAGCTCATGGGTTGCAACGCTTTGAAGATCATATACAAATCCATTGCCGACTGCAGTGTTCCAATCCACGGTCCACTGTTTGTCCTTGTTATACCAGATATCGGCTTCAGTAATGGAATAATATCCATCGGACAACTGACCATTGCTCCACCAGCGAGCTATCCCCAGGTAGCTGCTCCCCAGGCCCCACCAGCCGTTCACGCTGTAGCCGTCGCTCACGGGAGTGCTGGTGAAAGGATTGTCCACCTGCAAACTATTATCGACCTTAACTGCATCTCCGTCTGCAAAGATGTTCTGGGCAGCGGCATCATCCCATGCATTGGCAGCCGCAGCAATGGCATCCCTGACAGATTCTTCCGTCAAGCCCGACGGCGTATTTTTCGAGTTCAGATAAAGCTGTAACTGCGCATCCTTCCGGTTCAGCCGATAGCCTGTGAGCGAATAGGAGCTATCATACCCCCCGCCACCAGAAGACGCGCCAGATGGGCTGGTCGCGCCAGGAGATACTGCACCGCCCTGCTGCTCCCCTCTCAGCTCTAAATTGAGGACTCTTACCTCAAAAAAACCCAGCCCCATGCCGGCGTCCCGGAGGCCTGACACGCCCATGCCCAAACTCCCGGAGGATATCGCCCTGAAAGATCCATCATTCAGCCAGTTTACTCCATCCACAGCAGCAGCTCCGCCGACTGAAGCGCTCTCTGCAGCCGATGAGACGAACTCTGCGCTCAAAGCTCCAGGCCCAAAGAAACTGCCAGCTGCAGACATCACGTTCTCCTCCCCGGTGGCCTTCGCCACCACACAGCCCGATGTACCTGCCATCTGGGTGCTCTGGCCAGCTGAGACGCCCGCCGTCACGGACAGGCTCTGTGAGCTTGCAAGCGCACCGCCTGCGACGCTCGCCTCCTGGCCTGCCTGTGCGGACCCCTGGTTGCTCTGCACGGCGAAATTCACGCTCCCAGAGCCAGCCAGCCCCTGGCTGAGGATCGCCATTTGTGCGGATGCAAAGGATGATCTAGACACCTTTAAAGAGCCCTGGCTGTCGATCTCATCTTGCAGAGAATATCCACTACCTGATACGGATTGAGCCATGTTGTTTGTCCCCGTGCCGCTCGCCTGAAGGCTTTGAGAGATTCCTCCAGAGCCAATGGCAATGCCATTCTGCATAGATGTGGACCGGTCGAGATCGAATCTCTCTGAAGAGGAGACGAACCCCTCGCCTTCGCCGTAAGAGCAGCTTATCGAGATGCCAAACGCAGGCAATGCTATGGCCCATAGGGCTACGAGGCACATCAGAGTAAAACCTAATGATCTCTGGACCATAGGGACGACCTCGAAGTGATGTATTATAATTAATCAAAATAGTGTATATAAAAAGATTTTGGAGGATATTCTTGTTGGAATTTTTTGGCGTGGGAATGATGGGTGTGTTCAAAGATAAGGAACCGGAAATTAGAAGTAGATCAACATAATAATAATGATTATCGAGGTGAAACTATGGGACCTAGAATCCTGAAAATAGGTGAAAAGGTTTCTGGTCGGTACAGAGACATGGAGATGGGCAGGAGCAAGAAATCCTTCCTCGTCCGGCTGGACAACGAGGAGTTCTTGCTTCCCAAAGATGTGGGCAAATCTCTGATGGAGAGCCGCAGAAAGGGCTACGATGTCTTCACAATCCAGCGCCGTTTGGATGTTTACGAGATCAGGCCTGTTGTGAAATAAGCAGGAGGATGGGGACGGCTCATTTCAAGAGACCATCCTCCTGATCCAGAAGATCCCACAGGGATGAAAGAGAAAGTATCGCCCACCTTCGACCCGGCAGATGCTCTTCAAGGTCTGAATTATCCCTTCTTTAAGAAAGCGGGTGGTATATTCTTCCAATTCCACAGGTAATGAATATATACATTCAGTATGAACTCAGGGCAGATCCCTGCCATTGAAATGGTGGGGATTAGCCCTGAGTTCATCCTAAAATTCTTCAGTCGATCCTAGTCGCTCTCGCCTTCATACTTGAAAGAGAGCCGGACCTTGGCCCTGTATTCCGCGATCCTTCCGTTCTCAAGCCTAACGTCCAGCTCCTTGACCTCAGCGATGCGCAGGTCTCTGAGGGTCTTGGTGGCTCTTTCGACCACTGTCTTGACAGCATCTTCCCAGCTCGTAGTGGACGTCCCGACCAGCTCAATTATTTTGTATACATCTCCGTCGACCATACGATTATCCACTCCTAAAATTCAATTTACTATTGGGTTTTATCATTGATATAATTTGCTAAGTGAACTGATCTTGGGAATGGAAGCAAAATTTTGAAATAACATACTATCTCCTTCTGCCTGAAGTCATGGTTTGAGGAGATGTATCGATCTTGACCAGTGCTGTGGGAATTGATGAGCTATCGGTGTACGTGCCCAGACTCTTCCTGCCTGCCGCAGGAGAGTTTTCCACCTCGCGGGGTATCGATCCTGCCAAGTTGATCCATGGGATCGGCATAGAGAAAATGGCCATTCCAGATGCACATGAAGACGCTGCGACCATGGCGGCCATGTCGCTCCTGGATCTCATGCGGCGCGCTAGCATTCGTCCCGAGGATATCGGCAAGATCTATGTAGGAACTGAATCAGCAGTCGATGAAGCCAAGGCCATTGGGACATATGTAATAGGCATGCTCGAGCAAATATACGGCAAGGGCTCCTTTCAGGATTGCTCAACAGTGGAGTTCAAATCAGCGTGTATCGGCACCACCCAGGCGCTTGAAGCCCTGAGCTACAGCGTAGCAGCAGACGAGGACGGAAGAGCAGGCATAGCAATTGCCTCAGACGTGGCCAAGTATCCCCTCCGCTCCTCGGGAGAGTACACCCAGGGCGCAGGATCTGTATCTCTCCTGATCAAAAAGAACCCCCGGCTCGTCGCCCTTGAGCAGATCTATGGAACATTCACCCGGGATGAGAACGACTTCTTCAGGCCAATAGGAGATGTCACAGCCGTAGTAAACGGGAAGCACAGCAACCAGTGCTACCTGGACGCCATGCAGGGCGCCTTTGATGCCTTTGCAAGAAAGGCCAGGCAAAAAGGCATCATAAAGCTGGAGGAGGGGCATTGCGTCACCGACTTTTGTGATCATCTCCTATTTCATATTCCTTATCCAAGGATGGTAGAGTACGCATCAGCTGCCATATTCAGGCACGACTGGAGAGGTCTGCCCCGCTGGAAGGATATCGAAGCAGAGATAGGACCCGAACCTCAGGCTGGAGCCTGTGGGTCTGCTGGGCAATTCCTGGGAGAAGATGCCGATTTTGGGAAGCGATTTGCCAGGTCGAAGCAATTCTTGCAGGCCTTCAGCACCAAAGTCAAGGACACGACCATCATATCCCGCCAGGTTGGAAACATTTACACTGGCTCCATCTACCTGGGCCTGGCAAGCCTGATTGAGAGCCGGAAGATCTTGCCTGGAGAGCGGTTGTGCTTTGGCGCCTATGGAAGCGGATGCTCAGCCCTCGTCTTCTCTGGAATGGTCCAGAGCAGCGCGACCCTTCTTCCTCTGAGGCAAATTTGCAAGATGCTGGAGGAGAGAGTGCAAATATCGCTGCAGGATTACGAGAAGCTGCATGAAGGAAAAATGGAGAAGAGCATCATCGCTCCCTCCAGAGAGTTTGCGCTGGTGAAAATAGATAACCAGGGATACAGGCATTATGAATACGCAAACTAGAAGCTCAGCGCGCCTTTAGGGCATGCCTCAACGCAACGCCCGCATTTGATGCAGTCGGGCATCTCTTGGATTTCTTTCACAGGCAGCTGCATGGGGCAGACCTTCTGGCACTTGCCGCATTTGATGCACTTCTGCCTATCTACCACAAGCGGGTGTTTGCTTCCTCCAATGGCTCTTTGAAGAGTTCCCATTGGGCAAAAGGAGCACCACGCCCTGGGTGCGAACGCCACTCCGAAAAGGATTGAGACCGACGTGGTAAGGATGCACATGGTGACGAAGACCATTCCAACTTTATCCACAACGCCCTGCGTCTGAATTATGCGAAAGACCATGAATCCCATCAGGGCCACGAAGATGGGGGTCCGAATCCACATGCTTCTAAAAGTCGGCGGGATCTTGGCTTTGCGGCTGATTGGGGCGATCCAGAAGTCGGCGAAGCTTCCTCTGGGGCAGAGGTTGCCGCAAAACCACCTGCCCCGAAAGGGAGCAATGATCATCAAGCTGGCAAAAACGAGCAAGAGAAAATAGCCAAGCTTGGGATAGAAGACCCCGCCGATGGAGACTATCAGGACTATGATTCCGAGGTATGGTGTAATTTTGAGCATATCACAAGATCCTCACTGATGGCTGCCAGAGACTTCTCCTAAGCTCTCTTCCTCCAGCTCCCACCCAAGTCTCTCTCTTATTATCAAGTAGCTCATCTCCGGCGGTATGGCCCCCGCCTCTGTGCAGATCAGATCTATGTACTGGTGGGGCGTGACGTCGAACGCAGGGTTTCGCACCTTCACGTGCTTGTATTTGGAGATATCAGGCAAGACCTCCTCGGGCTCTCGCTCTTCGATTGTGACCAGCTCTCCCAGGATGGTCTTGGGGCTGAACTTGTAAGTTTCTGCTGCCACCATGAAGCTCGTTCTGGCCTCTCGGGCAGAGAGGGCTATCTGGGCGGTGCCGATTTTATTGACCAGTGTACCATTGGCGGTGATCACATCCGCACCCACCACCACCAGGTCGACCTCATTCATGACGCTTCTAACAGCCGAGTCGACGATCAGCTCTGTCTCGACTCCGAGCTTGTCAAGCATTCCGATTGTGGTAATGCCCTGAAACCTGGGCCTCGACTCCGTTGCTATGACTTTGATCTTCTTTCCTGCCTTATGTGCAGTGCTTATGACTGAAAGAGCAGCCCGGGAGTTGCAGTGAGTCAGCACTGTATCACCGTCTCTAATCCTGCGGCTGCCGATCTGACCTATCCTCTCCACAGCTTTCCTGGAGCTCTTAATGAAGCGATCGGCATTTTCTATCACTGCCTGGCGAGCGGATTCCAGGTCGCTGGCTTGATATTTTGTAACCATCCGTATGGCGTTGGAGAGGGAAACTGCTGTGGGCCTGGTTTTAAAAAGCACATCGGCAGCCCACTGAATCTCTGAGTTGAACTCTTCGAGGCTCTGGACTTGCAGACCGAGGGAAAAATCCCTCAAAGAGGCAGCCGCTGCAGTGGCAATCCTGCCGGCTCCTCTGATTTGCATGCTGCGGATCTTTTCTGCTGTTTCCAGCACCTGGTCCATTGAATTCATCATCCCAGTCGTTTCAGTCGAATTAGGATAAATCCGTTTTCCATGTGCAAATAGAATAACAGACAAAAATTATTAATATATCTGATGCATCCTTCTCATGGGAGCTGTCGATGGAGGAGAACGACCAGGAATTCTTGCGCGCTCTGCATGAAGAGAAGATTCGCACCCAGAATGAGCGAGCAGAGCTCGTCACCAGAAAGCTGGCCTTCATCACAGTCCTGTTCGGCCTGAGTTCAATAAACCCTAAAATTATAATCTCCGATATCTGTTGGCTTCTCTACTTCGTTCCACTCGTCGCGATCAGCTACGATCTTTACATCATGTCTGCTGATTCGAGAATAAAGCGCATAGGCATCTTCCTGGGGAAGCATCCAATCTCCTCTGCTGGAGAGGCTGAGCGTGAATGGGAGCAATTCTGCACAGAGTACCGGGATGGCTTGGCTCCGTCTGCCAATATGCTCTTCTCCGCAATAGTGACCATAGGTGCGGCAGTCTTCATCCGGTCTCAAATGACTGCGACCCTTGGATATTTCAAGCTGTGGTTTGCCTTCTGGCTGGTAGCATCGCTCGCGACCATCGTTATTTTATGGATCAGGCATAAAGAGCTGATAGAAAACATAGGAAAATATAAGGCAGCTTAAGCCAATCAGGCCATTGAAATAAAACATATCCAGGATGTTTTGCCTGGATATGCTGCCCTGAAAGCTGTCGTTTTATGTCGTTGCATGGTCTGCCTGATAGGCCTGTTCGATGGTTGTGAACTGAATCTGGTCTCCTCCGGTGCTTATCATCCATTGGATCGCTGCCTCAAATGCGGCAGAGTCTTTCTGTTGTTGTTCAGTCTGATAGAAACCAACCCAATTGCCGTCCTCGTCATAAGGTCCTGAATAGAACGTATTTGGATGGATCTCAATCAGGAAATAGTTGTTGTTGGATGACAGAAACGCATTGAATGCCGGTTTAAATTCTGCATCGACGTCATTGTACCCCAAGAACAGTCCATCGTCTGTCCAGTCCTCCCAATAGTAGCTAGGTACGAATTGCTCGATTGATGCGTCAGCTCCTGTGACAGCTTCGCCTGATATCGAATGGAAGCCCAGGGTTTTGGCTGCGAGAACGGTGTTCACATCGGCCTCATCATACGGAGGGACGAATGTATAAGGCCGCCAATTGGGATTGGCACTCGATGCGGTTGCGCCTTGGGCGGTTGGGACAGATGTTCCAATCGCGGCTTTCAATATATCCATGCCAGTTTGCATATCGCCCAATTGCTGCGTATAAGTCTCTCCCTTAAATGACGTGTGCTGATATCCATGCTGGGCAATCTCGACATAATTTGGATCCAGATTCTGTAGCCAGTTGATGTAGTATAGCTCCCAATTTGCCAGGTTCGATGCCTGAGTTGCATCTGGGACTGTGATTGGCACAACAGCAAATGTTGCTGCAAGCTTCGTTGAGCCCGTCTGAGAAGTTGCAATGCTCTTCATCCAGTCGAATCCCGCAGAACTCCACCAGGTGTCATCTGCCCTTATGATGACTTTCTTGACATTGCTAGCAGTCGGCGTAGTTGTAGCCGGTGGCACGTAGTTTGCCAAGTCCACAGAGCCCACGCCGCTCACTATGCCAGCCCTCCTGACCAGGTCGACGGTAGTGCTGGATGTAGATGCAAGCGTCACCGGAGTCGCACCTGATGCCGTCGAGGTGCTGCTATAAGTTCCCACGATATGGGCATCCTGCTCGAGCTGAGTATTATCCTGCTTCATCGCAGCGCCTTCAATTAGGCCAGTCACTGTGCCCTTGGCGGTGGTGCTTATGGATGCAATCGGCGAGTTGGCTAACTCTGCATTATTCAGGCTACTCTTGGTTCTTGATACGGCGGCTGGCACCTGGCGGGCAGTTGAATCGAGCTTAATTGTGCCGGTGGCTCCGTCAAACGACTGGAAGGCACACACACCGCTTGCAGAAGCCTCAGCGAGATTGTGATATCCGAGAAGGTTTCCGTTAGTAACACTTGTGCTAACCCCCACATCGTATCCTGCTCCATTGCAGGCCTTTGCATACGCCTTGATGGACTTCGCTGAATTGACATCCAAGGCTTCACCTGCGAGGACTGGATCGGTATTTGCTGCGAAGGAGGTGCCCTCCCCTGGATACAGGCTGTAGGTGTATGAATATCCCTTTGCTCTCTGTATATTTACACCCACTTCGACGTAAGATCCTGCCTTGTTGCCGACACTGTGGCTATCTGTCAGGCTAACAGTTCCGGTTCCCTTTGCAGTGCTCGAAACCGAGTGCGTCAGGCCCCATTTATCGATGGTGGTAAAGCCTTTGACTACGTCATTCACACCCGCCCCAAGCTTCGTGGTATAGCTTCCTTTATCACTACTAACGGATAAAGTGACAGAGTAGGCGCATGGCGCAAGAAAGATTACCGCCAACATAATGCACGCGATCAATCGCGCTTTTTCTTTCACTAAAAACCCTCCTGTTATTAAAGGACGTATAAAGCGGTCCAAAGGTACACCATAATTTACGCACACAAAATTTATAAAGATCTAAGTGTATCCAGTTCGTATGCGCGATCCCTAATAGCATTACTGATGACTAGGATTGTAAAAAAATCCAGTGAGCAGACAGCAGTTTTGTCCGCATCACTGGGGAATCCAGGTGGCTGTCTCAAGCGTCCCAGTGCAGTATTGCTTCGTCGTAGAATTCTGGCATTTGATCCACAGCTCAACGAACCTTCCAAATACAACCAGCCCGTCTTCCGGCAAAATTTCACCTGCATACATCCAGTTCCTTTCTTTGGAGTCTGATGATAATGATACAACAGTGACATCCATATTGAGTTTCCCGTTATTTGTTATGCCTGCAACGACGAACGTTGGTATTCCTCCTGGACTGCTCCAGGCAATCTTAGTACTATTATTAACAAGTTTGATTGGGACTTTTATGACTACAGGGGAGGAAAATTCGCCATCATTCGATATGTTCTCCTGCAGCTTAGCAGAGATAGCTGATGTCTGCCCTCCGCTCCTTGTCTCCTGGGCTTGTGCCATCGAGCCCATCACAATCAAAGCTGATGCCGCCAATAATACCCAAAAATTTCTGCTGTTCATCTCAACACCATTTTTTGTTTTTATCGTTGAAGGCTTTGGGCCTCGAGTATATGAATAATCTGCTAATAATATGTAGGTGTTAAAAATAAGGACCTGCAGTAGATCGCTGAAAATTGTAAAAGCTTAACACTGGCAAACATTTATAATCGATAGGTTAAGGACTCATTTTAATATGGGCTTTCCAGTTGCCATCCCTGCCATAGGTTCCCAAGCATTATTGGGCGCATATGCAAAGCTGAAAAGAGATCCCGTTAAATACGAATGCCCAGCGAACTATATGCCAGAGGTGGACGTCGTCATACCTGCATTCGGTGCAGCTAAACGAATCCCATACGCTCTGACTTCATTAGCAGATCAAACCTACAGCAATATCGGAAAAATTACAATTGTCGATGATGGCTCTCCGGACAGGACTTCAGATGCTGCAAAGCTGTTTGGGGAAGAGCTTGGTTTGGACTTAGAGATCATAAGGAGGGAGAGGTCCCAAGGCAAGACACCTTCGATCAAGCAGATTGCAAGAAGGGGAGGGTCAGAAAAATTGTTCGTCTTCGATGAAGATACGATCCTCGCGCCAAATTATATTGAAAGGGTGAGGGCACCTCACTACAACGAAAAGGTTGCCAGCTCCTTTGGAATTGTACGGCCTCTCACGAGGAAACAGAAATTTACATTCTACAGATCGCAGATCGAGCCACTCGTTATGCGATTGCAGAGCTCCTGCCCTCAGGATAAAAAATCTCTGCTAGACGAGCTTGATGTGAAGATGGGGTTTAAAGAGAGTTTGAGGTATTATTCCACCAGATGGCTCGTAGAGAAGTACCGCCATGGCCTGTACACCTCCGACCAGTACTTCATGCGAGACAGTCAGCTCAGACTGTTTGGAACAACGCTTTTTCCTGTCGGCTGTGGGGTCATGTATGACAGAGAGAAACTAAAAACGATCTTCGATGATTTTGAGAGAGCCCTTGGAGATAACCTGACCACATCTGAGGATATCTTCGTGGGGTTTGGATTTTGTAACAAGGGTCTGGTAAATGCCCAGGTAAAGGATACATTTATGGTCACAACAGAGCCTCACATCAAGCGCTTACCACATCAGTCAATACTGTGGGGCTCTTCCTTTATTCAGAGCGCATACTATTTTGGGAGTTTGACAAAGAGCTTTAGGAAAAAAGATCTCAGGCTAGCTGCACTTCCGCAATCCAAGGGGAGGTCAAAGGGAGAATACAAGGCAATTTCTTCATTTTCCCACTCATCCTCAGAAAATAATCACAGGCAACCTCTTGGCTGGTGTATCGCACCGCCAATGCTCGAAAAAATAACCTATCCTTTGATTCTGATATATCTTGCTCTCCTTTTGCCTGAGTTTGCGATAGCGATGGTATTGGCTGAATTTGGGGTGTATTCGATTACCACGTATGCATCAGTGCCCGATGATGAAAAGGAAGGCCTCATCTCAAGCCTTTTTCTCTCAGAGATCATCAGACTGCTGAGCTTGTCTCTCGATATTTATATGTTAGGAAAGTTTGCCTACGACATTGCACGGGGTGATCGGAATTGGAGAAAATAACAGCAACGTTCAGGTCTAGTGCTGGCTTTCGACAGACCTCTAAAGGTATTTATCCTTTGTAGAAGAAGCATATAGGCTGGTTACAATGGGCGAAAAAGTATTGATTACAGGTGGAGCAGGTTTCATAGGCTCGCACCTTGCTGAATGCTTATTGAAGCGCGGCGATGAGGTAGTGGTCTTCGATGATTTTAGCGCTGGCAGGAAGTCCAATCTCACTGGCGTGATCGATCAGATAGAATGCTTTGAAGGAGACATACGTGATAGAAGGGCCATCGATAAATGCCTAGATGGGGTTGGCACAGTCTATCATATGGCGGCAATAGTCGGCGTCAATGTAGTCACTAAGTTGCCAGATAGCGAAACTGTGGATGTAGACCTGAATGGAACCAAAAATTTGCTCGATGCATGTAAAGATTCTGGCGTTAGTAAATTATTTTTTGCTTCGAGCTCAGAGGTTTATGGCCACTATCAGCAGGAAAAATTGCCTATGTCGGAGGATGACGATTTCTCATCAGATACCGAATATGGAAGAGCGAAGTTTCGCGCCGAGATGCTATGCAAGAGATATTATGAAGACTATGGACTTAGGACCTCCTCTGCCAGGTATTTTAACGTTTACGGCCCACGACAGTCTTTAAATGGATATGCAATTCCTCATATGATCCATGCCGCACTAAGAAATAAACCAATTGAAGTCCATGGCAACGGAAAGCAGATAAGAGATTTCACATATATAGACGATACAGTTGATGCAACCATCAGGATCTGCGACGGGGGATACGGCGGAGAGGTCTTCAACATAGGGACTGGAAGATCGATCAACATGAATGACTTGGCGAACCTTATTATCGGTCTATGTGATTCAAAATCAGAGATAGCATATATTCCGAAAAGGAGACCGACGGATTTGCAGGATAAGTATTCTGACCCAAGCAAAATAAAGAAAATGCTTGGTTGGGAGCCCAGCGTTGGATTGGAAGAAGGGTTGATCAGGACGATCGAGTACTACAAAGCATGTCTGTAAAATCTGCTTTTTAGCTGAAGAAAAAGGCGACAATGACCATTGAACGAGTTCGGGTGAAAGAGAGGGTGAGAAGAGATCAAATGGTGATTTGTGGCCTTCTTATAATTTGTACTATTGCCGCAGGTCGTATAAATGTATGCAGCGCAGAGCCTTTTGCAAGGCCCGTCTATCTAGCACAGATCGATGCCCAGACGGTAATTGGCCATGGCAGCCAAGCCGTGATAGATGATCTGATCGAAGGAGGAATAAATACAGTTGCCTTGCAGGTCTTCCCGGACGAAGGAGAGGATGGAGTTTATTGGAACTCAAGCCTGGTGCCTACGAAGAGAGATCTGCTTGGCATGTTCATTGACAGAGCCCATGAAAAAAATCTCAGCGTCTGGGCGTGGATGGTTACGCTCGACATGCCCGTGGTTTATGAATCGCACCCTGAATGGAGGGTCAAGGCCTATATAAATGGAAGATACACAGAGGACACAGGGTGGTACAGGAGGGTCAGCCCCTTCGTGGATGATAATAATGAGTTCATAAAAAGCCTGTACAAGGAGATCGCTCAAAGGTATCATGTAGACGGATTTTTATTGCAGGACGATCTATATCTAAGCTATGAGGAAGGCTTCGACAATGCATCCATGAGGGCATTTGAGCACTCTTTTGGAAAAAAATTGACAGGGGATATACTGCAATCGGATTCGGATGCAGCTATTTTTTGCGATTGGAAGGCAAAGCAGATAACTCATTTGGTCAGAGACATAACTGCAGAGGTCAAGGCCATAGATCCAAGAGTGGTGGTAGCCGTAAATGTGTATCCAGAGACTGTCACTCTGGAGCCTAGTAATGATATATGTAATAACTTCAATGATATTGCAGATAGTGCAGACTATGTCGCTGTCATGGCATATCACAAACTAGATCCGATTCATCCAGTTGGCTGGGTTGGTATTGTGACAAAAGATGCCGTACAAAAGGTCGGTTCCGATAAGGTCATATTAAAAATACAGGGGACTGATTGGAACAATGATCACAAATTGAAAAATGACGAGGTAAATTTGGCTTTGAGTTTGGCAAGGGAGAACGGGGCCAAGAATCTCGGGATCTATCTCTACAACTATATGATGTCTGATTATGGATTGAAATTCTAATTAAATTTAAGTATATGGTGATTTATATTCACAGATCTAATAAATATGAAGTGAATGCATACGTTGACGCTGATATGCTTGCCCACAATCTGTGCAGTTTCCCAAACACTGGCAAAAACAAAGATAAATTGGGATTGAGATTGTTTATTTTACTTGCATTGGCTCTTCAAATATTAAATGTTTTTGCGACTGATGACGGCATAAATTATGGCTCTCAGAATAGATTGGATGGTGATGATCGCAACAGATACGTCAATGATGATCTGATTGGTGGCCGCCTTGAGGGCAATAAAGTCATCTTTCGGCTCGATGATGTATCTGCGGCTAGATCGAGTCTGCCTGCAGTTCAGGAAATACTAGACCTTTTTGACAAGAGCGGGACGCCGTTAGATGTTGGTATTATTCCACACGAGATGGGTCAGGATTCGTACATGATACCATTTATAAAACCATATGTACAAGAGGGCCTCATCGGCCTGAGCATTCATGGCTATGATCACAAGATAAACGAGTTTGATGCTAGTTATTCGAATAGAACTGAGAAAGAGCTCTCAGATGGGCTGAATGCATCCGTTATATTTATAGAAAAGTATTTTGGAAAGAGACCTATCTCATTTTCTGTGCCATATGACGTCTTCGATGAGGCTGGGTTCAACGCGGTTCGCGATTCGGGCATGAAGATATTTAGTTCCCAGAAGATGTCAGAACCACGCCCATCGGTCGAACCAGTGGATTATTTGGGAGTCTCCGATCCAATTCGCGGCTTGTACAGGCTCCCTGCTGTCATCAGTGTAAATCTTTGGGATTCCAATAGCAGGAGCTACGATGGCATGCTGCCGATAAGCGTCTTCACAAATAATATCAATGTTGCATTTAACGATTGGGGGTTCGCTGTAGTGACCATCGAGCCTCAGAGCTTCATGAACGATGATGGCAGCGTAAAAAAGGACCAAATTGAGATACTAGGCGAGATGATTAAAATATCCAAGGAGAGGGGCAAACCAACGACCTTTGAAGAGCTCTATTGGAACGACTTAGGATGAGCTCAGGGCTGATTCCCGCCAGTACACCCTTCAATGCTTCCATGTCTTTGAGTATCTCATGCAGTGGCCTTAAGCCCAGCCCCTTCACACAGCCTCGCTCTGCTCAATCGCTCCATTTCTCTTGGAAGCCCAGGGCGAATGCCTGGTATACGAACTCCAGAAACGCGTTCTTGTCAAGGGACATCTGCGATGAGGAGAGGGCATTCATGTAGTCGCAAATTCTGTGGCTTTTGCCCGAAACTGCAGCCGAGATCTGTGCTCCGTAAAGGGCCATGACCTCTGGGATGCAGCTCTTTGGGAGGACGCCCCATACGAACTTGTCACGCAGATGGACAAGGGCAGCGACTGCCGCTACCGTGAGTGGATCCTTGATGATATTCGAGAAGCTCTTCTCGAAGAGATCGGCGTTGTCCCTGGATAGGAGCTTTGCAATTCCCTGGCACATCTGCTGCCCATCGATCCTGAACCTCTCAAGATGGGAGAGAGATGAGCACTGGCCAGCTGGCGTCAGCCCATTTTGGAGGGCGAGAGCCCCAAGGACTGCGTCATGCATCGTGCGCCCGATGAGCTCGCCCACCTTCGAATGCTTTCCGGCAAAAGAGATCGCCTTGCCCCCGAGTTTGGATGCCACTGCGATCTGGTCGGTTCCAGTTCCCGTCGCAATGCCCTCAGAATACCGGGAGGGGACCTCCAGCTCCTGGAGGGCTGCACTCTTGGCCTCTGTCGCAGTGATGACTGCGGTGACCATGGCGCCGGGCGTCAGCTCTCTGTTGATGAATATCATGGC
Source organism: Methanosaeta sp. PtaB.Bin018 (assembly GCA_002067755.1). Lineage (GTDB taxonomy): Archaea > Halobacteriota > Methanosarcinia > Methanotrichales > Methanotrichaceae > Methanothrix. The sequence continues at coordinate 36,715 of MVQH01000098.1, forward strand.
GTTTATGGTGCCAGGTCGCAGGTCGCATTCATGCTCTTTTACTGCTCTATCATCTTGCGGCTCGTAGTAGGTGGCGGGATCTCCAGCTCTGCCTGCATTTCCCTCTACACCGCCTGTGCATACTGCCACGACCTCAAGGTCGCAGAACCTCTCGTGGCAGATTGTGGCGTTGTTCATGTTGGCCGCGGTTCCAAGCGTTGCGCACTTGCTGAAGGGGAGGCTGTGGCGGTCGGCTACCTCTCTCTTATATTCGTCAGGACTGTCTACTGCAAGACGGTAAATCCGGGCATTCATGTGACCTCCTGCAGGCTCGCATGATTGGTGGTTGAAGATGTACATGAGATCGTCATGCAGCCCGCCGGCGGAGCTGCGGCAGGTGGACAGGACCCGATGAGGGGTCATGAGCCTGGCGTAGACTATCTTCTCCTCCCGGCATAGCTCAATGCCGCCATAAAACTCTGCAAGTCTCATTCTTCTGGCCTCCTTTACATAACAATTTTAAGATCGCTTAAATCAAGCAGCACTCCATAGTCTATGTTCTCCAGGAACCTCTTCTCTCTGGAGTCTTTCGTACCGAACTTTGCAATATTGATGGCATCTTTATCTGGTGGAGATGACAGGCAAAAGATCCTTTCAGGATACCTGGAGTAACTGCACAGCAAGCTCTCTCCAATGGCATAAAGCCCTCTGCAGTCTCCCCATTGATTGGACACGGCCAGGTGCATCTGCTCGCCCAGCCTTGCCTCCCAGATGAACCTGGTTGTGGCATCGTCCCAGAGGGCAGGCACACAGAGCATGTCTGCGCCAAGCTTTGCCAGAGAATCTGCGGCCTCAGGAAACATAAGGTCGTGGCCGAGGAGCATTCCTATCCTGGCGAAGGGAAGGTCAAAGGCCTCAAAACCGCAGTCTCCTAAACATGCCCATGTCTTATCACGCGGGGTGAGGTGAACTGCTCTGTACTTTCCCAGGACCCCATTGGGACCAACCAGGACAGAGCTGTTATAGAGCCCCCTCTCGTCCCACTCAGCCATGCCAAAGACGATGAAGAGATCCTTTTCTTGCGCTTTTCTGGCAAAAAGGTCTGTCGTCTTCCCAGGTATCTCCTCCGAGCATATCTCCGCCTCCTCTGAGCTGAAAAGTGCTCCAGATGTGGAGAGCTCCGGCAGAACGACGAGGTTGACCTTCTGCTCGTCTCGGGCAGCTTTTTCCACTGCCTCGTCTATGAGCCTGAGGGCCCTCAACACATTGGCAGGCACATCCAGAGGCTCAGGGCATAACTGCAGGGTTGCTGCCGTAAAATTTGCAGCCTGCGGCAAACCTAGAAGGAACTCGATATTGATATGGGAGTATGGATCCAAAGTTATGTCTCCATAGAATTTAGGCCGCCTGCAGCTCAAGGCATTCTGCATCCTGATGCTGCTCGAGGGCAAAGCGCCGTAGATGATGGTCTCCTCAGGAGAGCCGATCTGCACCATCGCCTCTCCTCGAGGACCTACGATGAAGGATTGAGCACCATTGCAGTCCATGACCCTGTCCCTCCCTGTCCTGTTGCATGCCAGGATGTACATGCCGTTTTCTAGGGCTCTGGCCCGCCAAAATTTTTCGGGGTTGTGGTGCTCAGGAGGCCAGTTGGCCGGAACCAGCAGGATCCTAGCACCTTGAAGGGCCGCGATCCTCGCGGGCTTGTATGAGTAAGTGTCGGAGCAGATCAACATGCTGATCGGTCCAAACTCTGTCTGGACCACGCTAACTGGGATATTGCCCTTTGCAGCCCAGAGATTTTCCCTGAAGGCAGGAGACAGCTTGCGGTGTCTGGCCACGACGCATCCCGACGGTCCCAACAAGGCCGCTGAGTTATAGAAAATGTCAGTCCTTGGATCGCGCTCAGGCATGCCGATGCAGATGTAGCAGCAATGCTCCTTTGCGATCTGACCAAAGGCCTCAGTCGTCGGCCCAGGAATGCTCTCAGCAAGAGGAGCAATCTCCCTGCGGCTCTCAAAGGCGTAGCCGGTAGTGGCAAGCTCAGTATTCACGATTATTCGGGAGCCCACTTGAGCTGCCTCCTCATTTAAAGCTAATAGCCTGCCGATATTTTTATCCTTGTCCTTCCAGGAGATCGACGCGTGAACGAGTGCAACCTTCAGCTCTTCGCATGGCATACTATCAGTCTCCTCGCTATAACCCAAAGAATCATTTGATCCATACTCGCCAGATCATACTCGCCAGATGATCTAGAATGCCCTCGAAAGCTTTATTTAATCAACTAAACTAGCATTAAATTAAAAAATGTTTTGTTACATGAAGGTCAGCATGATCAAAGATAGCGGGATGGATTAATACGATGAAGGTCAAGATTGCCTATGTCACAACACAGGAAGCAAGCGACGTCTTCCCTCTCACATCAGCACTAAAAGAGCTGATCCGCCAGAAAGGGGAGGTGGCAGAGGTAGCAGTCAGATCCGGCGAGGACCTCAAGGATGCCGCCCAAATGGAGCAGTTTGTGCAGTTTGCCAGAGGCTGTCATCTGGTCATCTTCAATTTGCACGGCGGAAAGAAGAGCCTTCCCTCCTTCGACGAGCTGATCCAGAGGCTGCAAAACAGCGGCGCCTCGATCTTTGCCCAGTCAGCCTCAAACGAGCCCGAGGTCGATCTCATGAGGCTGTCGACCGTCGACGGCGAGGTCTACAGGAGAGTCTCTCAATATCTCGACTATGGCGGACGGGAGAACTTCTACAACCTCCTCCTCTACCTGGCCAATCATCTCGCAGGAGCAGATTATGCTTTCTCCAAGCCCGTGAGGCCCACCTGGGAGGGCATCTATCATCCATCATTCGATCATGTTCCGACCCTGGATGAGTATCTGAAGAGCAAGTACGTAGCCGGTCGGCCTACGGTTGGCCTGTGGTTCTACCAGAGCCTCTGGCGTGCGGGAAACACTGCCTTCATCGACGGGCTGATCGCTGAGATCGAGGGGCAGGGCGCAAATGTCATTCCAGTCTTCCTTCACGCCCAAAAAGACGTCGAGCGGGGAACGAAGGGTGCGGAGTGGGTGGTCGAAAATTTCTTCATGTTGGACGGACGGCCCCTCATCGACGTCCTGATCAGCACCCTCATGTTCTCGCTCTCCATCAAGCCTTGGGAGGGATCGGGCAGAGACGGGGCTGAGGAGGTCGCAAGATCTGAGCAGTGGTTCTTGAAGCGGCTGAATGTCCCAGTCCTGAAGGCCCCAGTGACCTACAACTCTCCCGCAGAGTGGATGCAGTCGCTTCAGGGCTTGAGCCCCCTGGACATCTCCATGGGTGTCGCCATGCCGGAGTTTGACGGAATGCTGATTGCAGTTCCTGTGGCAGCCAGGGAGAGATCAGACATAGATCCGCTGACTGGAGCGAGGATCATCAGGTTTGAGCCGCTGCCCGAGCGCATCTCCAAGATCGTGCGACTGAGCCTGAACTGGGCGAAGCTTCGGCATATTCCCAATTCCCAGAAGAAGGTGGCAATCATCTTTCACAACTACCCTCCCAGGGACGACCGCATAGGCTCGGCCTTCGGCCTGGACTCGCCCGTATCGGTCTTGAACATCATGAAGGCTATGAAGGACGCAGGATACACGATTGAGAGAATGCCCAAGAGCGGCCAGGCCCTGATCGAGGAGGTGAAGAGCGGGCTCACCCTTGACAGGCGCTGGAGGAGCCCCGACGAGCTGGCGAGGAGGGCGATCGACTCAGTACCTGAGGGGGAATATGAATCCTGGTTTGGGCAGCTCCCAGTGGCAGTGCAAGGGAAGATGACCTCTGCCTGGGGAGAGCCGCCGGGAGAGCTTTTCGTTCATAAGAAGAGCCTGATAATTCCTGGGATCATCAACGGCAATATCTTCATAGGCCTTCAGCCCCCGCGCGGCTTTCTAGAGGACCCAGCAGCCATCTACCACAGCCCAGATCATCCCATTCCCCACCACTACTATGCATACTACCGCTGGATTCGGGATGTATTCCGGGCGGATGTCGTCATGCACATCGGAAAGCACGGATCTCTTGAATGGCTTCCTGGAAAGTCGGTGGGCCTCTCCCAGTTATGCTTCCCAGACATCGCCATATCCGATCTTCCCAACATCTATCCCTACATCATAAACAATCCTGGCGAGGGAACTCAGGCCAAGAGGAGGAGCTACTGCTGCATCATCGATCATCTGGTTCCAGCGATGCACAATGCCGATTCCTACGACGAGATGGCAGAGCTGGAGGTGATGCTTGCTGATTACTATCAGGCAGCCTCTGAGGACCCAACCAAGCTGCAGACGCAGAAGAGGATGATCTGGGAGAAGGTCTGCGAGGCCAAGCTGGACCATGACCTTGAGATCGATGAGAAGGCTGCGTTCTTGGATTTTGACAAATTCCTGGAGATGCTTCACGAATATCTGCACGAGATGGCAGACACTCAGATCAGGGACGGGCTTCACATCCTGGGCGAGCCGCCTGAAGGCTCGCGCCTGGATGAGTTCCTGGTTGCGCTCACAAGGATTGCCAACGGCCCTGTGCCCTCTCTCCGCCAGTCGTTGGCAGAGGCCCTGGGCTACGATTACGACTATCTTCTGGCCAACAGGGGCAAGATCGCCCATGGATCGAAGACCTGTGGCCAGGTGATCGAGGATCTGGGCGCTCTCGCCCTTCGTCTGGTGTCAGGGCTTCATGAGCAGGGCTTCGACAGAGCGCATATTCCTGCCCTGGAAGAGAAGATGCTGGGAAGGAGAAGTCCGAAGGTTGAATTGGTGCTGGACTACATAGCAGCCACGCTTGTGCCAAACATCGATGCAACTGTGGACGAGCTTTCAGCCACCCTTTGTGCCTGTCAGGGCGGTTTTGTCTCGCCCGGGCCCTCCGGGGCTCCCACACGTGGAATGGCAGACATACTTCCCACTGGAAGGAACTTCTACTCAGTCGATCCTCAGGCGATTCCCTCCCAGGCGGCCTGGAAGGTGGGCGTCGCCCAGGCAGAGGCGCTGCTCAAGCGTTATCTGGAGGATGAGGGACGCTATCCAGAGTCCATTGGAATCGTTATCTGGGGAAGTCCCACAATGCGAACCAAGGGCGATGACATAGCCGAGGTCCTATGCCTCATGGGCGTCCGGCCTGTCTGGGAGGTGAAGAGCGGCAGAGTTATCGGAATTGAGCTCATTCCCATGGAGGAGCTTCAGCGTCCACGCATAGACGTTATGCTGCGCATCAGCGGCTTCTTCCGGGATGCCTTTCCCAATATAGTTCATCTCGTAGACAGGGCCGTTGAGCTGGTGGCGCAGCAGAAGGAGCCGGCTGAGCAGAACTTCCTGGCAAAGCACGTATCCGCAGACATTTCTGAGAAGACGTCCGCAGGAATCGACAGGGAGCAGGCCAAAATCGAGGCATGCTACCGCATCTTTGGCTGCCGCCCCGGAGCCTACGGCGCCGGCGTCTCCGATGCCATTGATTCCAAAAACTGGAAGGATGAAAAAGACCTGGCAGAGATCTACGTCAAGTGGGGAGGCTATGCCTATGGCCGCAAGGACTTCGGAGTGACGGTTCCCGATGAGTTCCGAAGGCGGCTCAGCAGACTCGACCTCACGGTCAAGAACGAGGACACTCGCGAGTACGATATGCTGGACGGCGATGATTTCTACTCCTATCACGGTGGCATGATCGCAGCCGTCAAGGCGCTGAAAGGCGAGCTTCCCCGTTCGTACTGCGGGGACAGCTCCGATCCTGACAGGGTGAAGACCAGGAGCACTGTTGAGGAGACAAAGCACATCTTCCGGGCCCGCATTCTCAACCCCAAGTGGATCGAGAGCATGAAGCGGCACGGCTACAAGGGCGCAGGTGATCTCTCCCGAATGGTCGACATCGCCTTCGGCTGGGATGCGACCGCCGAGGTTTTGGAAGATTGGATGTATGAGGCTCTGGCTCGCAGATACGCCCTGGACAAGGATATGCAGGAGTGGCTAAAAGGTGTGAATCCCCATGCCCTGCAGAACATCGCCGAGAGGCTGCTCGAGGCAGTGGAGCGGGGGATGTGGCAGGCAACTGACGAGATGAAGCAGGAGCTTCGGGACGTTTACCTGGATATCGAGGGGTGGATCGAGGATGATCAACGAACGGATGATAATTCGAGGAGTTAGGCATTGAGACATCTTCGATGATCGAGGATAGCCCCGGCCTTCTGGCCTTGTCCGTGACAAGTGATTGCAACCTTCGCTGCCGCTACTGCTATGCCTGCGGCGGTGAGTCGAGCGCCTCGATGAGCTGGACCACCGCCAGGCGGGCCATCGATGTGATGGCGGAATGCTTTCGGAGCTTCAAGATCCAGTTCACCGGCGGCGAGCCGCTTCTCAATATGGATCTCATTGAGATGGCGGTGGCCTACATTGATGAGATAGGCCTGCAGGTTCCCTGCCAGGTTCAGACCAACGCCACACTCATAAATCATGATGTTGCCGAGGCTCTCCAGAGCCTCAGGATCGCAGTAGGCGTGAGCCTGGACGCCCCTCCTTTGGTGAACGACCATCTTCGGCCTTTTCCTGATGGCAGAGGCTCCACAGGGTCGGCACTGAAAGGGATTTTTGCCCTGCGAGAAGAAGGCATTCGAGTGGGCGCGACATGCGTTATCTCCAGCGCAAACGCAGGGGCGCTTGCGGGACTGGTGGACCTGCTGAGCTATCTTGGGAACGTGGAAGGAATCGCCATGGACTTCCTGCGGCCAGTTGGCAGAGCTAGCCGCTCGATGCAGCCAGACCCGAGCGCGGCCGCCGAAGGCATTGAAGCTGCCATAAAACGCGCCGATCGAATTGCTGAGATGGGCGGACGAAGGATAAGATTCAGGGAGATCGAGCGGATGAAGGGCGCACTGCGTCGTGACGAAAAGAGGACTCATCACTGCTATTTTGATTCATGCAGATCTCTGGTTGTGCTGGCCGATGGCAGATCTTACGTCTGCCCATCACTTCTCAATCAGAATCTTGGGTTGGGCGACATCAAGACACCTGACTTTGCAGATGGGCTCTTGGATCGAATGGCTGCAGCACGCTGCCTGGTGCAAGCCCCTCAAGTATGCCAGACCTGTCCTGATAGGTGGCTGTGCGGTGGGCCGTGTCTGGCCCATTATGTCGCTGGTTTGAATTTGGATATCGAGTGTCTCTCAAAGAAGGTCTTCATGAGATATGCCAGAAAAACGCCCACTACCCAAGGTCTGCAGTAGTCTCCCGGACTTGCAAGTCCCCGGGGGAGGTGCGACGTCGGTCGCAACAGGATGAGAGCGAAGCCCTTCCCATGATTACTTTCGCTCTGTGCATTAGCCATATATCTCAAAACGACCTATTGTATTCCCACCCTTCAGGGCATGGGAGGAGTTCGCTCTTGAGGGAGCATAATGATGAAGCATATTCTCGTGGTCGCCTTGTCGGCCACAATAATGCTAATTTCAGCAGTTTGGGCTGAGGAGATTGCTATGAAGAGCATTAAGGTGAATCTTGGCTTTGAGAAGGTTCCAGATGTCCATACATGCGAAGGACAAGACATCTCGCCAAAGATTGAGGTTCTGGAGCTGAACGCCACATCTATGGCTGTGATAGTAGATGACCCGGATGCGCCGTCTGGCACCTTCACCCACTGGCTTATCTGGAACATCCCGCCTACAAACATTATACCTGAGGCGATTCCAAACAATGCCACAATCAAGAAGCCCATTCAGGCAGTCCAGGGAACGAACAGCTTCGGAGAGATAGGGTATGCGGGCCCCTGTCCGCCTCCCGGAAAACCGCACAGGTACTTCTTCCGCGTCTTCGGGTTGGACTGCATGTTGAACCTGCGACCAGGGGCGACGCGCCAAGACCTGGAGACGGCCATGAAAGGCCACGTGCTGGCACAGGGTGAGGCCATGGCGACCTATGGACGGTGATTTTCTGGGCAATTCACCAAAACAGCTCTGACGGGAGAGGCTTCAGCATCCTTTACCTTGAGGGGGAGGCAGATGAGAGAATATCTTCCTGGAGAGACATCTGCAAGATCGATGCCTTCCAGGATGAGGACGTCATTTTCCAGGAGGATTCGATGGACTGGAGCAGAATCATCACCATATCTGTCCACAGAGAAGCAATCTATGCCCACCAGGCTGACGCCCATGGAGACACATACTTGGGCAGCGTCCTTTGAGAGATAAACGTAATCTTTTGAGAATTTGGGGCTGTGTAATAGGCGACGAGAGGAGTTTTTCGTCTTGAAGAGCAGAGCTTCACCTCTAATTTTCTTGAGGCCGTTCAGAGCAGAGACGGGAATTGGACCGGCATCGTCTTTGCCATCAAAGAAGAGCACATGGGCTGGAACGATAAAGCGACCTGGTGGGTACATGTCCAAGGGCTTGCCACCTTTGATAATATGAGATGGTGCATCAAGATGGGTGCCTGCATGCGAACTCATGCTAAGAGCCGAGAGGCTGTAGCCTGCACCATCCCCTGATCTTGCCACCCACTCCTGGTTGAATTGTCTGTCACCAGGATATGTGGCCACACATCCCAGAGATATGCTGATGTCATAGGTCACCGTTTTGATTTTACAGGCGTCTGCATCTTCGAGCGGATACATGTTTGCGTGGTACATGAGATCGATTATGCTATTTCTTATCAAGAACTTTTATGAGATGATCTCCTGCACCCTCCCAACATGGCCGTCCAGCAGCCTAACCTTTATGCCGTGCGGATGAAAGTTCGAGTTCGTCAAGATCTCTCTCACGATCCCTCGAGTCCTCTTGCCGGTGCGCTGGTCCTTCTTGAGGACTATGTCCACCACCAGACCAGGGCGGATGTCCTTGCGCTGCTGTCCGCTTCTGGCTTGTTGCATCTCAGATCCCCGATGCATTAACCTCACCAATCTCTCTTTCCAGGTCCGAAAGATATCTCTTCAGCACCTCAGCCCTCTGGCTGGCAAGCTCTCTGGCAGTCCTGGTATGCATCCCTTCTTCAAGCTTCAGGAGCTTTTTGAAGAAATGATCCAGGTTCCACTTTCTGTCGTCAGGCTCTCTGGTCCTGCAAAAGGGGTCGTCAGGATTGTAAAGCGCCCTTCCAAGTGTCCCTCCAGTTGCGAAGACTCTGGCAATGCCTATAGCGCCCATGGCATCCAGCCGATCGGCGTCCTGAAGAACCTTGGCCTCCAGGGTGACAGGAACGATGCCCTTGGAGAACCTGTGAGCATCCACAGCATAAAGCACTTTTTGTCTGACCTCCATTGAATGTCCGACCTTCATCAAGAAGTCATCGACAATTCTTGGGCGTTGTGATTCCGTCCTATCGGAGAGCTTTGGCCCTTCTCCTGCATCGTGCAAAAGAGCTGCCAGAAGCAGCACCTCCATGTCCGCGCCCTCTTTTTCTCCGATGATCTGAGCATTCTTGTAGACCCTCATGATATGGGAGAAGTCGTGGGCGGGGTCTGCTTCGTTATACATGGTCTGAACCTCGCTCAAAGCTGATTTAATATGGAAGCTATTCCTGGAAGACATCAAACCAAGGGATCTTTAGCTCTGGAGATAAGAGAGTTTCGAAGATGGGCTCTTCGCTATTTACTATGCGCACTTGAATCGCAAAATACCTCTGGCCTTCCACGCCTTTGTGGTGAAATGCGATGCGCTAACCCAACCACTGAGACACAGAAGCGCAGAGGAGATGACCTATGCCCGATCTCACCCATACAATTTAGAGAGGAGCCCAATTATATTTTTTTCACAAGTCCTCTGCAAGCCTGCAATGCTGACAACTGTGATGCCATTTAGGCTCGGCCAGGACCTGGACAGAGTTTTCGCTCTGGTAGCGGCCTGCGTTCATCTCCTGAATGAACCTTTTTACATCTGCGGCCTGCATGCCCATGGGCTTGATCCTGCCCACCTCGTGGCCGTGAATGCCATGGTGGCCCTCAGTCTTGTCTATGGCAACGACTGCATATTCCGGTATGTCTTCGCTATCGCCGTCGCCAAGATAGAGCAGTTTACCGTGATAGAAACTGTAACAAAGAGGCCATTTGTGGTTGGTCATTGCCTCCACCAGGTCATCCTCGCTCTCGATCTCCTTGAATGAAAATATGCGATCAGGATGCTTCATCGTCTTAACCTCACATAAGCTTAATTCTGTATGCGGGCAGGAATAAATAGCTAAGCCCCATAAACCAGCTATGCAAAACATTTATCAACATTATGTTGAGATATGACCTACGGTTTTTAAAGCAGCAGCGTTCGTGAATCAGTTATTATCTAGAGGTCGAAATGGCAGGACAAGCTAGGAAGGTTATGGATCAGGTGCTTGCATCTGGAAGGACCTACCTGATGGAGCACGAGAGCAAAGCCGTTCTGGAATCCTTGGGGATCTATACCACCGGTGCAGGTTTGGCAAGATCTGAAGACGAGGCCGTGAAACTGTTCCAGTCCCTCGCCTCCCCTGTGGCAATGAAGGTGCTCTCACCAGAGGTCGTCCATAAATCCGACGCTGGCGGGGTCAAACTCAACCTCGAAGATGCGGATGCCGTGCGCAGGGCATACAGAGAAATCATCAGAGACTTTCATGATACGGGACTGGTGGGCGTATCAGTGCAAAAGATGGCGAGGCCAGGACTAGAGATAATCGTCGGCGTTGCGAATGATGCCACTTTCGGGCCAGTGCTCATGTTTGGCCTTGGCGGCGTATTCGTCGAGGTCCTCAAAGATGTCTCTTTCCGGTCCATTCCGATCACTGAGTCGGATGCACAAAGCATGATCGAGGAGATCAAAGGCCACGCCCTCCTCGAAGGATATCGAGGTCACTCGGCTGACATTGCAGCATTAAAGCAGCTTCTGCTGCAAATATCGGATTTCGTGATGAATAATCCTGACGTCTCAGAGATGGATCTGAACCCCGTCTTCCTTTATCCGGAGGGATACACGGTAGTCGATGCCAGGATAATCCTGGGAGAGCCAAGGGCCGAGGCTCCTGCATCTGCCAGGCTTGATTTGCACGACCTATTCTATCCCAAGAGCATTGCGGTCATAGGAGCTTCTGGAACTCCGGGAAAGCTGGGATGGAATGTCTTCACCAATTTGGTCAGCCACAAATTTCCAGGAGTGCTCTATCCCATCAATCCAAAGGCGAAGGATATCTGCGGCATCAAGGCCTATCCTAGAATCAGTGCCGTCCCTGCGCCTGTGGATGTAGCCATCATCCTTGTGTCGGCAGGAATGACGCCAGATGTCGTCGAAGAGTGCTGCAAATGCGGTGTGCGCTTCATCGTCGTTGAGTCTGCAGGCTTTGCTGAGCTGGGCGCAGAAGGCAAAAAGATAGAACTTGAGATGAAGGAGATTGCAGACAGATACGGAGTGCGTCTGCTGGGGCCAAACTGCTCAGGCATCATCAATACCCATTGCAGCATGGTCCAGTCCATCGGCTTGGTCGACGCTCTTGGCAAGGGCAACATCGGCCTCGTCTCCCAGGCGGGAGTGTGCGCTGCTGGAATGCTCTGGGGGCTGAGGCTCATAATGGACTTCGGCATCATAGCCACCATCGGCAACAAACTGGACATCAACGAGACCGATATCCTTGAGGCTGTGAGCAAGGACGAGAACATCGATGTCATCTGCATGTACCTGGAGTCTGTGAAGGGAGGCCGCAGGTTCATAGACGTGGCCAGGCAGATCACCCTTGAGAAGCCCATTGTGGTGTTGAAGTCCGGGCGCACCGACGCGGGGAAAAAAGCAGTTGCATCTCATACAGCCTCTCTGGCAGGCAACGATCAGATCTTCAGCGCAGTCTTCAGGCAGTCCGGGATAATTCGCGCCAGAGACTACGAGCACATGTTCGGCCTGGCCCGCGCCATCTCCAAGCAGCCCTTCCCGGACCGGGAGGGCGTGTTCATAATAACCTACGCAGGCTCGCTTGGTGTCATTGCCGCTGATGCCATTACAGACAACGGCATGCGGCTCTCGGAGCTTGAGCCCCATTTAAAGGAGCGTCTCAAGAGGCTCTTGCCGGATTATGTCTGCGGCATGAATCCCGTCGATTATACCTTCAGCCAGGATGCCGATATTGTTAAGAAGACGATAGAGATCGGAGTGGAGAGCAGCGATGTTGGCAGCTTCATCGTCGTGCTCCAGGCAGAGATCTTGGACAGCTATGTCGATGCCTTGAAGAGCATCGACTACAAGGGCAAGCCCATAATCGCCTGCGTGGCAGGAAAGGAGTTTGCCATGCAAGATGTCATCAAAATGGAGAGCGCGGGAATTCCAGTCTTCTCCACGCCCGAGGAGGTGGCCGATGCCCTGGCCATCATGTATCGGCACAATAAAAGGGTCAAGAGTGAGATGTGATATTGGGCTTTATGCCTCAGCCTCGCCCATCAGCCTATCCACCAGCCAGTGAGGCTCGAACTTCACAAGGTCAGGATAGGTCTGGCCCACGCCCAAGAATAGCACTGGCTTGCCTGTGATGTAGGCGATCGAGATGGCCGAGCCACCCTTTGCATCCGCATCCGTCTTGGTCAGGATCGATCCGCCTATGGGCACAGACTCGTTGAAGAGGCGTGCCCTCTCCACAGCATCATTGCCAGCGATGGCCTCGTCGACGAAGATGAGCAGATCTGGCTTTGTGACCCGCACGATCTTGCGCATCTGGTCCATGAGGTTTATGTTGGTGTGCAGCCTGCCTGCGGTATCAGCTAAGACGACATCTTTGTTGTGAGCTTTGGCGTATTCGATTGCATCGAAGATCACAGCTGCAGGGTCGCCGCCTGTCTTGTGCTTGACCACCTTCAGCCCCAAGTTATCTCCGTGTACCTCCAATTGCTCAATGGCACCGGCGCGGAATGTATCGCCTGCAGCCAGAACCACAGAGTAATCGCGGTCCATCAAATATCTCGCAACTTTGGCAATGCTCGTCGTCTTTCCAGTGCCATTCACGCCCACGAAGAGGATCTTGACAGGCTTCTCTGCCTTTGCAATGTACTCGTCGAAGTCCAAATGGTTCCGAGAGAGCAGATTGACGAGCGCATTTCTCAGCGCATCCTCAGCCAGTCGCCCTGTATCCGCACCGATCTTCTTCTTCGCGCCTACAAGATCGGACTTGACCTCTTTGACTATCTCCTCTGCTACAGGCAGGGCAACGTCGCTCTCCAGCAAGGCCATCTCCAAAGCCCAGAGCGGCTCCTCCAGGTCCTTTTCCTCCAGGATTACCTCCTGCTCGAAGACAAGGCTCTTTGCCTTCTCCAGGAATGAGAATTTATTCTTGGGCTTTGCAGTCTGAATCTCGGCTTTGGGGGGCTCCAAAACAGTTTGTTGTGTCATCTCCGCTTTTTGCGCAACCCCATCGTCGGCTGGCGGCTCATTGGGCACATGGTTCTCCAACTTGGCTCCAACCTTCTCGATAACCTTCGCGGACAGTGCCTCTTTGAAGCCTGCGAGCTTCTCCTTGAACCGATTAAACAATCCCTTCGCTCCCTTGACCCGGAAACTGCTGGCCCTCTTCGAACTTCTGCATCACGGCCTGGATCCTCTGCATCTCTTGATCGACCTTGGCTAGCACCTCGCTAAGCTTTTTCGATCCCTCAAGGACATCTGCCTTGCGGGCCTGCAAAATCTCCTTGGCCTCGGCTGCGGTCTTTTCGATGCTCACGCCTGCGCCTACGTTGAGAATGACCTTCTCCACAGAGGCGAGCTTGCCGTAGATGAATGATCCTGACCCGATGGGGACCAGCATCTCTTGTCCAACCTCTGCCTTATCCAGAGCTTCTACTGCGGCAACTGCGCGGTTGAGGCCTTCAGCCGTCAACTGCGTCAGATTTATCTGTTGTATGATGGATTCGGCCTGAGCCTGGTACTGCTGGTATGCAGCCAGCAGCCTTCTGATCTCCTCCTCGCCTCTAGGAGAGCTACTCAATTGCCTTCACCTCGTCTATTTTGATGAGATCCCTCTTTAGGCCGTGTTCACTTCCCATTAGGGAATAGACCCACTCTCGAGCATTCTTTTCGCTCTCGCTCTCCACGATCTTTGTAAAGGGCAGCCATGTCTTGCCGACAAGCCCACCCCTATACTGTCCTTTGATTTCGAATCTGCTCATCGCTCCACCCTAACTCAGCCATTTTTTAATTAAACCAGGAAACCCAATGAGTCTTCAATGCGACCTAGCTCTGGTCCCGAGGTATCCATGCCCGCAAAGTATCCTTTGCTGTTGGCCAGCAGGCCTGATCCAACCAGCGGCGAGCCGAGGTTGACTGTGCCCACATCCACTGGCAGCTCGAAGAGCTTTTCCAGGACTGCGATCTCCTCTGCAGAGACGCGCGGATGCACGAGCAAGCCCTTGTTGGTCGCGACGCCCGCCATGCCGACCGTCTTCAGGCCTCCAATGGTTCCCCTAACTACCTTTACGCCCAGGGTCCTGGCTACCGTCTCGCAGGCCTTGGCGGAAAGTCCTGGGTGAACCAAGGCTGCGTGATCGTTTGCCAAAATCACATTGCCTGCCGCATTGATCTTAGAAGGCAGCCTGGCCACTCGTCCATGCTCGCGCAGGATGCTGATCTCCTCGTCGGCTGCATGATGGGTGATCACGAAGCCGAAGCTATTGGCAGAGATCAAGGAGCCAACTACAGCGCTCCCTGCAGCCAGCAAGCTCACCGCATCGACCTTCAACCCTTCCTGCAGAGCCTTCAGGTCCTTTGGTGCAGCCCCATGTGCAAGGAGGACCACCTTCTCTGTCGCCCTGGCAAAGACTCCCAGAAGGCAGCTGCCTGCGATCTTCAGCTTTTTATCGCTCGCCTGCAAACTCTGCCTCAACCCCGCCGTCCTCGAACTTGACCGCCCGAACTCTGATGCGCAAGGGCGGCTTACTGTCGCCTCTTGCCCAGATTGCCGCATTCAGGCCTGGATCGATCTTGATATCCTCTGCGGGGGTCTTCATATGCCTGGCAAGGTACTTGCGCACCTCGGCCATGGCCCTGTTGGACCTTCTGTAAATTGGAACTGACTTCACAACACCAAGGGGAATGGTGTAAACTCTCTCAGTCTCAGCCATTATCACGCCTCTAAAGTACTTCTTCTCCAGTGTCGTCTCTTGGGGTGCGTCACAACGCGCCTCATGGTCTTAACGATGACCCAGGCAGGCACCCTACGATTCTGATTGAATGCCTTGGCAAGCCTGATCTTCTTGCCTAACAATTTCTTGGACAATTCTCTTCCTCCGAATAACTCTGGTGTGTGTATGATTGGAGGGAAATATTCTGTCGACTTCCCTCTGGCCGTGCCTCTCTTTGAGCGCATACCTCAGGCCCACCTCGAAGTCCGAGGCTGGGTACCTCGCGGATGGTTCCTCAGCGAAGTCAAAATAGCGTCGTGCCATAGCATTGATGGTCTTTTTTCCAAGGCCCGCCAGGGGCCTGAGGTATTGCATGTGGAATCTGTCCTCTAGGCTTCGGATTGCGCTAAAGCTCATTTTCGGCGCCCGATCATCTCGCCTAGTTCCATCCGCCACAAACTCATGGGTCTCGGCCATCGTCTCAACTGCAACCTGATGAACGTAATTTAGGGCATCGTTTGGGTAACCCGTAGATAGCAGCATCTCCAGGCTTCTTTCCAGAACACCATCCTCGAAGACAGCCCTCCTGTGAGGGTGGCCAATCTCAGATGCAGCGGCGGCTGCCACCTTCCATGCATCGTCACTGCCAAAGCTGAATGTGACAAGCTCGATCTCGTCGAAGAATGGTTCGAGGAGGAGCGTTGTCAGACCACTGTCCTTCCCGCCGGAAAACAGGACTGCAACATTCATCAAATGCCTTTGCCGCTACTTCCTGGTTATCGTGATGTCTCTCTTCTTGGGCTGGGCCTGCTTGAGGATTGCCTTGAGCTGCTCGTCGGTGATCGCACCTCGCAGCCTACCGCTCTGAGCGAGCATGATGAGCTGACCTTCGATCTGAGCGACGAACTCGGGCCTGGTCATGCGTATCGCATTCAGCCTCTCCCGGGCTTCGGGTGTGAGGATGGCCCTCATAACGGCAGCCTTTTTGGCCTCCAGCTCCTGCTGGGCCTGCTCTTGCTGAGCTGCCATCATCTGCGAATCCATCTGTTGCTTTTGGATCTGCTCCAGCCTCTTACGCCTTAATTCTGCAAGCTCATCATCAGCCATATGACTTTACCTCTTTTATGCCTATTCTGCGACTGATTCAGCCGCGGACTGCGCCGGAGAGCTCTGTATTTTGCTCCTTATCTTATGAGCCATATCGTCCAGGAACGCCTGGCCTTCCGGCGTCATTTGGCGCCCTTTCTTGATCTTCTTGACATAACCAGCCTTCTCAAGCTGCTGCAAAGCCTCCCTTACTACTGAGCCGCTGCCTTTGTTGAAGTGTCCTGTAGCCACGCCCTTGCGGTGCTTTCCACCGTAGAAGCTTCGCAGACGTGAGACGCCTACAGGGCCGTCGATGTATATTCTGCGCAGTACAGACGCGCACCGCACAAACCACCAGTCGGGGTTGGTGGGAGGCATCTCCTTGTTTACCCCTGTCTTGGCAAATTCAGCCCATGCGGGCGGCACAACTTTGCCTGCCGCCTTCAGCTCTTGGGCTACGGCAGCGATCAAGTCATGGGGAGGCACATCGTAAACAGTTGTCAAATCTTTCAATCCTCCAAAGATGATAAGTAACAAACCAGAACCCTTACGCCGAAACAAGTATAAATGCTTTTTCAGATCTTGACTGCCAGCATCCTCTCAATCGACCTTCTCGCCCTTGATGCGATCTCTACTGGCACGCTCACACGTGGCTCCAGGGTCTGCAGTGCTCGCAGCACATTTTCCAGGTTGGTCTTTTTCATGTTTTGGCATATTGCCTTCTCACTGAGCGAATAGAACGCTTTTCCAGGATTCTCCTTCACAAGCCGGTAGATCATGCCCACTTCGGTGCCTATGATGAACTCTGGCGCCTCGCTCGATCGGACATGGCGTGCCATCCCTGCGGTGCTGTAGACGAAGTCTGCCCGGTCTATCACCTCCGGCCTGCACTCAGGATGCACAAGGACTTCAGCCTTGGGATGCAATGCACGGGCCGCCATTACCTCTTCGGATGTGAAGTTGTCATGCACATAGCAATAACCATCCCATGGTATGATCTGCTTCCTAGTATGACGGGCAACATACGCAGCCAGATTCCTATCAGGAACGAAGATCACCTGGCTTTCTTTCAGCGAATTTACGACCTGCACCCCGTTTGCAGAGGTGCAGCAAATGTCGCTTTCCGCCTTGATCTCTGCAGTGGAGTTGACATAACAGACGACGGCTGCGTCCGGGTAGAGATCTTTCAACCCTCTGAGCTGCTCTGGGGTTATCATGTGAGCCATTGGACACCATGCGCCTCTCACTGGCAGAACCACAGTCTTTTGTGGCGATAGAATGGCTGCAGTCTCCGCCATGAAGTCAACTCCACAAAATACGATCACGTCTCCGGCCAGACTGGCTGCTGCGCGACTGAGCTCCAGGGAATCGCCTATTTTGTCTGCCACATCCTGCACACTCGGTACCTGGTAGTTGTGAGCCAGGATGACCGCATTGCGTTCCTTCTTTAAAGCAAGAATCTCATCTATCATAGTGATCGAGACGGCAAAATCTACATGATACTATTATTTCAATCTATTTAATAGTTTTACTTAATACTATTAGCTCAATTAAACTTCAATTGATTCATTTGCGATCGCCTTCACCATCAGCAAGGCTTTTATGGCATCCTCCATCTTGAAATCCCTGCGTTCAGTATTTATAAATTCACGGAACCGCTGCAGCATTTCTGCAGCCACTCGGCCTTCTGCAGCCTGCATCATACGCTCGTAGGATCTCTCTGGAAAATAAAAGGACTCAGCACATCGGAAAAGCCTGTCTCTAGTAGTAGTATCGATTATGCCTCTCTGCCAAGCATTGTCAAGGTTGAACCTGATATTGACCAGCGGCTCGGAGAGAGGCTCCCAGGTGAAAGGTTCGAATATGAGAGCCACTTCGTCATCAGATACGAGCCGCCCTCTCTTATAGGCTTGATAGATCTCACCCACGCCCTCCATGCCAAAAACATCCAGCTCGGAAGCTCGCAGAGCCCCCATGCTTGACGCGCCAATGACTCTTATCCCATGCTCAAGGGCGTAAAGGATCTCTTTGTGGGCCACTGAGCAGTCCTGGAAGAAGACGCCGTCAATCAGGCAAATTACGTCTGCACCATCCTTCGCAGCCTTGAAAAGATCACCGCGCTTGGCAGGTGGCCTGAAGTCCGCCTGCAGAATCTGCTCGGCTTTATCGCGAGGAAGGCTTGGTCCTAAGAAGACGACGATTTCTGGCATCCTTGCATCTCTTGCCGACTCTTTCTCCGTCCACTGCTGCGATCTCAAGGCCCGGAACTATTACTCTTACGACTGGGATCCCGATCTCCTCTCTCGTCAGATCAACTACCACGACCCTGTCCAGCCCTGCTTCCTCGAGCTTGTGAAGCATGTATTTTATGTCCAGCAGGAAGTCGTCGCTATCGAAGGATTCCATCTCGCAGTAGTCCTTCGTTTCGCAGGCCTCAAACCAGTGTGAATTGAGCCTCTTTGTCCTTTCGTAGCCTATCTGCTTGCGGAAATCCGCCAAAGTCGTGTCCTCACGAGCTCCGTGAATCTGTGTCAATCGACTTTGTGCTACCTCAGTCAGAGCCCGCAGCACAGCCACACTTGCGCAGGTATGAGTGCCCATGCCGGTCGTTAGCAGCGTCGGATCGCGCAGCTGCACATCATCGGCGACTGCAGCACATGTGGGAACCCCGATATCGCTCGTGATATCTCGAAGATAAACATCGACCTTCGCGGCTGCGAACTTGTCCAGGAGAGACTTTGGCAGATCATCGTTGACGCCGTCAATTAGCGGCCCGGTGTTGCGCGCAGCCTCAACTATGGCCCATGCATCTCTTTCGATGACCTCGGCCAGGCCATGAAATATGGCTTCTTCCATCTCATTTCCAGATGCAAGGCCGCTGGTGTTGGTCCTGAAGAGGCGTTTGTAATCGGATGAAAGAGGATGGAATACGGCGTTGGCAGGTACCATGATCTCTTCGTCATTCATAATATCCCAGCCCAAGGTCCAGGGTATCTCAGCCTCTGCATCAGCATCAGCAGGCAAGATCAAGTCAGCTGGATTGAGGGCCATGCCCTCCACCTCAGAGAAGCGAGCAATTGTCAGCTTGCGGTCTCGAACCTCTGCAGAGTAGCGCTCCAGGCCCTCCATCATTGCCGAGACCCTGGCTTCGGTCGGGGTCGCTCCTTTGCCGTTGTAGACGGAGATCGCGCCGCGTTCTGCCATGGGCCGGATGGATGAAAAAACGGGTATGCCTATTCTGTCCAGGTTGGTTATGTCCGCCACCCTCGTTATGCCTGCCGCAGGCATCTTGGCTTCTGCGCGGGCCATCGTCTCCTCTGGAGGCAAGGCCCGATGGGTATCATCCCTGTATCTTTTAATGCAGGACCGGAGTATCATTGCCCATCTCATGAGTGGCTATGGAATATAAATCCTATTCAGAGGAAGGGCAGAGGGTCTTTTTTTCGGTAGGCCAGCGTCTGGCAGTTAGCGACCAATCTCCCGTCTTCCCCTGTGATCTGTATCTCGCAGGCCGAGATCCTTCGAGAACGACTCACCTCACGCCCCTTTGCAAGAAGCACCTCGCCAGAATTGACCGCGCTGAGGTAGTGGACATTCACTTCCAAGGCCACAGCTACGGTCCCATGTGAATTTACAGTCAATTCAAAGGCAGCGTCCAGTAGGGAGTAGATGGCTGCACCGTGAGTCGAGCCGAAGATGTTGTTCATGCTCTCTTGGGTCTTCATCTTCAGCGTAGCCTGGCCTGGTTCAAGCTTCACGACCTCTATGCCGAGAGATCGCGCGTAGGGCTCCATGGAAAAACGTTCCTTCAGGGCCTGCAAAACATCGTTCAAACTTCATCCCTCTGCCTTGGGATTATCTTCGAAATGGTTATATTCGCTCCGCTTGATCTAAGCAAATATGCCCGGCACCCCTGGCAATAGGCCAGAGCCCATCTCCATAGAGATAAGCGGTTCTGCAGTCTCCATTATTCTCACCCAGGGTGCTATAAACATCTGGTTTGGAAGAAAATTCGACAAGTCCCTCATTGCAAGGATACTGATACTGATATCAAAAGTCGACTCGACCACTGAGCACGAGAAAGAGGTGATATGCAGCTTCGAGGAGATCAGTGAGTTTGAGAACAACGGCTATATCCTCAGCTCTTATGCCCGGAAAAAAGACAAATACAGGGCCGTATTTGTCGTTCCATTCTCCAACTCCAGGGCGCTGGAGATGTTCATAGACTCAGTCTCTTCGGATACAGAGAGCGAGGATGTGAAGATCACACTTTACTGGAGAGGTGGCCGAGTCATGATGAACATCATAAAGGAGGAGCTTAGCAGGTTCGATTGCTTCAGAATCCAAAATGTCGTATATAAGGAAGAGCAGAAGGGAGATGCAAAAGTGCGGGAGGAGCCATGAGATTTGCAAGCTGCACAGGGAAAATAGAGATTTCAGGCATAAGAAAATGTTTCGAGGGAGCGCCTCCGGGATCCGTGAACCTGGGGCTGGGACAACCTGATTTCGACACGCCTATTCACATCAAGCAAGCTGCTATAAAAGCCATCGAAGAGGGATTGACGGGTTACACGCCAAACTGCGGTTTTCCACAGCTGCGCGCAGCATTGGCAGAGAAGTTCAGGGTTGAAAACGGGATCAAATGCACTCCAGAGGAGATAATGGTGACCAGTGGTGCCAGCGAGGCTCTCTTTCTGACAATCGCTGCACTGGTGGATAGGGGCGACGAGGTCTTGATGGGCGACCCTAGCTTTCTCTCCTACGCTGAGATGACCAAGCTGGTGGGCGGAAGGCCGGTGAGCGTGCCTCTCGATGAGGATCTCAGGCTTTCGCCCCAGACGATAGCTGCACATATCACCGATAAGACCAGGTTGATAATAGTAAACTCTCCCTCCAACCCGACAGGGTCCGTTCAGACAGAAGAGCAGATGCGCTCCATCGCCGAGATCGCTGAAGACAAAGACATTGCAGTCCTCTCAGACGAGGTCTACGAGCATTTCATCTACCGAGGATCGCATTTCAGCCCTGGGCAGTTCTCCGATAACGTCATCACAGTAAACGCCGTCTCAAAGACATATGCCATGACCGGCTGGAGGCTGGGGTATCTCGTGGCCAGGGGCTGTGCCCTTGAGCAGTTGCTCAAAATTCATCAATATGTTCAGGCCTGTGCCAGCTCAGTGTCTCAGATGGCAGCCCTGGCTGCAGTAACTGGGCCGCAGGACTGTGTCGCCCAGATGAGAGATGAGTTTCAAAGCAGGAGGGATTTGATGGTATCGGGCTTCCAGGAGATGGGCGTGGATCTTGTCGTCCCTGAAGGCGCTTTCTACCTATTTCCCCGTGTGGGTGACGGCGACGTCGTTGCCGCACGCCTGAGCAGTGCAGGAGTTATTGTGGTTCCCGGATCTGCCTTCGGGCAGGGCGGAAGAGAGTACATACGTCTATCCTATGCTGCGGCACGTCCACAGCTTGAGGTGGCGCTAGCGCGTATGAAAGACATCCTTTAAATAGGAGAGTTGCATTCGTCGCTAGGAGTGATGAAATGAAGGAGCAGGTTGAGGTCAGAGAGCTGAAAGAGGGAAGATATGTAATCATCGATGAGGAGCCCTGTATTATCAAGAGCATATCCCATTCCAAACCAGGGAAGCACGGCTCAGCCAAGGCGAGGGTGGACGCCATAGGCATCTTCGACAACCAAAAAAGATCCATCGTCTCGCCGGTTACCACCAAGATCTATGTGCCCACTGTTGTGCGCAAGACTGGCCAGGTTCTATCCATTGGTGACACATCTGTGCAGCTTATGGACATGGGCGATTTCTCTACAGTAGATGTCCCCATCACCGAGGATCAGAAACCCAAGATCGAGGAAGGCAAGGAGGTCCCCTACCTCTTCGTTATGGGCAGGACGAAGCTGGACCTGCGCTAAATCCTTTTGTTCATTTGTATGTTCCAGAAGTGCGGCTTCGCCGATGCATCTGGGGAGTTGGAGGGTGCAGATTATGTGGTGATAGGGTTGCCCTTCGACTCCACTACATCCTTTAGATCTGGATCAAGAGATGGCCCAAACGCCATCCGCCTCGCCTCTCTCAACTTTGAGAGCTACGAGCGCGACTGTGATGTGGATCTGGCGGACCTCAATATCTGCGACCTGGGCAACATGGAGCTGGGATCCGATCCAGCATATGCCTGGGCGACCATAAAAGAGGGAATCGCCCTGCTGCCTGATAACGTTGTTCCTGTTTTCTTGGGTGGTGAGCACTCAATCGCGCCTCCGATCATCGGGGGATTGGTTCAAAAACGCCACTCTGAGCTGGGCGTGCTGGTGCTGGACGCTCACATGGATCTGCGGGAGGAATATGGATGCACGAGGTTTAGCCATGCTTGCACCAGCAGGAGGATCTTGGAGATAGAGGGCGCAAGATCCTATGCCTCAATCGGAATTCGCAGTGGTTCCAAAGAGGAGCATTCGTTTGCAGCGGAAAATGGGGCATGTCTCTTCACAAGTCGCGAGGTGAGGGAGATGGGGATTGATTCTGTGCTGGATGCTGCTTTGGAGAGCCTCAGCTGCGAGCAGCTGTATATCTCCCTCGATCTTGACGCCCTGGATCCTGCTTATGCTCCAGCAGTTGGCAACCCCGAGCCGTTTGGCCTGACCCCCTGGGACGTCAAGAGGGTGATAGAGCGCTTAGCCACGCGAGCTGTGGGTTTTGATATAAGCGAGCTTACGCCTGCCTACGACCGGGGAGAGACGGCCCTGATGGCTGCGAGCTTGGCTCGATGGTTTATCGCAGTAAAGGCAAGAGGCAACAAGGGCTACTGATGGGTCAACTACCACTGCCTGAAGGCCGTGGCTTGCAGCTAGTGGTAAGCCCGCTACGGTTGTTGACAGGCAGCCTGGCA
>MVQH01000099.1 GCA_002067755.1 Methanosaeta sp. PtaB.Bin018
TCGTGCAGCTTCGATGCCCAGCACCTCTCCGATCTCATTTATATTGTTGGTCTTGATTCTAGTGGGGTCTACTCCCTCAAACTGCATGACCTTCTTGAGAGCCGACCCTTCTGTGTAGAGAACATACTCGTCGCCCTCCTTGCGGATCACAACGCGCTTGATGCCCTCTACACCTTTCAATGATATCCTCTTGATCGTTTCCACGAGCTGGAGCAGCTCGCGATAGGACGGCTCCTCAGGAGCCATCACAAGCAGATTCTCTTTTTGCTCCACATCGAGGCCCGTCTCCTCTTTCAGCCTTTCGGCAACCTCTTCTGCGGAGATCTTGCGTTGTTCCATGGCCCCTGGATTCAGCTCGATTAGCACATTCATCTCTGCCAGGTCGGTGGCTATGGACCCCAGGTGGAGAATGGATGTGGACTCGATCGCCCAGGCAACTTCACGCGCCTTATCTCTGTCGTGGGCATAATCCTTTTCAGGATCGTCGCTTGCCACAAGCCTTATGGTCATCGTTGGCGTGGATGGGATCTTTCTCGCATCAACGATCTCGATGAGCCTTGGCAAGCCCAAGGTAACGTTGATCTCGGCCACGCCAGCGTAGTGGAAGGTGCGCATGGTCATCTGCGTGCCAGGCTCGCCAATGGACTGAGCTGCAACCACTCCCACTGCCTCACATGGCTCCACTCGGGAGTGCTCGTAATCTGCCAAGACAGTGTCGATGATCTCATTGAACTGCTCCTCGGTTACCTCCAAGCCATCAAGCCCAGAGAGCAGTGCTTCTTTTATGCTCAAAGGAAGGTCGAGGCCCTCCAACATCTCCAAAATCTCCTTCTGCGAAAGGCTCATGCCGACTCCCTCTTCAGCACATTCTTGATGATGCGCAAGACGTTATCTGCGCTGGCATAGTCTCGCCTCGAGGCGTCGACACCGTCCTCCCCATACCGGAACTGGACTATCATGCCCCTCGTCTCCTTCACAGTGCCGTCGTACTTTACCTCGAGATCCTGAAGGGCATTGACCAATCTACGCTGCAGATAGCCGCTCTGCGATGTTCTGATGGCTGTGTCCACCAGGCCCTCGCGACCGCCGATAGCATGGAAGAAGAACTCTGTGGGGTTCAGTCCATCCTTGTAGCTCGACTCCACGAAACCGTGCGCCTCTGCGCCTAGATCGCCACGCCTGAAGTGAGGCAGCGTCCTGCCGACGTACCCGCGTTTGATCCTCTCGCCACGAACAGACTGCTGACCAACGCAAGCAGCCATCTGGGTAAGGTTGAGCATTGAGCCACGAGCTCCGCTCACAGCCATCACCACTCCTGAGTTATCCAGTCCCAGGTAACGTCCGGCGATCTTGCCTGCCGTATCCCTGGCCCTTCCCAGGGTCTGCATGATCCTCATCTCCAATGTCTCGTCCAGGGTGCGACCTGGCAGGGGCTCCAGCTCGCCTGCTTTGTAGGCCTCGATGAGCTGCTGTGCCTTCTCGCGCGCAGCACGTGTCGTCTCCTCGATTTGCTCAGCAGCCTCCTTGGGGATGTCCTCGTCGTCTATGCCGAAGCTGAATCCTGCATGCATGATGCCACGCAAGGCCAGGCGTGTCATCCTGTCCAGGAATTCACTTGCCACGGAGGGGTCATACTGCTTTATTATTCTGTCTGTTATCTTGCCCTTGAAAGCGCCCACTGCTTCTGCATCGATGGTGCCTTTGAGGAGATGGCCATCCTTGATGACAACGTATGCATCGTTCTCGCAGTCCTCGCCCTTGCAAAAGTCGCAGTTATAGCAGAAATCGGCTTTGAAGCTCAGGTTCAGGCCCTTGGGAAGGATGAGGGAGAAGATCTGCTTTCCTGTCCAGTAAGGCTCTCCATCCTCGACGCCCGCGGGCTCTGGAAGCTCAGAAATATCGAACTTCTTGAGCAGCTCCATTGCACCCTTGCGATCTATGGGCTTGTAGCCGTGCGTCAGCAGGAAGGAGCCAGTCACATAATCGTGAATGCCGCCTATGATCGGGCCACCGAACCTTGGCGATAGTATGTTCTCCTGAACGCGCATGAGGATCTCGGCCTCGGCGCGGGCCTCCTCTGTCTGAGGAACATGCATGTTCATCTCGTCTCCGTCGAAGTCCGCGTTGTAGGGAGGACATACGGCAGGGTTGAGGCGGAATGTCTTGTAAGGCATGACCTTTACCCTGTGTGACATTATGGACATCCTGTGCAGCGATGGCTGGCGGTTGAAGAGCACAATATCGCCATCGGCAAGCTGCCGGTCGATTCGCCAGCCGATATCGATCTGATCGGCGACCTCCTCGCAGTTCTTGTCAGTGACCTTGACCCTTCTCTGGTCAGGGCGCGTGACATAGTTCACACCTGGATGCCTATCTGGGCCCCGGCGCACGTAGGTCTTTACGATCTCCTTGTTCCTGGCGTTGACGATCATGGGCACAGATAGCTCCATTGCCACGTCCATAGGGACACCGACCTCATTGATGCTCAGGTTGGGATCGGGCGATATGACGGTCCTGGCGCTGAAGTTGACTCGCTTGCCTGATAGCGACCCTCTGAAGCGACCCTCTTTGCCCTTAAGGCGCTGCGAGAGGGTCTTGAGAGGCCGGCCACTTCTGTGACGCGCTGGCGGCACGCCTGAGACGGTATTGTCCAAGAAGGTTGTGACGTGGTACTGCAATAGCTCCCACAGATCCTCGATGATCAGTTGCGGAGCCCCAGCCTCTCGGTTCTCTTGGAATCTCTGGTTGATGCGGATGATGTCCACCAGCTTATGCGTGAGGTCATCCTCGCTGCGCTGGCCAGACTCAAGTGTGATGGAAGGGCGCATGGTCACCGGCGGAACGGGCAGCACAGTCAGAATCATCCATTCTGGGCGCGCAGTTGCTGGGTTCATGCCCATGACCTGAATGTCCTCGTCAGGTATCTTCTCAAAGCGATCGCGAATGTCGGAGGCAGTGAGCTTGTGGCCGTCCTCTATGTAGGATAAAGGCCGCTCGAACTTGATCTCTTGCTGAGACGCTCCGCAGTAGGGGCATGTCTTGTTCTTGCGCGCCTCTGAGAAGACTTTGTTGACGATGTCGTCCGTCGTCTGCCCCAGCCGCTCCAGCGTCTGGATCTGCTCCAGGTACATCTTCTTCTCATTTTCTTTGAGCATGAGGCGGGAGCAGTCCCGACAGACGGCCCTCAGGACCTTTCTTATCAGCTTTGCAAAGCCCACGTGAATGACGGGAGCGATGAGATCGATGTGGCCAAAGTGGCCAGGGCACTCTCCAGGCCTGCCGCCGCAGGATCGACAGCGAAGCCCGGGGTCGATCACACCCAGACGCGGGTCCATCAACCCCATCTCGATTGGAAAGCCGTCATCATCATATGTGTCAGCCGTTATGATCTTGACAACGCTCATCTTCCTAAATTCTTGAGGGGATATCAGACCAAAGCGGATCTTGCCAATTCTCTTGGGAACAGTCATACTTCCACCTAAACAGCGTCTTCCAGGATCAGCCTGGGGGCCACGCCCAGGGATTTGATCTCATCGAGCAGGAGCTTGAAGGCATAGCTCATCTCCACTGGGTAGATCTCCGTATCTGCCCCACAGGTCGGGCAGAAATCCGCGTTTCTGCGCCTGTCATGGATGGCTATCATGCCGCAATGACTGCAGACCAGCTCAGTCACCTTATCAGACTCGTCGACCAGGCGCTCTTTCAGCGCCAGGGCTGCACCGTGGGCGATGAGCACATCTCTCTCCATCTCACCAAACCGCAGGCCGCCCTCGCGGGCGCGCCCTTCTGTGGGCTGGCGAGTCAAGACCTGGACAGGTCCGCGGGACCGGGCGTGCATCTTGCCTGTGACCATGTGATAAAGCTTCTGGTAGAGGATGACTCCGACGAATACATCGGCCATGATCTGCTCTCCAGTGGCACCGTTGTAAAGAACCTCCCTGCCTGTGTGAGAGAAGCCGAACTTCGTCAGTGCACCGCGCAGATCAGGCTCATTCTCGCCCAAGAAAGCAGTTGCATCGATGAACCTGCCTTCCAGAGATCCAACTTTGCCGCCGATCATCTCCAGCACATGCCCCACCGTCATACGCGAAGGAATGGCATGCGGGTTGAGCAAGAGATCTGGCACAATTCCAGACTCCGTGAAGGGCATGTCCTCCTGGGGCACAATCAGGCCCACGACGCCCTTCTGCCCGTGCCTGGAGGCGAATTTATCGCCGAGCTCCGGCACACGCTGATCGCGGGTTTTGACCTTTGCGAGGCGGTTGCCATTGGAGGATTCGGTTAGGATTACCATGTCCACAACGCCCTTCTCGTTTGAACGCATAGTAACAGACGTCTCGCGCCTCTGCTGGGGTGTAAGTCCAAACTCAGATGGCTCCTCCAAAAACCTAGGGGGGCTGGTCTTGCCAATTAACACATCGTTCGGTCCGACGTATGCATTGGGATTCACGAGGCCGTCCGAATCCAGTTGATCATAAGCCTCTGAGCCGCGTGCTCCGCGGACTTCCACATCAGGGATCTCGAACTTGTCCTCCTGGCCTCCGGGGTACTTTCGCTCCTCTGCCTCGGATACGCGGAAGAAGTGGCTGCGGGCCAAGCCCCTCTGGATGGACCCGCGATTCATGACCAGGGCATCCTCGATGTTGTATCCTTCGTACGCCAGCACGGCAACCACGAAGTTTTGGCCTGCAGGCCGCTCATCAAAGCCGATGGCAGCAGATGTCTTTGTCCGAACGATGGCCCTCTGGGGGCTGTTAAGATAATGGCCGCGCGTGTCTGGCCGGAGCCTCATGTTGGCAGTGGACATGCCCAGGCATTGCTTGACCATTCCTGCGCCCATGGTGTTCCTTGGGCTGGCATTGTGTTCAGGATAAGGCACCAGGCCTGCGGCAATTCCCAGTATGAGCGAGGGGTCCAGCTCAAGGTGAGTGTGATCCGGGGTTATATCCTCCTCCCAGATGGCAATGAGGGTGTTCTCCTCCTCCTCTGCGTCAAGATACTCTACGAGGCCCATGCTCACAAGATCTGAGAATGTCATCTCGCCGTTCTTGATTTTATTCACGTGCTCCTCTGTTACCAGGGCCTTTCCGTTCTCCACCACAATGACAGGTCGCCTGGCACGCCCGGAGTCGGTATTAATGAATATCTCATTGGTGTTCTCGAAGTAGGCCACATTCATCTGGTTGCTTATGCTGCCAGCACGCCGGAGGCGACGCAAATTATCTACCAGAGCCCGGGGGTCGTCATGATGTCCTACGATCTCGCCATTTACATAAATGCGAGCGCCGCTGTTCAAGGCCTCAGCCAACATTACCACCTACTGGAACCACGCCCAAATCCACTAATATCTTTTTTATGTCGTCGTAATTGTCCACGCCCTTGGAGAGCTCGACTCCCTGAGCAAAGTTCTTCACCAGGCCGCAGTTTGGCCCTTCAGGCGTCTCGCTCGGGCAGATGCGGCCCCACTGAGTTGCATGCAGATCCCTGGCCTCGAAGTGCGGCTGAGATCTGGACAGAGGCGAGATCACCCTGCGCAGGTGAGAGAGCGTGGCCATGTAGTCAGTCCTGTCCAGAAGCTGTGAGACGCCAGTTCTGCCGCCCACCCAGTTGCCTGTGGCCAGGGGATGGATCATCCTCTCCGTCAGGACGTCTGCGCGCACCGTCGTTACAACATTCAACTCTCTGTTCCTCATGCTGGCCCGCTCTAACTGATATTTTATGTCCCTGGTGAGACGGTTAAAAGCAACGCGGAAGAGATCCTCCATCAGATCTCCGGACAGCTTCAGCCTCTTGTTTGAGTAGTGGTCCTTGTCGTCCTCTCCACGGCGACCCAGCGCCAGCTCAAAGCATGCCTCAGCCATGCGCGAGAGGAACAGAGCTTTAGCGTATCGGTCCTTCTCGTCTACGCCGATATGTGGCAGAAGATACCTGTCCAGAACATAGGCTGCCCTCTTCTTCTGGTACTCCTTGGCCTGGCCGGCAGCCACACGCGAGCCTATCTTCTCCAGGGCCTCATCGATGGTCGAAACCTCTGCCTCCTCAAGGTTCTCGAGCATGAACTTTATGATCTCCGGATTATCGGATACCGATTTAACGATATCCATATCCGTCTCCATGCCCAAAGATCGAAGAAGAGTCACGAAGTTCAACCTCCCGGAGACAGACGGGAAGGAGACCTCCAGGATGGAACGCCGCCCTCGCTCCACTATGACAAGAGACCTGTAGCCCTGCCTCTGGCTGAAAACCTTGGCCACTTCGATGTTCTCGTCGTAGCGCTGATTGTACTCCACCAGGATCTTATTGGGGGCGAGGTCTTCGAGCGTCATGATCACCCGTTCTGAGCCATTGACCACGAAGTAGCCTCCGGGGTCGTTGGGGTCCTCTCCGTATGTGATCATCTCATCGGCACTCAGGCCGTAAAGGTTGCAGATCTTGGAGTTGAGCATGATGGGCAGTGTGCCGATCTCCGCCTCCACAGGATCTTTCTCGGTCTCGCCCTCAACAATCGTCATCTCCAGCTTGATAGGAGAAGAGTAGGTAAGGTTGCGCAGCCGGGCGTCGTTAGGATAGAGCTTCTCTATGGAGCCGTCAGCTTCGCGCACCATGGGCTTCTCCACCCGGATCTTGCCAAGCTTTACATAGGTATTCTCTATATTGGTCTCGATGATCCCAACTTCGTCTATGACCTTTTGTAGACCTCTATCGATGAAATCGTTGAAGGAGTTTATGTGGTGATGCACCAGCTTGTCCCGGGTAAAATAGGAGCTATATAGAACATTTCTATCGAGCAAAAGACCACCTTTAGTCAATTACCAGCCGGTAAAAGATCGATTGTTTAGCCGTCGTACTCTTTCGAATGATCTTTATTATATCGCCAACTTTGGCCCCGATCTCTTTGGCAGCAGGATCGCTCACATGAATCTTGGGCAAATGAGGCGCTTCAATGCCAAAGCTTTTCAGTACCTGAGCACCCTCTTCCGGGGTGAGCAGCACATGTTCCGGAACCATTTCATGATCTTTTACGGCAAATTTGGTCATTAGAACCACCTTCTCGCTGGAAGGAGCAGCGCATAGGCTCAAGGAGACTCCAAACGGGCTCGGGGGGATTTGAACCCTCGACCACCTGGTATCTTCATGCAAAAACTTAAAAGCCAGACGCTCTGCCTAACTGAGCTACGAGCCCCCTCGTCCTGGCATCCCTTAAGCCTTTTCCACCGCACTAAATGTGGAATTCCAGCATCCCACATAAAGCTTTTTCCCTTAGACAACTCCCACTAGACGGGCTATCTCTGTGCCGACCTCGGAGGTGGTTGAGCTTCCTGCAAGATCGTATGTCTTTATCCTGCCTTCATATAGGTTCCGCTCAATGGCTGCTACCACGTCTTTTGCAGCAGCACCCTCGCCCAAATGCTCCAAGAGCATGGCGCCAGCCCATATAGTGGCAACTGGATTGACCTTGTTCTGTCCTTTGTACTTGGGCGCAGAACCATGAATTGGCTCGAACATGCTAGTGCCTTCGGGATTCAGGTTGGCACCAGGTGCCAGGCCCAGGCCTCCCTGGATCATTGCTCCAAGATCTGTGATGATGTCCCCAAACATATTTGGAGCAACTATTACGTCGAACCACTCCGGGTTTTTTACAAACCACATTGTTATGGCATCCACGAAGTTGAAGTCGTGCTTGACCTGCGGATAGTCCTTCGCCACCTCCAGGAAGACCTCTCTCCAAAAGCCGTAAATGTCGCTCAGCACATTGGCTTTGTCTACGCTTGAGACCTGCATTCTTCTCTTCATGGCCAGGTCGAAAGCATACTTTATGACCCTCTTGCAGCCCTCTTTGCTGACCTCGCCTATCTGGTAGCCGATCTCCTCGCTATCAGAATCGATATCCAGGCCGAACTTTATGCTGTATAAATTCCTTCGGACATCAAATGTGGCATGGCTTCGCCCGCGGCGCGCACGGCTGCCGATCCCGATATAGAAATCCTCGGTGTTCTCCCGCACAACGACGAAATCGATGTCCTTGGGGCCCTTGTCCTTTAATGGGGTCCAGACGCCCTCGAGGAGCTTGACGGGCCGAAGGTTTACGTACTGATCGAGGTAGAAGCGCATGGTGAGCAGAATGCCCTTTTCCAGGACGCCTGGCTTCACCCTGGGGTCTCCTATGGCCCCGAGATAAATGGCGCGATATTTGCTCAGCTCTTTGAGGGTCTCCTCGTTTACAAGTTCTCCTGTCTGTAAAAAATGCTCAGCCCCCAGAGGATACTCTATCCAGTCCAAAGAGAAGCCATGCTTATCTGCCGCCGCCTCCAGGACCTTCTTGCCCTCGGCTATGATCTCTGGACCTATGCCATCGCCGGGGATAACAGGTACTTTGTAATTCATGCCTTCACACCGCACACCTGTCTTTTTGTGTATTCTATCAGGCCGCCCGCATCGACGATATCCCTCAGGAAACTTGGAAGCGGCGTAGTTTTATACGACTCGCCGCTTGCCAGGTTGTGTATCACTCCGCCGGCCATATCGATCTCAATTGGATCTGCGTCATGGATCTTGTCCACCTCGGAGCAGATGAATAAAGGCAAGCCGATATTGATTGCATTTCGAAAGAAAATTCTTGCAAAGGATTTTGCCACCACTGCAGATACGCCCGACCCTTTCAGGGCTAAAGGCGCATGCTCCCGGGAAGAGCCACAGCCGAAGTTCTCTCCTCCCACAACAATGTCGCCCGCACGAACCTGCACTGCCATCTGCGGCCTGACGCCTTCAAATAGATGCAGAGCAAGCTCGCGGGGATCATTTATTACTAGATAGCGTCCTGGGATGATCGCATCGGTATCGATATCATCTCCAAACCTCCAAGCTCTGCCCGCCAAAATGCTCAACTCCAACGGTGAACTACCATCCAATGAGAATGGTATATATTAAAGTAATGCACGAAGGGTAAAAGATCAATCAGTCAATTAGGTGGTTTTCAATTGAGAGCGATCATGATCTCTGGCCGCACTTTGGCACAAGGTGCCAATTGCGAGTCCAAAATGTCTGAGGACTTCTTCAAGGCGGCTTCGTCATGCCATTTATCAAAAGAGGATTACGACCTCCTTGGTCTCTCAGATGGCAAGAACATTCTGCTTAAAAATGAGTTCGGCAAGACTGTTCTCTCGCCTCGAGTGGACGATGGGCTGCGCAAGGGAATTGTATTCGTTCCCATGGGCCCCTGGGCAAACATCCTTATCGGGCCGGACACAGGCGGTTGTGGCACGCCCCAGTTCAAGGGCGTGGAGATCGACATAGAAGCCACGAACTCTCCAATTATGGATATTCGAGAACTATTTGGCAGCGTTCAGAGGGCTGAGGCATGATGGTAGAAGACGCGATCTGCTCATTTTGTGGATGTCTATGCGATGATATCAACGTGGAAGTGGAAGAGAATAATGTGAAGAGGGTCAGGCATGCCTGCCGCCTGGGCTCCAGCAAGATCATGGGACATGAACGGATCCGCAGCCCCATGGTGCGAAAAGACGGGGAGCTGAAGGAGGTGAGCTACCAGCAGGCTTACGAGCGGGCAGCCGAGATCCTTCTGGCAGCCAGTAAACCTCTGCTCTACGGGTGGGCCTCCACAGTGTGCGAAGCCCAGAAGAAGGGCATCCTCCTTGCAGAGGAGGTTGGCGGGGTTCTCGATTCCACGGCCACCGTATGCCACGGGCCGTCGGTCATAGGCATTGAAGAGAAGGGGCTGCCTGGAGCGACGCTTGGCCAGGTGAAGAACAGGGCCGATACCATCGTCTTCTGGGGCTGTAATCCTGCAGAGGCCCATCCCAGGCATTCTCTGCGTTATTCCTCCAATGCATGTGGTCGGTTCACGCCCGAAGGACGCTCTGCGAAGAGGATAATTGTGGTGGATGTCCGCGAGACGAGAACCTCGAAGAACGCAGACAAGCAGGTCATCATTCAGCCTGGTACCGATTATGAGGTGATCTCAGCTCTGAGAATGCTCGTGGCTGGAAAGGGCGACGTTGTGCCAGATGAGGTGGGAGGTGTCGCCAAAAAGGAGTTAGCCAGCCTTGCACAGATGCTGTTGGCGGCAAAATTCGGTGCTGTGTTCTTCGGGCTGGGAATTACGCACAGCCGCGGTCGGTATAAAAATATAGACAATGCTCTCTCCCTGGTGGCCGATCTGAACTCTCATACCAAATTTGTGATCATGCCTATGCGTGGCCATTACAATGTAGGGGGAATCGGGCAGGTCTTGGCCTGGTCATCAGGGTATCCCATGTCCGTTGACTTCACGCGCCAAGCGCCTTACTTCAACCCAGGAGAGACTGCGGCATGCGATCTTTTGGCTAAAGCCGATACAGATGCGGCACTGATAATCGCAGCTGATCCTGCATCCAACTTTCCTCGAAAGATTGTAGAAGAGCTGGCGAAGATGCCCATCATCCAGATTGATCCCTATGAGAACCCAACCACCCTTTTGGCAGATGTGGTAATACCATCTGCCATCGCTGGAGTAGAGGCGGAGGGCACTGCCTACCGTATGGACGGCCTGGCGCTACGCATGAGAAAGCTCGTGAACTCCAGCTATCCCAGCGACGAGGAGATATTAGATGGCATCCTGGAGTGCGTGCGAAGTTTGAGATCTGCGATGAGAATGCAAGGGGGGGCTTGAAAGATGATAATTAGAGGCGGAATTGTCTACGATCCTGCAAACGGCATCTTCGGTGAGGAGATGGACATCTGCATCGATGGTGGCAGAATCGTTGAGGATGCAAAGGGCGAGGTGATCGATGCACGAGGGCTGCTGGTCATGCCAGGAGGTGTTGATGCCCACACACACATTGCCGGCAAAAAAATGAACACAGGCAGAATAATGAGGCCGGACGACTCCAGGTTGGGCACTGAACCTCGCAGTGGTGTCTGCAGACCATCCACGGGCTATACAGTTCCCAACTGCTACGCCATGGGCTATCGTTATGCTCGCATGGGCTATACTACGGCCTTCGAGGCGGCCACGCCCATCATCGAAGCTCGGCACACTCACGAGGAGCTGGAAGAAATTCCCATCCTGGACAAAGGCGCTCTTACCCTGTTCGGCAACAACTGGGAGGTCATGGAGTGCGTTCATGACAAGGACATCGCCAAGCTGGCAGCCTACGTGGCCTGGGGCCTGCGTGCGGCCCGAGGCTACGGCATAAAGATCGTCAATCCAGGTGGCGGAGAAGCCTGGGGTTTCGGCTCCAATGTGAAGGGGCTCTATGATCCAGTTCCCAACTTCGATGTGACGCCTGCAGAGATCATTCATGCACTGGCCGAGGCAAATGAGATGCTGCGCTTGCCTCATTCCATTCATCTGCACTTCAACAACTTGGGGAAGCCTGGCAACTACACCACAGCCCTGGAGACGCTGGAGGCGCTAAAAGACATCAAGCCCAGCCGCATGAGACAGGCGGTACATGTCACACACATGCAGTTTTCAGCTTATGGCGGCACAAGCTGGCGCGATTTCGAGTCGAAAGCATCTGTCATCGCAGATTACCTCAACCGACACGATCATGCCACCATGGACATGGGCCAGCTCCTCTTTGGAGCGGCGACAACCATGACTGCTGATGCGCCCTTGGAATACGGCAACGCACGTCTGACCCACAATAAATGGTCCAACCATGATATCGAGCTGGAGGAGTCAAGTGGCGTCGTGCCAATGGTTTACTTGCGCAAGATGCTGGTCAATGCAGTTCAGTGGGCCATCGGCCTGGAGCTGGCACTTCTGACAGAAGACCCATGGAAGGTGCTCATGACCACAGACAGCCCCAATGGCAGCCCATTCGTAAACTATCCTGAGGTCATAGCGCTGCTTATGAGCAAGCCGAAACGCGACTCTGAGATGGCCACACTGCATGCTGAGCTGTCCAAGAGGACCTCGTTGGGAGGCATTGAGCGAGAGATGGATTGGAGTGAAATTGCCATCATGACCCGAGCCGCACCCGCGCGCATTCTTGGACTGGAGGATAAGGGGCACCTCGGGCTTGGCGCTGACGGGGACGTCTCCATTTACAATCTGTCGCCCGAAGAAGTAGATGCCAGCAAAGAACATGCCACAGTCAAGAAGGCGCTGGCCACTGCGAAGTACACCATAAAGTCCGGCATAGTGGTCTGCAAAGATGGAGAGATCATTGCAACGCCACGCGGAAAGACATACTGGGTGGATGCAGCCGCGCTGCAGGCTGATATGGACCGCCTTATGGTGGACCTGCGAGATAAGTTCGAGAGGTATTACAGCGTGCAGATGTCCAACTATGCAGTGCAGGACGTTTATGTTACCAATCCCAAAGTTATAAAGGCAGGTCTTGGAGCTGAACCATTGAAGGAGGTGGCTTGAGTGAGGAACATCGTCATCGCTCCTCTCGCGCCCATTCGGATATCAGTGGAGGCCGAGATATTATCGCCAGATATTTTTGCTCCTTTGTCGCTGGAGCAGATATGTGGTCTGGATGTGTGGCAGGGAAACCGCAAGAGAAGGATCTCAGATCTTTTCCGGGTCGTGGGGGACGAAGGCCCAGTCAAGCCAGAGGAGACTGCCTTAAGACTTGAAGGCGACTTCTCGCGCGTCAAGCGGATCGCGGAAGGCATGACGGCAGGGACTGTTGATGTGACTGGCAGCGTTGGCATGCATGCCGGAAATAATATGAAAGGAGGGAGATTGAGAATTCTCGGCAATGCTGATGACTGGCTTGGCAGAGAGATGCGGGGTGGATCCATTATCGTCGAGGGGAATGCCGGAAACTACGCTGGCGCAGGCTACAGGGGCGAGAGGTGCGGCATGCGTGGCGGAGAGATTGAGATAAGGGGCAATGCAGGTGCATACCTGGGCGAGCACCTTTGCGGCGGCAACATTCGTGTGGCTGGCAATGCAGGCGATTTCCCAGGCGCGGCAAACCAGGGTGGCACAATCTTCATCGGAGGCAGTTGTCATCTGCCAGGCGCAGAGATGACCAAAGGAGCTATAATTGTAAACGGCAAGGCTAAAGTCCTGCCAGGCTACCAGAAGCTAGAGATTGTGACGATTGGTGGCGAAAAATATCAAAAGTATGCAGGAGACTTGGTGGAGAATGGAAAGGGCGAACTCTTCATCCAGGCAGGGTCATCTTGATAAATTAGGATGGAAATATGACGGACCAATACAATTATTTTGAGGTGCTCTAACTTGATAGATCGCAGCAAGGTTCTGGAGGTCTTGAAGGGATACGATCTCGAAGATCTGCGAATTGGGATGATTGCGTCCCACTCTGCCCTGGACACGGCAGACGGCGCAGTTGAAGAGGGTTTCAAGACGCTGGCTGTATGCCAGGAGGGCAGGGAGAAGCCCTATGTCAAGTACTTCCGGGCCGGGCGGGACAAGAAGGGAAAGATCGTAGTAGGTATGATCGACGAGGTCATGATGCTCAAGAAGTTTTCGCAGATACTGGAAAATGAGAACCAGGATCTTCTAGAGGAGAAGAGCGTTCTCTTCGTGCCCAACAGGTCCTTTACCTCCTACTGCGGCATCGATGCGGTTGAGGATCAGTTCAGGCTGCCCTTGCTTGGCTCCAGGAATTTGCTGCGATCTGAGGAGCGCGGCGACAAGAGGGATTATTACTGGATCCTGGAAAAGGCAGGCCTGCCTTACCCTGAGCCGATAGAGGCCGAGGATATCAATCAGCTGGTCATGGTCAAGCTGCCCCATGCTGTGAAGACTTTGGAGAGGGGCTTTTTCACTGCCGCCTCCTACGAGGAATACTGTCAGAAGGCCGAGCTGCTGCTGCGCCAGAATGTTATCGATCAGGATGGAATTGAGCTGGCCAGGATCGAGCGCTACATCATAGGACCTGTATTCAACCTCGACTTCTTCTACTCGCCCATCACCGAGCGAATTGAGCTCATGGGCATCGACTGGCGCTTCGAGACATCCCTCGACGGCCACTGCCGCCTGCCTGCACCTCAGCAGATGACGCTAAATGAGAATCAGATAAATCCCGAGTACACAGTCTGCGGACACAACTCTGCAACTCTGCGCGAGTCGCTCCTGGGGAAGGCCTTCGAGCTTGCTGAGCGTTATGTCCAAGCGACGCAGGAGTACTACAGACCGGGCATCATCGGACCATTCTGCCTTCAGACCTGTGTGGACAAAGACCTCAACTTCTACATCTATGATGTTGCGCCGAGGATTGGAGGAGGCACCAATGTGCACATGGCAGTAGGGCATCCATATGGAAACGCCCTGTGGCGCACTAACATGTCAACTGGACGGCGGCTGGCGCGTGAGGTCAGGATCGCATTGGAGAATGACTGCCTTGAAAGAATAGTCACCTGAGGATGGCGGAAAGCATAAAAGAGCAGGGTTCGGCCGGTTCCCTGGAGATTCCAAAGAAGCTAGGACGAGCAGTGAAGAGGCTGGCCGAGCAGGGCGAGGATCCGGTGCTCATCGCTCCTGCCCTATTGCGCAGCCAGGCCACTGAACAGATGCTCACCATCGCCAGGATGGGCATGCTTGACAAGGTCCTGGGATATCTGGTCACCACCAGGAAGAGCGTGCATTTCATCAGGCCAGGCCTTGCCTGGGACAGGGTGCAGAGCATTCCGCTGGATGCGATCGATGGCGTGGAGTATGTGGATGAGTTCCATAACAACACTCTGAAGCTGAAGGTCGGCGAGAAGGCGGAGAGCATCATATTCTACGACGATATGGACGGCATCAGGTTCTACAAGTACATCAAGGACAGGACAAGAAGGTGATGTCGTCTAACTGCGATCATGTGGAGATCCTCGTCGCAGCACACTGTCTCTTAAATCCTCTGACGAGAGTGCGAGGCCTGCAGCCGATACCATACCGCGTGGCGGGACCGACTGTGCAGCTGCCTTGCCCGGAGTTCTTGTACCTGGGGCCGGAGCGCTGGGCTGTGACGAGGAATCAACTGGATCTGCCGAAGTTCAGGCGCTTTTGTCGAATGCTCATCGCTCATTACGCTGATTTGCTGGAGATGCTTGTCCGCAGGGGGACGCGACTGCGCATCGTCGGAATTGCCGGGAGCCCTAGCTGTGGCGTTTACACGACCAGCTGCGGCTATGAGGGAGGGCTCGTGGGCGAAGCCAAACATGAGCGCGTGCCCGGGCGCGGCGTCTTCATGGAGGAGCTGATGGCGGAGCTGGAGAGGCGAGGGGTGATTTTTCAGGCGGAGGAGGTGGGTTAGATTTTTTTATCCTCTCAATTCGAGGTGGATGGCGGAATACTATTAAATACTACAAGTGCATGAGATTGGCTGCCTTTTGGCGCGGGGGTTGCCAAGCCAGGTCAAAGGCGCTGGATTCAGGGTCCAGTCACGAAGGTGTTCGTGGGTTCGAATCCCATCCCCCGCACCTAATTGCTAACCTTAACTCTCATTCAGTAGGGGATACATGCGCTCCAAGCCTCTTCTAAATGTCCATGACCTTTTTTTGGAACCTCTGAAATCAAGTCCCTATCACCAATCTCTACATGGTAGACCTTACTGTACTGCAGCCAGCAGATCCATGGGAGACATCTTCCTGCTGAGTCCAGCCCTCTTAAAGCATCTCCTCAAGCTTGCAGTATGCATAGAGTGACAGAAAAGAGATGAATACATGCCCGAACACGCTTTCATCATCCTGCAGATATGACCTATCAGCGTCCAAGACATTTTTGTAGGCGTCAAACATCTTTTCGACTCGTTCCCTTTTCTTGTAGAGCTCGTGCATCTCTTGTTCAGGCATGTCTTTGCTGGAAGACGCATTCTGGTTATCAGTAGAATGTATTCCCTGAATGATGGGAGCTAAGGTTATTAAACCAGAAAGTCATATCCCATGCCTATGTTCAAGCTTGGAGAATACGACGTGGATGAGGCAAGGGATATCGCAGATTACCTGAGGGATGCTGGACTTAAGGTTGATGTCAGAACATTCACCGAATCTCAGATAGAGCTTTTCCACTACCTTGATGGGAAGATGAGCGAGATAAAAGAAGAGATTGACGAGAAGAGATTTGGCAGATACGCACGGTATATGGATGCTTTCCGGAAGGTTTTGGCCGAAGGTGCCACTGCTGAGAACTACTCTGAGAAGCTTGAACTCGAACTGGACCCCCAGGTGCATGAGAAGAGGAAGATCTTCGGCGAGATGCTTGAAGGCACATACTCTGATGAAGAGCGGGAGGCAAAGAGCCGCGAGCACCCCAATCTGATGTCGGATCTGCTGGATTTAACCAATGCAACTTCCTTCATAGAATCTGTCCTGGAAAGAAATGATATCCGGATTGGCGAATTCCCAGTAAGCCGCCTCGATGATCCTGTTGTGCGCATCTTTGCTGATGAAATAGAGGATGATGAAAGTCGCCTCGCTAAAACGACCACCTCCTTTACTGTTTATCCAATGGCCGAGGTCTTCGTCGATGAATTCACTGCGATCTTCTCCGAGGAGATAGACGAGGAGTTTGAGGAGGAATATCATGAGGAATACGCGCGCCTTTTCTTCCTGGGAAAGCTGATCTCGGAGCTGGCTGAGCCCTCTTCGGGAAAGGTAAATATGGAGACCTTCGCAAAAAGGTGCGAATTTCAGATGGAGAACAAGGGGAACCTCCTGGAGATAGACGGCTGCAGAGCTGCAGAGGAGATGGCCAGGTCGCTCGAAAAGAATGGAATCATAAAGATGAAGGGCGACAGCATCAAATGGAGGCAGTAGCTGTATACATGCCCTCGATCTGCCGTCCTCTTGGGCGGACGTTTGGGCATCCAAGCCCACGCAGTTCGCATTTTGCTTGCAAGCTACCTCCTCAACACATCCTCCAAATCCTTTAGGAACAGGTCGATGTTCTCATGGGTCATGTGTCCCATCAAAATCAGCCGCAAAGCCCTCTTTGGCTCACGTGTCATGGATACATGCCAGTCGCGTTTCATCAGCTCCTCTCGCACCCTGGCAGGAGATGGAACCTGCAAAGCCACCACATTCATTGTGGGCTCGATCAATGGCTCAACGCCGATTTTCCTCGCACCCGACACAAGGTGATGCGTCAGATTCATACAGTAGCGGACGGTCTCTTTGAACCCTTCGCGCCCAAGGTGCATCATCACGGCATAGGTGGCCGCTGCTGCTGCACCGCTCCTGGTTCCAGTCAAAGAGGCTTGCCTGGCCTTGGTAAGATAATGCGTCTCGGTCTCGAGGTGGCTCAAGCACTCCTGCTCGCGGAAGAGAAGGCCACCAGCTGGAATGGTGCTCATGCCCATCTTGTGGGGATCGATGGTGATGGACGAGACCCCAGGCACTCGGAAATCCCAGCGCCAATCGCCCTCCAGAAATGGCAAGACAAAGCCTCCAAAGGCCGCATCCACATGCAGATGAATTTTGCGCTCTAGAGCAATTTTGGCAAGGCCCTCTATGGGATCCACCTGTCCAAACTCAGTGGTGCCGGCGATTCCTACCAGAGCCACAGTCCGCTCATCTACCAAGGATCTCACCGATGCCAGATCAGCCCTGAGGCACTCATCCAGTTCAGCCTTGCGCACCTCCAGGCAGAGCAGGTCTCCGATCTTGTCGAAGGAGAAATGCGCTGAGGCTGGCACGACTATGTTGCCGTCTTTTTTGCCAGCCTCGTTTCTGGCCGCCCGAATGGCCTGGATGTTGGACTCAGTGCCACCTGTGGAGATGTAGCCGGCTGCATTGCTGCAACCCAGCAGCTCACCGAGCATTCGAACAACGCGCTGCTCCAGATCGGCAACCCCTGGAAAAAGGCCTGGGTCGCCGAGATTCGTCTCTAAAAACATGTCGTGTGCCCTCACGGCAATGGGATGGGGCCTTGTGCACATGGTGGAGAAGAATCGATCGTAGCTAAAGTCGCGCTCCTTCATCTCCATTAGGATGCGAATTACCTCATCCTCCGGAAGGGCTTCGTCTCTCATCTCTTGCTCACTTGAAGTTCTTGCTCAATCTCTGTTCCTCAGGGCCCTCAGCATCAGGATCTTCTCTGACCTTGCCACTGTCTCCCGGACGGTTGCCACAGCATCGATATTTGCCGAGATGCTTGTGATGCCGATCTCAACGAGCCTCTTTGCCATCTCTGGATACGACCCTGCCTGGCCGCAGATCGAGGTCTTAACTCCTGCCTCGTTGCAGCGCTCCACCACGAACTCGATGAGCTTCAGGATGGCTGGATGGAGCTCGGTATAGAGCCCTGCCACGTTCTCATTGTTACGGTCGACTGCCAAGGTATACTGAGTCAGGTCGTTGGTTCCGAAGGACACGAAGTCGATCCCATCCTCTATGAAGTCTTCGATAGTGAGGGCTGCTCCG
The DNA here is from genome assembly GCA_002067755.1 of Methanosaeta sp. PtaB.Bin018. GTDB lineage: Archaea > Halobacteriota > Methanosarcinia > Methanotrichales > Methanotrichaceae > Methanothrix. The sequence continues at coordinate 18,334 of MVQH01000099.1, forward strand.
GGCGTCTCGACCATAATGCCCACATCGATCCTCTCCAGGTCCAGTCCCTCTTCGACCATGATGGCCTTGGCCTTCTGAAACTCGCTGACGTGCTGCACCATTGGGAGCATGATGCCAACATTGGAAAGGCCAATCTCATGAAGCTTCTTGAAGGCCCTCACCTCGAGGCGGAAGTGCTCAGTCTCAGTCAGGTCGCGCCTGATGCCCCGCCAGCCGAGCATTGGGTTGTGCTCGTGTGGCTCGCCCTCGCCGCCTTCCATGGCCCTGAACTCGTCTGTGGGAGCGTCAAGCGTTCGTACCCACACGGGCTTGGGATAGAATGCATCGGCCACCGTCTTGATGCCCTTCACCAGCTCGTCGATATATTCCTCCGTCTTGCCATTCTTGATATACCAGTTGGGGGTCTTTCCCAGGCCCAGGATCATGTGCTCTATTCGCAAGAGACCTACGCCGTCCGCCAAGGTTGCTGCTGCAGCCCCAGCTCTATCTGGCTCGCTGATATTGACCTTGATCTCAGTAGCAGTGATTGGCTTGGATACAACAACGCTAGATGCCGCAGCAGCGGGCTTGGGTGCATCGGCGACGGCGATGCGGCCCTCATAGACTAAACCTTTGCCGCCATCTACTGTTATCTCCATGCCGTCCTTCAAAATGGATGTTGCCTTCTTGGTTCCTACGACTGCAGGGCACCCCAGTTCGCGGCTCACGATCGCAGCGTGGCAGGCCATGCCGCCTTCATCTGTCACAATCGCTCCAGCGCGCTTCATGCCCGGAACCATGTCTGGCATGGTCATCTTGGTGACCATGATGTCGCCCTGCGAGACCTTGTCCAAGTCTCTGCCGCTGTTGATAATTCTCACAATACCCGTGGCCATGCCAGGAGCTGCCCCAAGGCCGCTTAGCAGCACCTTGCCACTGCCTTCAACTTGAGCTGCAGACTTCTTAGCGTTATTGATGGTGGTAATAGGCCTGGACTGGAGGATGTAGATCTTGTTCTTCTCCACTCCCCACTCGATATCCTGCGGGATGCCATAATGCTTTTCCAGCATCTCGGCGTACTCGGCCAGCTCTACAGCCTCGCTATCTTTGAGCACTGCAGCCTCCTTCTTCTTTGCAGGGACTTTGACGGTGACGGTCTTCAAGGTCTTTGGGTCCTTGATGATCATGATCTCCTTTGTTGCGATGTACTTGCTGACGATGCTCTTGGTCTTTCTGTCCACGACATAGTTATCGGGAGAAACACTGCCGCTTACCACAGCCTCGCCGAGACCCCAGGCACCTTCGATAACCACAAGCGGCTCGCCTGTGCTCGGTTGAGAGCTGAACATCACACCCGATTTCTCTGAGTCCACCATCTTTTGCACAATGGCAGACAGGTTGACCTTGTCGTGTTCGAATCCCTGCTCGACTCGGTAGAAGATGGCTCTGGCACCGTAAAGGGAGGCCCAGCATTTGCGTACGGCATTGAAGACATCCTCTGCGCCGCGCACATTGAGGTAAGTCTCCTGCTGGCCTGCAAAGCTTGCATCAGGCAGATCCTCGGCGGTGGCACTGGATCTTACCGCAACGAATACCTGCTTTCCTTCGCGCTTGCAAAGCTCTTCATAACGGGACTTTATCGCCTGCTCAATGTCCTCGGGCACCTTGGCATCCATGATGAGCTTCTTTGCAGCCTTCTCTGCTTTGTGAAGCTCGGATTCCTGATTGACATCCACATTGAGGACCTCGAAGAGCTTCTGGGCGATGCCCGCTCTATTGATAAAATCCCTGAAGGCCTGAGCGGTTACTGCAAATCCGCCTGGTACCGGGACACCGATATTTATCATCTCACCGAGGCTGGCACCCTTGCCGCCTACTATGGAAAGATCATCCTTTCCGACCTCCTCCAACCAGACAACTGCATCCATTGAATCATCCACCCAATTCGTCTTTTTTCTCGATATCTGCTCATCCCCTCCCTCGTTTCATTATATCAAGCTTTCACAGGATATATAGAACATATACAAAAGGATATATTCCTCAGCAGCTTCGTTCTTATCCGCATGTTCAAACGTTTTTCGGGTGCATCCAAGGCAAAAGAGGCGCTGCTTGAACACTGCCATCCGGTCAAGCGTACTGTGACCCTAGCATGCAAGGAGGCATCCTGGCGAGTTGCCTCGCAGGATATCATCTCCCAAGTAGACCTTCCGGGTTTTGAGCGAGCAGCTATGGACGGCTATGCAGTCAGATCGACCGACACAAAAGGTGCAAGGCCTTCATCGCCAGTTTTTCTGGAGGATTTCCTGCCCATCAGAACGGGCATGGAGGTGCCAGAGGACTACGATGCAGTAGTGATGCTGGAGGACTCGAGGCTACGCGAAGATGCCCTGGAGATCACTGCAGAGGTTCATGCCTACAGAAATGTCTCCCGCATCGGTGAAGACATCCGCCAAGGAGACGTGGTTTTTCGAGATGGCCATGCTCTCAGGCCGCCTGACATTGCACTTCTCTCTGCTCTTGGGATTTGCAGCGTGCAGGTTTATGATAGGCCCAAAGTCGCAATAATCCCAACAGGAAGCGAGCTTGTCCCCATCGGGGGCGGACCCTTGAAGACCGGAGAGGCATATGAGATCAACGGCCTCATGACGGAGCTTTATGTGGAAAAGTGGGGTGCATTTGCCAAACGAAGTGATATCGTCCCGGACGATCCAGAGAAGATTCGCGATGCAGTAGCATCGAACCAGGATGCAGATATGATCATAATGATTGGCGGAACATCTGTAGGTGAGAAAGACTTCGCGCCTCGCGTTCTAAATGAGATGGGAGAGCTATTCGTTCATGGAATACGCATTCAGCCCGGAAAACCCACAGCATTTGCCCAGGTAGGCAGCACTCTTGTGGTCTGCCTCCCCGGCTATCCTGTGGCCGCCCTCGCTGATCTCTATCTGTATATAAGACCGGCTCTGAAGAAGATGGCACATCAGAGTGATTTTCTTCCCAAAATCCGGGCCAGGCTAGCGCGCAAGATTCCCTCACGACCGGGATATCTGAGCGTGGTAAGGGTGGCCCTCAAGGATGGAACTGCTGAACCCATCATGATTTCGGGCGCGAGCATCCTCAGCTCAGTTGCTAGAGCTGACGGATATGTGATCGTCCCCGAGGAGTTGGAGGGATTAGAGGAAGGAGTGAATGTGGAAGTGAACCTGTTCGAATGACTGTAAGATATCCTTTGTGACTTTGAGCGCCGATGGCCAGTGAGGACAATGCTAACTCAGTATCATCCTCACATCATCCCAGGGCTTGCGAAAGCTACCAACTCGGTATGAAAATGGTTCTCGCAAAGGTCCATTTTCATTCACATGGGTGACCTTGGGTCATGGGTGTTTTTCGTAGATAACGATATGAAGATACAGCCCGGCCTAGCCCAGTCCTGGGAGCGAATGGACGACAGAACCTGGCGTTTCCATCTGCGGGAGGGCGTAAAATTCCATGACGGCAGTCCCTTTAATGCCGAAGCAGTGCGAAGTGCCTTTGAGAATTGGCTTAAAGACCCTCTGTTTTCCAATGTTCTCTCAAGCCGTCTCAATATATCCAGCCCTGATCAGGTCAAGGTAGTGGACGAATACACAGTGGACATCGCCACAAACAAGCCACTGAGCGTATTACCAGGAAGGCTATCCAACCCGGGGCTGGCGATTGTGTCTCCCAAGATGAAGGGTTATGGCAAGCCTGATGGGACCGGTCCCTTCAAATTTGTGAGCATTGTTCCAATGCAGAGCCTGGAGCTGGAAAGAAACGACGCGTATTGGGGAGAGGCTCCCAAGCTGGATAAGCTCACCATCAAAACAATTCTCGATCCCAGCACTAAGGTCATGGCCCTGGAGAGCGGAGAGGTCGACCTGATCTACGCTGTTCCCCTTTCCGAGGTGGCATCTTTGCAGGCCCGCCCCGATCTTCAGGTGCTGGTGAAGCTCTCTCCAAGGGTAGCGGATCTGAAGGTCAACGCCATGGCAGCACCTTTGAACGATATCAGGATCAGACAGGCCATAAACTATGCCATAAACAAGGACGATCTGGTAGAGCATGTATGCGACGGTCTGGCCAAGCCTGCCAAGAGCTTCATCTCTCCCGTAATCTCCTGGTGCGATGAATCTGCCGGATACTCCTACGACGCTGAAAAGGCAAAGCAACTGCTGGCCGATGCAGGGCTAAAGGACACGAACGGCGACGGCTACCTTGACAGAGATGGTAAAACCGTCAGCATCAACCTGACATACGTACCGTCCGGCCTGGGATTTCAGCCGCATTACATCACAATGGCTGAAGCACTGCAAGAGCAGCTCAAGAAGGTTGGACTCAAGGTCGAGCTGAAGCCGATCGATTATGCCAGCTACTGGTCCACATATCTTGGCGGGCAGTATGAGCTGCTGATGGACTTTAACTCCCCATGGGACTGCGATGCAAGCCACCTCTTGAGCGACGCATTCGGCTCCTCTGGAGGCTTCAAGCCCGGACTCAACATGACCAGAGAGCACCAAAGCCAAGTAGACGCTCTGCTGGATGAGGCGCTGACCACCAGCGATGCCAAAGTCGCAAATAAGGACTTCGGCGAAGTGCAAATGATTGTGATGCAAGAGGCCGCGGTGGTGCCTCTGGTATACGAATACGATGTTGTGGCCTCCAAAAAGACGGTGAAGGGCTTCGAGATCCATCCTCTGACCGCCTGGGGATTGACCATGACGAATGTGTCTGTACAAGCATGAGAAAGCATGAACGAATCTGAGAACGAAAAATTCGATGCAATAGTGATAGGAGGGGGCTTAGGCGGCCTTAGCTGCGCTGCCCACTTAGCGAAGCGAGGCTGCCATGTAATATTATTCGAGCAGCACCATAGCGTTGGAGGCTATGCCACGTCGTTTCAGCGCCGTGCTCCGGATGGCGATCTCTTCGACTTCGAGGCCTCGATTCATGCCATAGCCGGATGTGGAGTGAATGGAATCATAACTCAAATCCTGAGAGATTTGGGGGCCGAGAACGATGTTCGGTTCGTCGATATCTCAGGCACAATCATGAAGCTCGTGCTCCCTGATAGGACCGTGGACTTCTGTATGGATCAGGGCCGCTTCATGAATATCCTCATTCACCAGTTCCCAGAGGAGAAGGAGAGCGTGAGGAAGTTCTTCGGGTACCTTAACCGGCTCTGGGAACTCCTGCCTGATACCAAGACCAAACCACTCTTCTCAGAAGGTCTTTCATCAGAGCTTTCCGACATCTCCAAAAAGTCCATCCTCTCGGTCTTCCAGTCCTATTTCATTGATCAGAGGATCTTCCTCTGCCTATATGCTCCAATCGCCTACTGCGGCCTGGACCTCTCTCAGATCGACCTGCTCAAATATGCTGCAGCCATGAGGGAGGTCTTCTTGGAGAAGAGCTACTGGATAAGTGGCGGTTCCCGAAACCTTTCCCAGGCTCTGGCCCTAGCGATATCACAGAACGGAGGAGAAGTCCGGGTTGGGTCCCGAGTGAGAAAGATCATCGTCGAGGATGGCAAAGCTCGGGGAGTGGAGCTGGAGGATGGAAGTCGGATTAAATCCAGATGCGTAGTCTCCAATGCCGATGCAACCTTAACGTTCCTTGAGATGGTGGGTGAAGAAAATCTACCTAGGGAGTTTCTGGACAGCTTCAAACAGATGACTGCCAGCTGGTCCTACTTCCAGGTCTACCTGGGGCTGGATGAAAAGTTCCAGGTACCAGAGGATCTTCGCTCCTGCTTTGAGATCGGCATCCTCCCGGAGCAGCCGGATAGCGGGCCGAAAGCGGGCACTTCTTTTGCAGGATTGACCAATTACACTCTCCTCGATCCGTCTCTTGCCGAAGGCGGCAAGCAGATTGTGACAATTGGAACGCCTCTTCGTGTAGAGAACCTGCAGGATGCGTGGGGGGTAGCCAGCTATCTGGAGAGGAACGAGGCGTACTACAAAAAGAAGAATGCGATGACAGATCAGCTCATCTCCATGGCAGAGAAGGTTTATCCAGGGCTCAGAGAGCACATCCTTGTGATGGAGGCTGCAACTCCCCTA
>MVQH01000100.1 GCA_002067755.1 Methanosaeta sp. PtaB.Bin018
TTGTAGGCCTTAAGCATTATTAATATGCGCGCATTAATTGCTTAAATAGTTATTGATAGACATGTTATAAGGGGACGGCTCCGTTTTCATCCCCACCCTGAAGGGTGGGGCCTTCTCACTTTGCCCTCTCCGCTCCCGCGAGGTAAAATGGCTAATGGATACTCTAAAGAAAAAGCTGATAAGATGATCAGGGAACATGAAGAAAAAGCAAGAAGGCTGGAGGAGGATGCTGCAGAAAAAAGAAGGATGGTAAATCCCTTGAGCACCAGCAAAGAGCATGCCAGATCGGAAGCACAAGATCTAGAAGCTGAGGCGAGGCGCGAGAGGCAGAAGGCCGAAAATCTGAAGGAGCTCAAGAAGCACTGGGGAGACAAATGATCTTCATGGGAGCACAAGGCAGATGCGAAATCAAATGATCAAAGATGAATTCGATGTTCATGGCAAAAGCAGCTGCAGTCAATGCCATGGCACTGGCATGGTAGAATGCTCTAAATGCCATGGCAATGCACGAAATTACGAGGGAAGACAAAGATGCATCTGTAATAATACGGGAAAGATAAGCTGCCCCAGCTGCAATGGAAGCGGATTGTGGAGGCCGAACAAAAAAATGGGATACGATTGATCCACTTCTTCTCCTTCTATTTTACGATGTTTTCCAGGACACCTATTCCCTCGATCTCTACTTCAACCCTGTCTCCTCTGCTCATCGGCCCCACGCCAGGAGGCGTGCCAGTCGCGATCACATCTCCAGGCTCCAGCGTCATGATGGCACTTATGAACTCCAGCAGATCGGGAATGCCAAATATCAGGTCAGAGGTGTTTGATCTCTGTCTCACAACACCATTTACACGGGTCTGAATATCCACGTTTGAGGGGTCTATCTTGGCGATCCAGGGGCCAAAGGGCGCAAAGGTATCGAAGCTCTTGGAGCGCGTCCACTGGCCGTCCTTGTTTTGAAGATCTCGGGCAGTGACATCGTTGAAGCATGTGTAGCCCAGGATGTATCCATCTGCATCGGCTGCAGGAACGCTCTTGCAACGCTTTCCTATCACCACCCCAAGCTCGCCTTCATAGTCCACCTGCTTGCTTGAATGGGGATAGATGATCTCCTTTCCCGGTGCCAGGACTGCAGAAGGCGGTTTTAGGAAGAGTACGGGCTCAGAGGGAAGCTGCATCTTCAGCTCTTTTGCGTGCTCAGTGTAGTTGAGGCCGACGCAGACGATCTTGCTCGGCTGACAGGGTGCCAGCAGCTCGACGTCCTCCAGGGCCAGCACCTCTCCTCCTGAGACAATACCATGCTCCTCGCTGTACGATCCACCTCTTATCTTGCCATCATGCATAAATCGCACTATCATTGTCTTAGCCTCTGCACTGGCCCTTGCGGCCGTCAGGACCGCGCTTGTACCTTCCAAACTCGCTCTCAATCAAACGATCTGCCATGAACACAGGCCCCTCCACGCAGACACGCACGCCCTCGGGGTCCAGGCAGCACGAGCCGCATACCCCTGTGGCGCATTTGAAGTAGCGGCTGATGCAGGCCTGGATCTTTCCCGCATGCTCGCGTGTACGTGAGATTATGTCCCACATCATCACCTCTGGGCCACATAAATAGATCTGGCTGAACTCTGCTAAATCAAACTCCTTTAAGCCCTCTGCAACGTGCCCTTTTATTCCAACTGAGCCATCGTCTGTAGTGATAATAAGGCCGCCTAACGCTTCAAATCTGTCCTGAAAGATTATGTCCTGCGAGGAGCAAAAGCCAACCAGAGATGTGACCTTTATGCCAGCCCCGCGAGCCTGCTCGCCAAGGAAGGCCAGCGGCGCTGTTCCCACGCCACCTCCAACCAGGAGGATATTCTTGCCCCGCAGAACGAAGCCATTGCCAAAGGGCCCCCGCAGCCCGATGCTGCTGCCCGCGCCCAGATTGAATAGCGCCTGGGTGGCCGAGCCTACCGATTGTACTGTTATGGTATCGGGAGAAGAGAAGCTCATGGGAACCTCGTCCACGCCACGGATCCAGACCATAACGTATTGCCCTGGCGCTGGATCGAGCTGTTTGTCAAGCCAAAATGTCCTGACCAGCGGAGCCTCCGATCGCACCTCCTGGATGATCGAATCGATGGGCCTCATCTAATAATGCCTCCCTGCCATTCCACGGATATCTTCAAGCGTCATGGATTTTCTCTCGAGGTAGCGGGCCAGGCCAAGTGAGATCTCCTCGAAGATGCCGTAGCCCTTCTGCAGGGCTGTGCCAACCTGCACCGCACAAGCTCCGGCCATTATCATCTCCACAGCATCCTCCCATGATGTGACGCCACCCACGCCGATCACAGGAATATCCAGCCTCAAGGCAAGGTCATAGACAGAGCGCACTGCTACCGGCTTGATGGCAGGACCTGACAGGCCACCAAACCTGTTTCCTAAGATCGGATATCCTGTCTCGATGTCGATGGCCATTGCCTTCAAGGTGTTTATGGCCACCACAGCATCTGCGCCTCCTCTCTGGGCTGCTTGTCCCAGCTCCACGATGTCCGCAGTGTTGGGTGTGAGCTTGACCCAGACAGGAGCGTTTGCCGCAGCTTTCACAGCTCCTGTCACTGCTTCCACCAAATCGGGATAGCGGCCGAGCTCTGAGCCGTACTTTTCTGCATGGGGACATGAGAGGTTTAGCTCGAAGGCATCAGCATCGAGGCCGCGGGCAATTCCTGCGAACTCCTCGGCACTGGAGCCGAAGATGCTGGCCACAACTGGGACGCCTCCGGTCCTTGCAATATCTATCTCTTCCTGGAACTTTTTGTAAGAGGGATTGGGCAGGCCCATGGCATTCAGCAGTCCACAGTCCACCTGCACTATTGTAGGTCCAGGATGGCCATCCCTGGGAACAGAGCCCAGGGATTTGGTGACCACGCCACCTGCGCCTGCGAGTGCGGCACGCCTAAGTGAGGCTCCAGTGGTGCCAAGGATTCCGGCGGCAAGCATGACTGGATTTCTGAGAGTCAGGCCACCGGCATGAACTGTCAGGGATGGCATGAGAAAGATAGATCCCTCTCAGAAGATAAAAGTCTTGTCAAGTGACCAAGGGAGAAACCTAAATTAATTCCATCGACGTTCAACTATTCTGTGATAAGATCTGGCGACAAATTCATCGCGGGCCGCTCTGGCGGTGTTTTGGGTGCAGTCGTCCCTTGGCGCGGCGTTTATGCGGGCGTAGCTCCAGCACACATTTTCAGCGCAGCAGCAACGCACAGCCTCCGCCTGGGGGGTCTGGTCTGCAAGGTGGCCTATATCCCAAGCGATGCTGATCTTGCCTTCTTCCCAATTATGGGTGCCTGCCAGGAGACAGAGCTTGGCAAGCCGAAGCTTGGCGAGGCTGAGCTGAAGAATTCACAGCGTGAGACGGTGTGCAAAATCTCCGACACCTCCTGGTCGATAGCCTATGTGGTGCTCCCGCCCGGAGATCTGCCGGGGCCTGGAGAGAGCGGCAGCCCGCTGGTGCAGGAAGGCAAGGTGGTAGGACTATTGCTCTCGCTCAACATGCACACATGCAAGGGAATTGCAATATCCTCCGAGATGATAAGAGAGGTCGCTGCGAGAAAGAGCTAGCCTTTTGGCTTTCTTTCGCATTGGTCTTCAAGGCAGATCGAGTGTTCCAACAACCCTGAGCTTCCCGCCTTCTGGATAGGTCAAGACCGCCTTGGAGCCAGGCCGATAGACCAGCATCTTATCCAGCTTTACTGTCAGAATAGTCCTGTGCCAGTCTCCCTCTGCCTTTGCAGCCTCGATTCTGGCAGGAACAAATTGCATCCAGTGGCCGATATGAAGCACCATTCCCTCTTTGAGAGGTGCAGGCCAGTATTTCACCAAGTCCGCCTTGGCAGTAATTGAAGATACCTGCTTTATGGACTTGTCGTTTGTGAGAATGGTTCCTCTATCCAATTCGTCAACTTCTATGCCCTTGAGGGCGATGCCAGCCCGATCACCTGCGCATGCACAATCGAAGTCCTCATCATGCTTCTGAATGGACCGAACCTGGACCGCCTTGCCTCCGGGAAGGGCCATCAGCTCATCGTGTTTCTTAATGCAACCTTCGGCTACTGATCCAAGAACCACTGTTCCAATCCCTCGCACATTGAAAAAATGGTCCACAGGCATAGTCCCTGTCCCAGGATCGTGGACGGTTCCTATCGCAGCCACATCAGATAAAAAGCGCTCGCGTATGACGTTCTTGTCATCCTCCAGAAATTCATAGCCATCGACCACAGTATTTTTGACTAGAGGTGCGATCTGCTCGCGTGCGATGTAGTTTCTAAGGATCACAATTCCCGCTCTCAAGCCCGCGCAGTCCAGCATGATAACCGACTCGCCGAATGCAGGATTTATCTGGTCCACAATCAAGAGAGCCTTCTGTGCGATGGAGACTGCGTAAAAGAGGGGGGCCAGGCGCTCCGGGTATCTGGTTGGCTCTATGAAGGTGACTGTGTTCTGACCTTTCTTCAGGTTGTAAAAGGCAAGATCGCTAGTTGTGCCCTTCTTTCCCAGATCCTTGCCATAGTCTTGGGCGCCCAGGATCGCTACATTGAGATTCGCCATGTATGGCTTGAAACACCCCCAGGATAATAGGTTTTGTGGTAATAGGAGACCTCTTTTGGCTATCGGGCCGAAAGATTTTTCTACTTTTAGTATATATAAAATCTATGTTAAATATGAACCACGATGGAGGGGATGTGATTTGAGGATATCTATTATCTTGGCTTTGATGCTGATATCACTGGCACCCGCGTTTTGCAGCTCTGGGTCGGTGGTTGTAGACATCATCGGAAGCAGAACAGACAACACAAGAATTGCGCCGTACGGCGTCGGACCTGTGGAGCTGGAGATCATCGGGAGCACTGCGAATAATACAACGATTGGTTTGCAAGGGGAGACGAAAATAGTACGCGCCGAATGCATATGTCCTGAGAAAGATTGCGTCTGCGAACAGGAGAAAAAACCTTGGGATGGCATGCATTTGGGCGTCGATGCGTGGTATGGAGCCTTCTGGTACACAGACGTCAACATGCCTAAATGGCCTCAGATTTGAGGCAAACAGAAGAGACGGAGCGACTCGGGGGAAGTGGGGGTACAGAGAAGGCCATCCCCAGAGCCGTTTTGTTGAGTGGTTCGGATGTTTTTTATTTCGGATTGTTTCTTATTTCGACTGTTTCTTATTTTGCAGTTTATGATTTTTGCCATCGATGGCTTGATCGAACAAGTTAAATAAACACGACTCCAACCCAATTCAAATCCATGCGATACATGAGGAAAACATTCTCTCCTGGCAGAAGCGAGCTTTTCTGGTGCCATAATTGCAACCTGCCACTTTTGGAGGAGAGATGCTCCATCTGCAAAAGCACAGGCAAGCGCGTCTTGCTCTCTCCTCCAGGAGACGTTCGCCTCTGCTCTCGCGATGGACGGGATCTGCTCAAGGAGCTTTTTGTCCAGAACTGGGGCTGTGCAGACTTCCTCGATAACAGGATAATTCTGCTCAACAAGATCGCAGGCATCGACCGCCGAGATCAGGTTATCCTGGACGGTCGGCATATTGCGACGCTCTGGTTCGATATTACCACTGGAACTCACAAGCTCGATCTTGGGCCTGCGGGAGCATCTCTGCTCGCTGCCAGAGCAGAGAGGGGAGTTGTGCTTTGCCATGAAAAGCACTTGAAAGGGCACCTCAAAGGGAAGTGGCTCTCTGCCGAACAGATTGCATGCTCGCCAAAGAGCTTGGTTGAAGGCTGCAACGTCGTCCTCCGAATGGGAGAGCTCGCAGGGGTTGGCACCGTCAGAAAGAGGAGCGACGGATCGAGATCCATCAGGATCAAAGATGTCACAAGAACTGGATTCGTGCCCAGTGAGAATCTTCCAACATTGAAGGATGTCATCGCAGCCAACGAGAACCATCTAAAGAATCTGGAGAACACAGCATTGTGGGAGCTCAGAAGATACATATCCAGAACTCGCCTGCCTGTAAACATATCGTTTAGCGGCGGAAAGGATAGCCTCGCATCACTCTGCCTCTGCTGCAAGGCAATTCCCGGAGCTGAAGTTCTCTTCGTCAATACGGGACTTGAATTTCCCGAGACCGTGGCCTATGTGCGGGATTTTTGCCGAGCGCATGCGCTAAAACTGCATGAGATCGAAGGTGAAAACGACTTTTTCTTGCATGTGCGGACCTTCGGGCCTCCGGCCAAGGACTTTCGCTGGTGCTGCAAGACCAACAAGCTCGGCCCGATGACATCATTTCTCAAGCAGCACTATCCAAAGGGCTGTGTGACCATCGAAGGCCGCCGCATCTACGAGTCCTTCAACCGCTCGACTATCAGAGCTGTAGAGAGAAATCCATACGTCCCAAACCAGACTACGCTCTCGCCCATCCGCGACTGGAGAGCTCTGGAGGTCATGCTCTACATCTACTGGAATAATTTGGAGCCAAACCCGCTGTACGATCAGGACTTCGAGCGCATAGGCTGCTGGCTCTGCCCTGCTTCATTGCAGTCTGAGTTCTCTCACATGAGAAAGTCACACCCGCAGCTTCATGCCAAGTGGACCTCAAGCCTTCAAGCATGGGCCAAAGAGAACAAACTGGATTCGAGGTACATCGACTGGGGCTTTTGGCGCTGGAGGAGACATCCGCCCAAGATGATCGAGATTGCCAAGGCGAATGACATCGAATTGCGGGCTAGACCGAAAGAGAGAGACGACATCAAACTGGAGGTAGTGCAGGGACGCTCGCCCTGCGGCCTCGAATACTCAATCGAAGCTACCATTCATGTGCCTCAAAATCATCCTTTTTCTGCAGTGTCAGGGGCCTTGAATATGCTTGGCGAGGTGTCCTACGCAGAGGATCTCGGGGCCGCAGTCATAAAGACAGAAAAAGGAAGGGCAACGGCCTTCGCCAATGGTCAATTGATGATCATTGCCCCAAAGGACGAGGCAAAAAAGCTGCTGGGAAGGATCTTCGAGACGATTCTGCGCGTGCAGATGTGCACGGGCTGCAAGATATGCGAGCGGAGCTGCAAGCGTGGGGCGATTGTGGTGAGAGATTCCATTGCCGTCAATGAAAAATTGTGCAACCGCTGCGGAAAATGCGCTCAGAGCTGCATTGTTGCAGATCAGGCGGCAAAGATGTCTCGCAGATTTGCCGCCAGTACCTTTAAATAGACGGCTACTATGAGGTAATTACACTGAGGAATCAGAATGGTAACCGGAACAGTAAAATTCTTCAACAGAACCAAGAGATTTGGATTCATCGCAGGCGACGACGGAAAGGATTATTTTGTTCATGCAACTGGCCTCTTGCCAGATGTTACGATAACCGAGGGCGACAAGGTCAGCTTCGAGGTAGTTGAGGGCGAGAAGGGCCCCAAGGCAGATAAAGTATCCAAGCAGTAATTAGATAACAGATCATCTAAATGACCGGCCAGGGCTCCTGGTCTTACTTTTGTATTTTTATTTTGGTTAGCTTTTGCTTTGAAACATTTGGCTATTTTGCAAAATTTTGTGGGAAATTTCCCTATGCCCTCTGTGGCGATCTCCGAGCATTACGATCTCACCACAGAGGAGCAGAGACGCTGATAAGTTGGCGCCCTTGATTCACAAAACAGCGAAGGGCCTCTGTCAAGCATTCAGATCTTGAGAAATACTGCATCAACCTCGCAGCGCACCAGATCATCCCCCTTTATGCGTAGCTTCCAGCGTTGTGTCCCGACAAAGAGGGGTTTCATCCCCAAAAAAAGCTCTTCAACCTCTGCTTTGGCGAAATAATGCGTGATGATGCCTGATCCGCGTCGGAAGGTGCCGGGCTCTACCTCCTCGCCCTGCCCAGCTCTCATATCCTCCAATCCAAACTCGCGAAAGAACAGCCGTCCACCGCTGGCGAGAACGCGAGCTGCCTCGCGAGCAAGCGCACGGCGGCCCGGGCCTGGCAAGTGGCCTGTTACATGAAAGGCAAAGACCGCATCGAAGCTCTCATCCTGGAAGGGCAAGGCCCTGGCATCGGCCAGGATCAGTTCGGCTTTCGGCACACTGCGGCGGCAAAGGTGGAGGGCCTCGAGGGACATGTCCAGCGCAGTTACCTGCCAGCCTGCGGGCATGCAGCCAAGAGTCTTCCCGTTGCCACAGCCAAGCTCCAGCACTGCGGAGGGTGCTGGCAGATCGGGCAGGCCATGCACGCGACCTGCCCAGAGGCGGCCGCGGCTGCAATAGTCGCTGTTCCAGGCAGACAGGTGAGAGCTCATAGAAGAGGTTGATGGCAGGATTGCTCAATAATCCTTTGGCGCTCCTTCCCTAGGACTGTAGTTCCGATGGTTATTAGTTCCATTGCGACCCTTCAATCTGCCATGGATATGCTTGACCGCTTTCGCGGATGCCTTCTTGGAGCTGCGGTGGGCGATGCCCTTGGAATGCCCACAGAAGGCTACACTGCCGAGGAGATTCGCGCCAAATTTGGCATTGTTCGGGAGATGATGCCAGCTCCTGATGGGCACTTTCATTCAGGCCTTCAAGCTGGCCAGTTCACAGATGACACTGAGGAGACCCTCATGCTTGCCGAGTCCCTGATCGAATCCTGCGGCTTCTCTGCAGAAAGATTCGCAGATAAGCTCGCAGAATGGGGCACGACCTGGACACTGGACGATCAGCTCAACAGAGGCGTGGGCTTTGCCACCAGATCTGCTGTTGAGAGCATGATCGCTGGAATCTCCTGGAAGGAGTCGGGCTTGCCTGTTCCCACCTGCGGGGCTGCCATGCGTGCAGCTCCCATTGGGCTGTTGTACCACACAGACCTGAATATCGTGAAGAGCTACGCAGATTTGCAGAGCCTGCCAACTCACAGCAGCAGAGCCGCCCGCGCAGGCGCCATTGCAGTTGCGGTAGGCGTAGCCCTTTGCCTGAATGGCATGTCAAGAGACAAGGTCCTGAGGTTCTCTGCATCTCAGGCCAGCAGGATAGATGCCGAATTCGCTGAGAGGCTCTTGTGGGTTCAGTCATTGCTGAGTCTTAAGCCAGAGGATGCCCTGGGGCTGATCAGGAACTCTCCTCTTGCCGTGGAGACTGTTCCAGCCGCTTTCTACTGCTTCCTCAAATTTGAGCCTGAGGAAGCGCTGATCATGGCAGCAAGCTCGGGAGGCGACGCAGATTCCATTGCCTCCATCGCGGGAGCGCTCTTTGGAGCGGCCAGGGGCCCTCACTGGATTCCTGAACGCTGGCTTGCCGTGCTGGAACAAAAGGACAGGATCGAGAATGCTGCTCGCAGCCTGGCCGAATTATCTGCGTCATTATGCTGCTGTGGCGTTGCGAATTTATATCATTAGCTCATTCGAAATTCTTATGATAGAAGTAGGAATTGTCGGTGGATCGGGCTACACCGGCGGGGAGCTTTTGCGCCTTCTGACAAATCATCCCGAGGTCAAGGTAGTTGCAGTCACTTCCCGCAAGCTCTCAGGAAAGCCCGTGGCATCAGCACATCCCCACCTGAAAGGCATTTGTTCTCTGAATTTCACTGCACCCACAGCCAAAGAGGTGGCTGAGGGTTGCGATTTCGTCTTTACTGCCGTCCCCCATGGCACTGCTATGGACTGGGTACCTGAGCTTCTGGACGCCGGAAGCCGCGTCATCGACCTTTCGTCTGATTACCGGTTGCCTGTGGACGTCTTCGAGAGGACCTACGGCACAAAGCACCGCGCACCAAGGGATGCAGTATTCGGCCTGACAGAGCTGCATCCCGAGGTCGCCAGGGCCAAGCTCGTGGGAAATCCAGGCTGCTACCCTACTGGAGCCACGCTTGCAGTCGCCCCACTGGCGAGCGCTGGCCTTGTGCAGCGAGTGGTCTACGACTCCAAGTCTGGCATCTCCGGCGCAGGGGCGGAGCCGACTGATACCAGCCACTATCCCAACATGGCAGAAAATGTGATACCTTACAAGTTAACTGCACACCGGCACGTCCCTGAGATCAAGCAGGAACTGAGCCGCCTCTCACCTGGAATAATCGTCAACTTTACACCACACGTCGTGCCGGCCATACGGGGAATCCTAACAACTGCGCACGTCTTCGCCCGCGAAGATGCAGTGGAGACGATTCAGGATAAAGCAGCGATCAGGGAGATCTACAACAAGTTTTACGAGAATGCCCATTTCGTGCGCATGACTGAGAGCGTTCCCAAGCTGAGTTCCGTGCGCGGCTCAAACTTCTGCGACATTGGCTTTGAGCCTGAGAAAGGCAGCGACAGGCTGGTAGTAATATCTGCAATAGATAACCTGGTGAAGGGCGCATCAGGCCAGGCCATTCAGAATATGAACATCATGGCAGGCCTCGACGAGCGAACAGGTCTGTGGTTCCCAGGAATGGCGCCCTGAACGGTAGGAAGTGAGCTGCATGAAAGTCAGAGATGTCATGAACGTCAAGCCCATAAGCATTCAGGCAGACAGATCTGTGAGCGAAGCTGCCCGTATCTTGCGCGAGAATAAGATCAGTGGCATGCCAGTCTTGGACGGAGAGCGACTGGTGGGCATCGTCTCTGAATCAGACATTTTGCGCCTTTTATCTGTGGAAGAGGATAGCGGCAATCTCTGGCTTCCCAGCCCCTTCGAGGTCTTCGAGGTTCCCTTCAGAGATCTTGTGAAGTGGGAGAAGATGCGCGCCAGCATGGATGAGATTCCCAAACGGAAGGTGGCAGATGTCATGAGCAGAAATCTGCACGAGGTAGGACCAGACGATACAATCGAGGAGGCTGCCAGCATCATGACCCGCCACAGGATCAACCGTCTGCCTGTAGTCGTGGAGGGCCGTCTGGTGGGCATCGTGACGAGAGGCGACATCATATCGGGCCTTGGGATGCAACATGCAGATGATTGATGGCGGCATTTGTGCCGTTCCTGGTGTGAGGGCTTCTGGAGCCCGTCAGGGCAAGTGGGGCGTGGCTCTGATTGCAGCATCTGGCACAGCTGCTGGCATGTTTACCACCAACAAAGTTCGGGCTGCACCACTTGACGTCACTGCTGAGCACCTGGCGGCCAC
Organism: Methanosaeta sp. PtaB.Bin018; assembly: GCA_002067755.1. GTDB lineage: Archaea > Halobacteriota > Methanosarcinia > Methanotrichales > Methanotrichaceae > Methanothrix. The sequence goes on from MVQH01000100.1 coordinate 11,054, forward strand.
TGGCCGCCTGGAGGGCGTCATAGCCAACAGCGGCTGTGCCAATGCATTTACCGGTCAGCGCGGGCTTGAGGACGCCCGAGAGATGGCACGTCTTCTGGCAGGTTTCCTTGGCACCGATGAAAAGAAGATCGCTGTAGCCTCTACAGGCGTGATCGGCAGATACATGGACATGGAGCTTGTCGCCAAGTTGTTTGAAGATGCCAAGGCCAAGCTCAGAGATGATAAGGGTGCGAGCGCTGAAGCTGCGCGAGCCATCATGACTACTGACACCCGTGTCAAAGAGATCGCAGTGGAGCACAAGGGCGTGCGCGTGGCAGGCATCGTCAAGGGCGCTGGCATGATCGAGCCGAATGTTGCCACAATGCTCTGCTTCCTTTACACAGATGCAGACCTGACAGCAGAGACCCTAAAAGGTTGTTTGAAGGATGCAGTCCAAGACAGCTTTAACATGCTGACGGTGGACGGTGACACCAGCACCAACGACGCTGTGCTCATAACAGCCACAGGGCAGGTAAAGTGCAGGCTCGAAGATTTCTCTGAGGCTCTGAGGTACGTCTGCATCGAGCTTGCTCGGATGATGGCGAAAGATGGTGAGGGCGCCAGCAAATACTTTGAGACGAAAGTCACAGGAGCAAAAAGCGAGAGAGACGCCCGCCTTGCCGCCAAGGCTGTGGCTGCCAGCAGCCTCGTCAAGACCGCAGTCTTTGGCGCAGATCCCAACTGGGGCAGGATCATTTGTGCCGTGGGATACTCTGGCGCAGAGATGGACCCAGCAAAAGTGACCCTGGGGCTGGAGGGCAAAGGCCAGGAGGTATTCATGGTGAAGGCAGGAAGCATCGTGGAAGGGGCGCTAGAGCAGGCGAGGGAGATCATGTCGGGCGACTCCATTACCATAAAAATCGATCTGGGCCTTGGCAAGGCAACAGCACGAGGATTTGGCTGCGACCTGACCCATGAGTATGTGAACATAAACGCCAACTATACGACCTGATATGTTTCGCGACCAGCGGCTCGGAGAGATATCGCAGGATGTGCTGGACTATCTATCCTCACGCGCTGCAGATGTGCGTATCTTTGAGGCAGATCTGCTGGTGGACAAGGCCCATCTCATCATGCTCCAAGAGCAGGGGCTGATCTCACTGGAGATCTGCTCCAAGATCATCGCCGCTCTGGATGGCCTCAAAATATCTGATTTAGGCGAGGGGGAAGATGTGCATGAGGCAATAGAGTCCTATGTCCTCTCAAGGGTTGGCCCTGAGGGCGGAAGGATGCACACTGGAAGGTCCAGGAACGATGAGGTGGCCACGTGCATCCGTCTGGCCCTTCGCTCGGAGATGCTCGACTTGATGGACGAGCTACTCTCGTTGGTTCAAACGCAGGTCACTCTGGCAGAAGAGCACACAGACACCATCATCCCTGGCTTCACCCACACCCAGCATGCTCAGCCTACCACTCTGGCCCATCACCTGCTCGCCCATGTCGATGCTCTTTTGCGGGATTTGGAGCGCATAGAGGACGCCTACAAGAGGGTCAATCTGAGCCCACTGGGAGCTGCTGCCTTTGCCTCTACAGGCTTTGCGATCGATAGGTTCAGGACATGCCAATTGCTGGGGTTCGATGGCCTCGTCGAGAACAGCATGGACGCCGTCTCCACACGCGACTTCGTTTTAGAGGCCCTGGCTGCTTTATCCATACTCATGATCGACCTGAGCCGCATGGCTGAGGAGCTGATTTTATGGTCCACATCGGAGTTCGGATACCTGGAGCTGGACAATCTCTTCGCATCTACCAGCTCCATCATGCCCCAGAAGAAAAATCCGGATACTGCTGAGCTGGCCCGTGGCAAGACAGGATCGGTCATTGGAAGCCTGGTCTCGGCAATGACGATCTGCAAAGCCCTGCCATTGAGCTATAACCGAGACCTGCAAGAGGTCACGCCCCATCTATGGAGGGGCATGGACTGGGCCAGAAGCACAGTGCGTATCCTGGACGGCTGCATGTCCACTCTCAAGTTCAACACAAAAGAGATGGAAGCTGCCTCCAAAGCTGGCTTTACGACGGCCACAGAGCTGGCCGACTCTCTGGTGCGAAGCACGGGAATGCCATTCAGGACTGCGCATCGCATCGTGGGCAGGATTGCAGCCCTGGGTCAGAGGCCAAATATGACAGATCTCGACAGAATAGCCCTGGAGATCGCGGGCTTCAGGCCAAGCGAGCGCGGCTTTTGCGCGGAGATGCTGGACTTGGCCCTTGACCCGAGGAGCAACGTGGCCCTGCGCGCCAATACCGGCGGGCCAGCACCTTCTGTTTGCAAGCACATGATCGAACGTAGATATGCGCAGATCTCTGGAATGGCAGAGCGCCTGGAGAAAAGGCGCAAACAGGTCGAAACAGCTCTCTTAAAGCTCAAAGAATTCTCTGCGTCTCTGAGGTGAGCTTGCTATCTCAATGTTCAAGTAGAGCAGCCAGATCCAGAGCCAATACAAGGAGACAGACGGCTCGGGGTGGATCTTGGGATCAATAACATCGCAGTTTGTAGTGAT
>MVQH01000101.1 GCA_002067755.1 Methanosaeta sp. PtaB.Bin018
TGGTCTCTATCTCTCTTATCAGGCAGTAATCGATATCGGTTTTTTGGTGCAGTTTGTAGCCGAAATGGATCTCATATACGGCGAAATGGCGCCCATTCTATTAAATCAGATATCTGTAAGAGCCGGGACTTCTTTTGCTTTGCGCTGAGCCCTCGCAATGTCCAAGTAGTAAAAGAATCCATGGTATATAATAGTATTATTAGTATATAAACTTTTCCATACTGTTGTTACCAGTAGGTTTTTAGGAGTCCTCGGTCATACAGGTGGATGAAAACATCAGGGACAGCTTGAGGCTCATGGCCCGTCCAGGTGAGACAGATGATCTCGTCCTCCAGAGGCCGATTAGAAATATCTCGGAGGAGGACCTGGAAGAGATCATCGAGGCCATATGGGAGAGGCTGCAGAGTGAGACGGGCGAATGTCCCTCTGGAAGAGGCCTGATTTGATGATCATCAGGAAAAAAAAGCGCTGAGGGTGAGATATTCACTCAATTTTACAGGTAATGTTTATATGCCTTCAGCACCCTACCACCATCAGGTGAGCACGTGGTAAAACCCGACAGATCGCGATACATTTGGCTCTACTGCAAGTCAAAGGCGCAAAAGGAGCAATGGCAGGCACTGGCAGAGAAGGCAAAGACGCCGCTATCTACATGGTGCGCTGCAATCATCGAGGAGAGGCTGGCCGAAGAGGAGAACGGATTTCGGCCACGGCATAAGATACTCAAAGACATGGAAGCCTTGAAGACCGAGAACAAGGCCCTTCGCGATGATCTCAGGCAGAAGGAGATCGTCTTAGAGCGCTATGAGGCTGAACTGCGACGCTACCGAGCCGAACCCTTCCAGGCCGATCAATTCAAGGGAGTACGGAGCTACAGCAAAGAGCTTGTGGACATCCTCAAGGCGCGCGGCCACGTGGGAAGCTATGAGATCCTGGAGCTGTTGGGCATTGGGCCGGGTGAAGCCGAGGCCATCAAGGCAGTGTCGAAGCAGTTGGAAGAGTTGGAGAAGTTCAACCTCATCAAGGCGGATGGCAAGGGTTGGCAATGGATAACCTGATAGAAGACTTCCTCCAAGACCTTGAACTGAGTGGCAGGACAGAAGGGACCGCCAGGCATTATAGGAGCTGCTTATCAGTGTTCATGGAGTACCTGGATGGCAAGAATGCCCTTGATGTGGACAAAGAGACGTTGCGGGGATTCATCGGCCATTTGAAAGTTCAAGGGACGGCCACAAAGACGATTGAGAACTACTTCTCGGTGCTCTCCAGCTTCTACGAATATTTAGCCTATGAGGGAGTGATGGCAGCAAACCCAGTCCTTGCAGTCAGGAAGCGATACCTCAGGCGCTACAAAGATAATGATGATGGCCAGGCTCGCAAGCTCATTTCTGTGGAGGATATGGCCAACCTGATCAACTGCACTATGGACATCAGAGACAAGGCGGTAATCACCCTCCTGGCGAAGACCGGCATAAGAAGGCACGAACTGGTAGATCTGGATGTCTCAGACGTGGACCTTGTGGAGCTGAGCATCAGGCTGAAGCCTACAGCCAAGAGGACGAACCGGACGGTATTCTTTGATGATGAATGCTCTTTCATCCTCAGGCGGTGGCTTGCGGTTCGCGATGGCGTGAATAAGAAGGGCATCCAGGCCCTATTCATCAATGCAGATGGAGAGAGGCTCAACCGGTCAGGAGTCTATAATCTTGTGGTCGAGGCTGCCAGGCGGGCAGGCCTGCATGACCCCACATCGGATCGCCTGGAGGACCACTTTGGGCCGCACTGTTGCAGGCACTGGTTCTGTACTCACCTCTTCCGGGCCGGCATGAGGAGAGAGTTCATCAAGGAGCTGAGGGGCGATAGCAGGAAAGAGGCGTTTGACCTGTACAACCACATAGACCTCAAGGAGCTGAAGGAAGCCTATCTGGCGTGCATACCGCAGTTGGGGATCTAATCTCCAAGAACTTCTTTGATTATCTTTTCGATTTCTGCCTTTTTCTGTGGATTCAAAGACACATGCAGCCCGTATCCAGTCTGTTTAGGTATCAACAGGCCTTCGGTGATCAGATCTTCGGCGGCGTCCTTGGCATCGCCCCTAAGGTGTTTAGGCATGCTCTTAGGGAGGTCGTCAAAGGCGGTATGGCTTGCACCCCAATTACCACGCCTACGAAGTTTTTTCAATATCTGCGCCTTCAAAGTTGGCATCATCTCTGCTACCAACGATTCACCTCTGTATTGAGACGATTTTATTAATTATATTCGTGTATGCTTTTTAAAACAATATCGGTAAAGTATTTAAACCTTGTTCATCTTCTAAGTTACCAGGTAATTTTCATCGACCACGCAGAGAGACCAATGAAAGAGGAGGTTAAATTAATGGAAAATTCCTTGTTCATTAGAGAGCTTGGAATTAAGAGCCCGATGCTGAAAGTGCTGGACTTCTTTATGGACAACGAGTCCTTCGACTACTCAAAGACCGACATAGCAGAGGGCGCGGGGCTGAGCAGGGCCACATTATTCAAGGTGTGGCCCCGGCTGGAGGCGTTGGCACTCATCACGGCCACCCGCACTGTGGGGCAGGCCAAGATGTACCGACTCAACAAACAGAATCCCATAGTCAAGAAGCTCATGGAGCTGGACGACGCGATCTCTGAACACTTCGCCCTGAAGCACCAGGAAGCCGATGAGCCGCAGAAGGTGATCGAGGAGGTCATAGCTCCTGGCCGGAACCTGATCAATGCCATCGTGGATTATGAGAACGATCCACCAAGTGACAAAAGAGACCGGCCTGAAGAGCTGCTATTGGCCTGAAGAGCCACTGGCGGGATGGCTAATGGCAAAGAAAGCATCGAGCGGCCTGTATCGGGCGGCCAGGACCGCCAGGGACATCGAAGTGCTGGCGAGCGGAGACCCGGAGAAGATCGTCCGAAGAGCCAAGAACAAGCTGCTAGGGCGGCTGCTGGCGAGGCTGAAGATATGGCGGTGAGCCCTCGCCAAACTTGAGAAGGAAGTAGCACAAAGCGAAATACTGAAGGACGAAAAATTGCCAATTGGCAACGTACTATTAGAAGGAGCCTTGTGCAATCTGCTTTTCTGAAGCCACGAAAGACGCCCAACTTTGGTTGGAAGCAAAATGCAAAATATGCGCTGTGGACTGCTGGCACGCCGGAAGAGAAGCGGATGGCTATTTTGTCTCTCCGGGCAATTTCGCCAACTCGCCGTTCCAGCTCCTCACTCGCCCGTGGTCCCCTCCATAACGGTCCCCCCAAAAAGAATTGCCTCCGTAGTGCATAGTGAATTCGAAATCGCCCGAAGCCGCGCCCTCGTGCCACGTGCCGACCAAAGTGTCAATTTCTGTCTCCGACATCTTGCCCTCGATCGTTCCGCCAGGGTACGTGCCGACATATCTTATGCCCTCTTCCACAATCTCGAGCTGGCCGAACGTTGTTTTCCAAACACCTGCCCAGTTGGGTGCGATATATGTGTCTATTAGATAACCTATCTTCATCTCTTTCGTCTTGAGATATGAATCAAGCTGGGATGTGAAATCATCACTCAGATGGTAGGCATCCGGCGCGCGTCCGGATTTTCCTGTAGGATCTCTCGTTGTCTTCTGAAGGGCTCCTTTCAATTCCAGCTTGTCAATATGGTTTCGAACTGTCCTTTCGGCAGAGTCTTGTTTCGGTAGTAGCAGTCTTGCTTCTTGATGGCATTTCGGACATACTCGTTTTGAGTTAGCAGAAAGTGTGAAAATATGCCCGTTATCACAGGAATATTGATGCAGCAATGCGGAGGTCAATTCACGTGCTGACCGAGGGTCATGATTTCGGAGTAAGTAAAGATGATTGAGAATCGCGAAATCAACCTTGTTATCATGCTTCTCCCTGATAAAATCTTCCGGTCTAACCAGGATAACACCCTTTACTGCTAATTGTTGAAAATATATAAGCCTTCTTTTCAGAAATTAATTTAAATATGTGAATATTAATGGTTGGTGTTGGTGAGCACGATAATGAAGATTCGGTCAGTGAATGGCTCTCGTTATCTCGGGGTCCCCAAGGAGCTAGTGAAAAAATTACGGTCCGACTACATGACTGTGAGGGTTGATGATGCGGGTAGACTGATCTACACCCCCCTTCAGGAGGTTGCATGAAAAATAGAATACGCTGCGAGTGTGGTAGCACTCGCAAGGCGGGCGGCTCTCCAGATCCAGCAACAGGAGTTACCGGTAATGTTCTATAACTGCAATGAATTTAAGCCTATCTCAGATCCCGAACCCCACCATCCGCAAAACCTGGATGAGGTGCGAGGAATTCCGCTCAGAGTCTATGTCAAAGATGGCTTCTGTATAGCGGTTTTTGCATGGGGCGCGATCTCACTGCCTTCGGAACTGGAGGCCAGGCTGCGCGAACTTGTGGGACATAACATCGCTTGCTTGCGATTTGACGGCAAATTCCACATTCGCGACCTCGATCAGGAGAGCGATGGCACTGCAAGATAGCGACTGGCGCGAGTCCGAGACCTGTGCCAGAGCTTGCAGCGAGTGCGGCGGCTTCATTCGGCGATCATTGGATGAGGACTCCTTGAAATTCTTCAGCAGTGACACGCTTTGCCACTGCTGCAAATCGCGTTCGCCGTGGGCAGAAGGAGGGCGGTCCTGATGCGTGGCGAATGCCCCATTAGAGGAAAATGCATCGCGAAGCGGTGCCTGCCGTGGATCGCGAAGCAGTATGATGACTATCCCGGGGAGTGCATTCTCAACCGGCTCATAAGACTAATCCAGATCGGGAGGCTCTAGATGCGACTCAGCGGCAATGAAAGGCCCGGCGAATGGCCGTTTGAGGGAGAACATAAGTGCATAGTCTGTGGAGGGGGACCTTCTGCGATTTGGCGAGGGCACGGTATTCTCTACATCTGCCCACATTGCGCGAGGGATATTCTCCCACGGCTGATTGCTGATGCTTTGACTCCAGAGGATTCTGTATACGGGACAATTCTCGATAATTTCCGAAGCCTGGAGACCCCATATTTGCAGGCAGCGTTATGTAGGGTAGCCGGGCCTGGAAGACGGAAGGAGTGATGTTCTCTCCAGAGTCCATCCCATTTGAGCTTAAAGCCCTGGATCAGTGGTGCGTCTACCGGTTGGAAGAAATCAATGGCCAAAGGACAAAGGTTCCGTATCAGCTCAATGGACAGCGGGCGAGTTCGACCGATCCAAAGACTTGGACTTCATTCAATGCAGCTCTGGCAGCATACCAGGACCTTGAGGGCTATGATGGGATATGCGTCATGCTGACAGTGGAGAACGGTATCGTCTTCATCGATCTCGATGACAGCATGGAGGATGACGGCACTATCAAGCCGTGGGCTCTGGAGATCGTAAAAAATTTTAATTCCTACACCGAGCGGTCTCAAAGCGGCCGAGGCCTACATATCCTGATTAGGGCGACAAAACCAGGCCCTAGATGCCGATCATCCAAGTATCCACATCCTATCGAGATCTACAGCCATTTTCGGCAGTGCTGCCTTACGGGTGATCTGGTGGTGTTCTGAGTGGCCGCTACCATTGAACCACGCCAGGAGCAGCTTAACGTTCTCTATCATGAGATCTTTGGCGAGGAGAAGCGGCAACAGACACGACCGCACACAAACAAATCTCATGTACTGTCAGATGATGCCTTGATCCTTAAAGCGACCCTGGCGAAGAATGGCACCGAGTTCAAGGCGCTGTGGGATGGCTCGATCCTCGGTTACAACGGCGATGACTCCGCCGCAGACATGGCCCTCATGAACATGCTGGCTTTTTGGACGGGCGGCGATGCTGTTCAAATGGAGAGGCTATTCTCCAGGTCGAATCTCGGACAGCGGGCCAAATGGTGGGACCGGGCCGACTACAGGGAGCGAACCATCCAGAAGGCGATCTCCAAGGCCAGGGAGTTTTACGAGCCTCCGAAAGATGATAACAACGGGGCGGCATCGAGCCACGAGAAGGCGGCCGGACTGACCTCATCGGAGATCCTAGAAAAGGTCGAGGCTGACCCGAGGGCACTCAGAGATCCTGAGATCCTGGCGGGCCTGGCAGCACTGAAGAGAGGAGACCCGATAGAATATGACCTTCTCGTCGATGGCATCAAAAAGGCTCACAGAGGGCTCAGAGTTGACACCATCCACGCCTTGGTTGACAGGTATATCCAAGCGCATGTGAAGGTCGCAGAGAAACCCACAGAGACACACGATGATATCAAAGCTAAGGCACTTGCCATCGCCGAACGAGGAGACCCAGTAAAATACCTGATATGGCAGGCTCAGAGAAACCACACCGGAGACATTGATTATCAGAAGGTGCTCATAGCGTCCATAGCCTCGGCGGCCAGCCAAACAAGCAACGGCATTCAGCCAGGGGGCACAGGTGAAAAGGGGAGCGGAAAAAGTGATGCTTGCACGGCGGTCTATCACCTGGTTCCTCCAGATCGCAGGCTCGACGGCTCATTATCGCCTATGAGTTTGTTCTATCTGCAGGAGACTGGGCGGCTTAAGCCTGGTATGATCCTCTTTTCGGACGATGTGGAATACGAGCCGATAATTCCGATTTACAAAAGGTCGACGGCCAGGTTCCAGCACGGCATAACTCATTTTTCCGTGAGCGGCGGCAAAGACAGACACGGAATAGAGCTCAAAATTCCGCCCCGAATTGTTTGGTGGCTGACCTCAGTTGAGGGTGTGGCGAACGAGCAGGCGTTTGATAGGCAATACCCGATCAGCACCGACTCAAGCCCCGAGCATAAGAAGCGAGTGGCCCACGAAATCTCCGCAAGGAGAGCCCGCAAAGAACTGAGGCTTGCGGACGATGAAGGTATCGAATTTGCGAGGGAGCTCATAGAGGACATTTTCGCAAACGGCCCATTCAAGGTGCTTATCCCACAGGCGGAGAGGGCGAAATGGCTGAAGGTATCCGACTTTCGAGGGCAGGAACAATTTTGGGATCTAGTGGATGCCTTGGTGATCCTGCGATGGAGGCAACATGAACGAGGCTCCGATGGATGGCTGATCGCAAAAGATGAAGACCTCATCGAAGCGAAGGGCATCCTGGCGCGCCACAAGGTGGCGCATTTTGCGGACCTCACAGAAGCGGAGGTTAAGGTCGTGGGGGCCATGTCTTCTGGGCTCCCCATGACCCAGAAGGATCTTACCGAAGCACTTGGGATCGCACAAAGCACCCTCTCAGAACGGCTACGATCCATTATGGCAAAGTCTGCTATCATCACAGAGGACCACGAGGGCGGCAAGAAGGTCTATACTCTCAATCCACAGATGCAACTAGGAAAAGAATACTGGCTAAACCTTGACCTCATAGACATAAAAACAGATATTAGTGAGACTTATTGTAGGCCGCAGATAGCGTTATCGGGCTGTTATCGGTATGTTATCGGTATACCTATCGGTATAATAATCAATAACAGTAATAGGATTCCTAATAGTTTATCGGTAGATAAGCAGGGGAGTATAGAGAAAGGATATCCCTGCGACGACTGTGGAAAGTGCCCTCTGAGAGAATACCATTCTATACTCTCTCCGCCGAAAAAGGCCGATAACGACCCAAACCAGCAACAAGAGCCGTTATTTGACACCGATAACCTCGTCGATGATAGGACCGATAAGACCAATAACGCTATCAGTGAAAGCACCAATGTACAAATAAGACAATCATCCGACGCTGTGGTTGGTGCGGATGGCGTAGAAAATCAGCCCGCTCTCGGCCCGCATCCACGCAGGGATGAGCCCACGCTCAAGGCGATCTACCGGCCGGGAGGCTCTGCCCTGGAATACGCACCCTTTGCGTTGAATCTTCACCAAGGATGTTCTCACAACTGTGAATATTGCTATGCCAGAAGCCTCACCCGCAAATCCCGCGAGCAGTGGAAGAGCGATTGTAATATTCTCACAAAGAAGGCCACTCTGGCCAACATCGAGGCCGATTTGAAGGGCTGGCAGGGAGAGAGAAAGCCCGTTCACCTCACTTTCATGGGTGATCCCTACGACCTAGGCAGGCAGGAGAATAGCTACACGCGAACTGTTCTTGAGCTGTTCAAGAAGTATCATCACCCCTTCCAAATCCTTAGCAAGGGCGGCATGAAGGCAGCACGGGACTTCGACCTGTACTTTGAAGGCTGTCGATTCGGGTGTACTCTGACTTTCAACAACGATAAGGACTCTCTAGAGTGGGAGCCAGGTGCAGCACTTCCAGCCGATCGTATAGCAGCCTTGAAAGCTGCCCATGCAAAAGGAATCCAGACATGGGTGAGCCTGGAACCTGTGATAGCTCCAACTCAAACCCTGGCACTGATCGAAATGACTCATGAGTTCGTGGATCACTATGGCGTGGGCAAGTGGAACCATGATGCCCGGGCCGACTCGATCGACTGGCCGAAGTTCAGAGCCGATGGTGAAGAGCTTTTAAAGAAATTTGGGAAGCACTACATGATAAAAGATGACCTGAAAAAAGCGGCACCGTGCACTGACCAGCACGAGCCCACACCAGGAGGTGAGACGGTGAAAAGACCATTTTGTTACTTAGCGAAGCTTCGAACTTTGGCGATGATGGAATACGGTATGAACGGTTGGGTGAATCCCTCCAAGATCGCGCCCAAGTGCGGCCTTCTGGAGTGCCAGGCCTGTCGCGGGCTGTTGCATCTCGGATACGTCCAGTACACGCGATCAGACGGCTCTATTGCCTACCGCCAGAAGCGGACAGATGAGTATCAACAACCCGGGAGGGCCGAGGCATGACCTCTCTTCTTGACTTCTGTGGGAGGCCTATTCTCAGGAGGCGGAGAGCCTGACAGAACCCGAAGCCCTGCATCAGGCGCCGCCAATTCCTATTGGAGCAACTATCAAAGGCAGCAGACGAGATCAGGAAAATAGACAAACGGCTGGCCTTCCTTTTGGGCGGCCGAAAGCCTGGAGCAGGAGGCGAGGCATGAAGGGCAAGAATCGAACGAGAATAGCCAGGCGCGATATCATGCGAAGCCTTGCGAAGAACGCCGTGAGGAAGGCCCGGCAGAGGGCAGCCTATGACCGGAGGCAGTATGACGGCCATGGTGAAACCCCGTCCGTGGAGGCCTGAGATGGTCCGAGCATGTACGATCTGTGGAGATCCACAGCATGACGAAATCGATAGGCGGATCATTAGGGGCGATTCAATCGCGGGAGTATCACGGGATTTCGCGGTATCCGAGGATGCCCTCGGAAGGCATGTAAAAGCAAACCACCACATCCGAGATGTGACGGCAATACCGACATCAGCAGAGCTAGCAACGTCCGAAGATATCTACAAGGAAATAGAGAAGTGGCATGCCGAAGCTAAGGACCTTCAAAATATGGCAAAGTCGAACGGCGACATTAAGACTGCTCTGTTTGGACTGGAAAAAGCTTTGAAATGCCTGGAGCTGCTGGCCAAGATCCACGGCCAGATTCGAGAGCAGAATGTCAACGTCAATCTCACGCAAGTCAACATCTACAATTCTCCCGAGTGGCAGGCTGTGGGCTCGCTCCTGGCCAGGATCTTAGCCCCATATCCTGAGCTGAGGGCTGAGGTTGCCAGGGAGCTTCTTGCCCTGCAGGAGGCCCAACGGCCATGAGCCTTCGAGATGCGGCATTCAAGCTCGATCCGGTGCTGTGGGCTAAGGCGGCCCTGGCCTACCACCCGGACGAATGGGCTGTAAAAGTAATGATGAGCCCGGCCCGCTACGTCATCGAGAACGTGAGCAGACAGGCAGGGAAGAGCACTTGTGCGGCTGCTATGGCCGTGCATGAGGCGGTATTCTTTCCTGGGTCTCTCGTGCTTGTGGTGAGCCCCACATTGAGGCAGTCTGGAGAGCTCCAACGCAAGTGTCTGAGGTTCTACGATCTGGTAGACCCTCAGCATAAAGGGCTGGCAGAGGATACAAAGCTGTCCATCCAGCTTGCCAATGGCTCGAGGATCATAGCTCTGCCCGGCCAGGAGGATAACCTGCGAGGCTACAGCGCACCATCGCTCATCATCGAGGATGAAGCTTCAAGGGTGAGCGATGACCTATATACGGCCATCCGGCCAATGCTGGCGACGAATCAAGGGCGGTTGATTCTTCTTTCAACCCCCAACGGCAAGACCGGTCATTTTTACAAGATCTGGACCGAGGGCGGCCCGGAATGGCTGAAGATCAAGGTCACTGCTGACGAAATTCCGCGAATAACCAAGGAGTTCCTGGCCAATGAGCGGCTAAATATGACAGAAGGCCAATACCGTCAAGAGTATTTTGGTGAGTTCATGGAGGCGGAGGGCGCGGTCTTTAGCTCAGACCTGTTCCGGTCGCTTGCGAATTCCTCTATAAGTCCATTGAAATTACGAGGTGATGAATCGTGGTAATGGTCATACCGGAAGTTAAAAGATACCTGATTGGCTGCGACCTGGCGAAGTCCTTAGATTTCACCAGCTTCGCAGTTATCGAGATGGTCTATGAGACGAAGATCAAGGGCTTTGTCTACCATCTGAGGGCCCTGGACCGCATAAAGGGCGTGGACTATCCAAAGATCACTGAGCTCATAATAGCCACCCTGCAAAGGCTTCAGCAAGAGCCTGGCACAACTGACGGCCCGCACATCTGCATGGACGCATCGGGCCTTGGCGCTCCGATTCGGGATTATCTGCTGCAGTCGGGTGTGATCAATGGCCTGATAGGCCTATATCCTGTTGTTTTCACGGGCGGTGAAGCCGCGCGCTTTGATAAGGTGACCTTCAACTACAACATCAGCAAGAGCCTGATTATATCGAATTTTCTGAGCCTGATGCAGCGCGGGCGGTTTGACTACAGCCCCGGCCTGGATGCATTGCCGCTGCTGCAGCAGGAGATCGCATCGTTCAAGTACCATCTGACGGCCTCGGGCCATACCGGCTTTGATGCCGAGGTCGGGGCCCATGATGATCTCATCTGCGCCATATGCATACCGCTGATCATCGGCGAGTGGCAGTTCCCGGTGCCGCCGGAGTATGAACGGGATGAGTCTCCAGACCTCTATGAGAGCATTCCTGACATAGGTGCCTACTTGGGCCCGTATTGAGGCAGGTGAACGAATTGAATGGTAAAAAAAGGGAAACAATGCGAAAAGCTGGTGTAGAGTTCAGATTGAACGCGGATGAGGGCTGTGAGGGCTCAGAACCCCTACAGGCGGAAAGTGGCTGGCATCTGGGGCAGGCGTGGACACTGAGGACTTGCTCGCCGCCCTAGCTTTTTTTGGAGCCCTGATGCTGCTCTTTTGGGCATTTGGTCTATGACATTTTCATCAAGCCGGAAAAGAATGCAATAGAACTTTTTGGAGAAAAAAGGGGCGGCGGAGGAGTCAAACTCTGACTACCTCCTCTATCCATTCATCTTTTACCGGAGCAAGATAACTGATTCCTTCGCCCACATATGTCCCATTGATGGTTTTGTAGATAATTAGGCCAGTATCCACATCTCTGAATACACTGCTACCCACCTCAACAATTTCGTCTTTGTGGCTATCCAGATAGGAAGTATTGGCACTCCCGATGATTTGACCTGCTTCTTGGTCGGTTATATTATTACCTCGGACCTTTGTTATGTATCCAGCAAAAGGCGCTCTAGGCCCGCCAGGCCACATCGTTTCGGACTCTTTTACATAGTATAGCACCTCGCTTTCAATTAGTTCTCGCGTTATATCTCCATAAGGATAGTATCGGATAAGATCATGTATATCGGCTGGCGAACTGTCTCCAGGAACAAATGTTATGGAGGTTTTCGCAGAGTGATATTTGCTATTAATAGCTTCAACGGAAATTGGATTATATATCTCAATTGATTTGAAAAACTTCGCAGTCGACTCATCCCAGTTAGAGTTAATGGCTATTATGAGCGTATCAAGACCATCAAGTCTCACCACTGCAAGGGTTGTATTAATGTCGTCAGTAGCTATGCCAGCATCGAGACCGGATATGATTCTGGATGCTGAACGGTTGGCGGTTGTATTAAAGAGAGACATTGTATTTATCGCTCTCTTTTCCCAATCAGCATCATCTGCATTGAATTGATCACTGTTTATGTGAATAAATATAAGGATGGTTTCATTGCTGTTGCTGGTATTTGCCAGTGTAAATGTATCCGTTTCTGAGTCCCCATTCAACATCTCGAATGTTTTATTGTACTGATAGAAAGTCAAGTTATCAAACTGATGTGTGAAATTGACTTGCGCATATGTATCTGGACATACCATGATGCTATAGTCCTTGGAAGCTATACCTATACCCACAGTTACACTGGCCACAAGACACAAGAGCAACAGGACTGGTGCTGCATTTTTCATTTTATCCCTCCCTACTTAATAGTTCCGTGGAACTATTAACTAATTTTCTCTTCTCTCCCTCAAAAGCCTGTTTGTGGTATATTGCTCTCTTTTCTTCCTCTTCCTCAAAGTAAGGCATATATGGAATTTGGCAATTTCACGCCAAATTCTTGCTTTGGAGCAACCTTTGAAGAGAGGAGCAAAATTAGTTAGTAGTTCCGTGGAACTAATTCAGACTTTAATATAATAACTGAATTCCTCTTGTCTGAGTGCAAAGGCTTGGTCTCCACGAAACTACAAATCTTGAGTAACTCTGAGAACCGTTCCTTGGAAAGGTGCATCCTCTTCCTGGCATCCTTCGCCAGCATCTTGCCGCCGTCGGCCACCAGAAGAGCTCTGAGTACTTCGACCCGGTCCCTCTGTGTGGGCTGTGGCTTCTTCCTGGCCGCATCTCTCAACTCGTTGATTAGCCGGAGCTGGATGAGCTGATTTTCCGAAAGAGTGCTCTGTGTGGCGGCCAGGGCAGCACTTTCTTCCTTCTGACGGACATAATTATCCTCCAAGGCACAAACTCGAGCATGCAAAGGCTGGATGGCCTTCTCGACCGCGTAGCTCACAGCGTCCCGGAACTGACCTGCCGTCAGGGTTATGAGCTGGTCATCGTTGAGCATGGCAGGCCACCTCTAAAAAAGTGAGAGCTGCCAGTATCCTGGCCTGTCTCCATCTCTTGGCCACGTGGCGGCGATGGCTGGCATCTCGGCGGGCCTTCTTGCAGTTCATCGAGTGCATGACCTCAGCTCTTTTCTCAGGTCATAGCGATGGCCAGGACGCTGCACAACGATGCCTCTCTCCTTCCGCATATTGAGCCTACGCAGCACTGCTTTGTCAGACAGGTTGAATTCAAACTCCAGATCACTCCTTTTGGCGGGACCTGTACTCAGAAGGTAGTGGCGGATTGCATCAAGCTCATTCTCGGTAGTCCTTGAAATAGTTGGATTTTTCGGGGACGATTCGGACAGGATCTTGAGAAGGTCCGCAAGCGAGATCTGAATCACGGCTCTGGTCATCTCAGGCCTCCTCGTTGCATCTGCCATACTCATTTCTGAGCTTGGTATCTGCATCCCGAAGCACCGCCAGGATCTCGTCCACGTTTGAACCGCTCGCACTGATCTCCCAATTGTAATTGCGGCTCTTCTGCAGACTGATCTTAATGGGCTGCTTGTGGCTGTCGACTATGGCTTCCATCTCAGGCCACCTCAGGGAACATCTCTGCGAGCAAATTGCCAGTCTCGCGGCGGATGGTCTGCAAAAGGGCTATGGCCTGATCGAGCTTCGCCAGGCGGTCCTTCATGCTGGCGGCCATCTCACGTTCTCCGATGAAAAGAATAGACTGGGAGGCCATTCTAGGCCACCTCCGGGTGCGTGAATATCTCAGCAAGGACAGAGCCGGTTTCTTGGCGCATAGCTTCCAATAGATCAATGGCCGCGTTGATCCCGTCCATGCGGTCCTGCAACTCTTCAAGGCTAGAGCTGGTCTCTTTGCGCATGGCTTCCAGGAGGCTAAGGGCAAAATCGATTCCCGTCAGGCGGCCCTTTGCCTCTGTAGCCATACAGGAGATAGGCTGGGCGGCCATCCTAGGCCACCTCCTCACCGGGCAGCAGGCTGAACGGCCTGAACCCTCGCATATCTGGCCGGATGCTGTCCACAGGCTCCGGTGTGGTCTTCGCGAGCTGTGGGTAGTAGGTCCTCTGGTGCTTGCACGGCTTGCCAGGATTGTACATGGCAGCTGGGCAGGAGCAGGCCCCTGGAGTGGTCACATAATATACGTCGCCCTTGTTGCTCTGCACCAAGACCATCTCCGCCGTGAGCCTGTAGAAGGGGGGCATTTCCTGCGGCTCATGGCCGTGGTTGTGGTATGCGATCAACGACTTTACAGCCTCGACCGTTTGGGTGGCGGGGCCGCTTGCTAAAATTGTTTTGTTCAACACGTCTTTCCACCATATACTAAGTGCACTTGACAGATTTATAAATGCTTTGGTTAACTGAGTAGGAAAAAGTATTTCAACAATGTGCGCGTTCTATTTTATTATGGCGACAAAAAAAATCGGCGTCAGCCTTGATGAAAAGACATACGAAGCGATCAAGGCGGAAGTAGCGACAAAGGACTATAGAAACATAAGTCACTTCATGGAACGTGCGGCGGAATTGCTCTTAGAAAAAAGGTTGAAGGAGAAGGGCCAAGGCCCTTTTGAAGCCCTGGCCATTTGAGGCGTTCTTTTTGGTGGAAAGACGCGCTCAAGTCATTCTCTGCTCTGCATTGAATGACAGTGATGTGATCCGATCAGCTTAAATCGCTTTCTGGCGTCGCTCTATTACAGGTAATTTTACGCTGAGGGTGAGATTTGAACTCACGAGGTGCTATGCACCACTGGTTGTCCCGTACCTGTCCCCTTTATGGAGCCAGGACCTCAAGACCAGCGCCGTAGGCCGCTTGGCTACCTCAGCTCATCACAACCCATGTTTTGCCCTGGCCCTTTTAAGCCTGGCGATTGGTTGTGGGTCGCTTGTAACTTTTGCCGCTCATCCGGATAATTTTTATACTTTTCTCATCACTTGGTTCAATCATGCTCATCAAGGACGTCTCCCTTCTCCAATCTGGCCATCTCCTGAAGGGGCGCGATATACTCATACAGGGAAACAGGATAGTCAAGATCGGTCGCGATCTCAAGGATGAGGACAAGTATGATACCATCCAAGGCCACGGCAAGCTAGCAATTCCGGGCCTTGTCAATGCTCATACCCACCTGGCTATGACCCTCTTCAGAGGTTATGCAGACGACATGGCCCTCATGCCCTGGCTGCAGGAGAAGATCTGGCCTCTTGAGGCGAAGCTTACGGCTGAGGACATCCACTGGGGCGTGAAGCTAGGCTGCCTGGAGATGATCCGCTTCGGCATAACCTGTTACAATGACATGTACTACTTCATGGACGAGACTGCCAAAGCTACCAAGCAAATGGGCCTTCGCGCTTTTCTGTCTGGCGTAGTCTTCGACTCCCGGCCGGAATTCAAAGCAGAGGCAGAGAGCTTCATCAAGCGGTGGAAGGGTGACGAACTGATCTGCCCTGCAGTGGGTCCGCATGCCATCTACACCTGTTCTGAGGAGACCCTCGCCTGGGCCAGGGATACGTCAGAGAAGAACGGCATAAAGATCCACATACACCTATCCGAGACGCGAGGAGAATTTGACGATTCGGTGAAAAAGCGTGGAAAAAGTCCTGTGCAATATCTGGATTCACTGGGGCTGCTCAGCAGCAGGCTCCTGGCAGCTCACTGCGTTTGGCTCACAGAGAACGACATAAGGCTGCTGGCCAATCGCCGTGTAAACGTGATCCATTGCCCTGTGAGCAATCTGAAGCTCGCCGCAGGCATTGCGCCTGTTGACAGGCTGATGGCAGCAGGCGTAAACGTATGCCTCGGGACGGACGGGGCATCGAGCAACAACAACCTGGACCTCTTCGAAGAGATGAAGATGGCTGCGATCCTCCAGAAGAATGCCTGCTCCCGCCCCGAGGCCATGACTGCGAAGGATATCTGGACGATTGCGACTGAGAACGGCTATCAAGCCACGGGCCTTGCCCTGGGTTTGGCTGAAGGAGCACTTGCCGATCTATCTCTAATCGACCTGAGAAAGCCCTGGCTGACTCCCTTTTCAAACATTCTGTCTCTCCTGGCCTACAGCATGGTCGATGGTGTGGACACGACGATAGTCAACGGAAAAGTCCTCATGAAAGATGGAAAGATCCCCGGAGAGCCTGAGATCCTGGTTAGGGCTCAAGAGCGCTTCGAGCGCTTGACATCTTGAGCTATCTCAGTCTCCTGCGCAGTTTTCTCTTTGCTTGCAAAAACCGTTCTGCAAAGAGAATGCCTCCCGACAATACAATCAAAACCGCAGCAGGCACCAGCCAATATAATGGCGAATCATTCTGCACCAAAATTAGGACCGCGAGATCATCGCTTGGACCCTCTCCGTATACGATCTTGCATGGCAAGGGATAGTAACCAGGAGTGGTATTCTCATCTGTTTGAACCTTGATCCTCGCCGCTGATATGCCATCGGGATCGATTCGCATTGGATCAAAATCACCCTCAGCTTTGCTGAAGGGCGCCCGTGGGTGAGGCTCGACCCGAAGGCCGATGGCAGGCTCATCCCCATGGTTCGCCAAAAGAAGCTGCAACTCTGAATCCTCTCCTGGAGTTGCCACGCCCTTCACCTCTTCAAGCCTGAGATCTGGGCCCTGAACCACACTGAATTGCAAAGGCATCTCTTGGGCGATGTCCTCGTATTGAAACACAACATCCGGAAGGCTCTCATCTCCACTGACCGCGATACCGGAGAGTCTGGAGAAGCTGATGTGAAGCTCCAATGGACAAATGCCCTTCTGCATGCCCTCAGCCAAGGCTGCGAACCTCACAGATCTGCTCATTCCTGGTGCAAGATCTCCCACTACCTGTGGTCCGGAGAGCACCTTGATCCTGTCGTCTGCGCATAAAAGCTCAGCCACGATCCAGTGAGCGTTGGCCTTTTGCATTCCTAGCTCAGGTTCGGATGCGGCTGAGGCATTGTTTCGCAATTCGATTGTTAGCACAGACGGCCTGTCAAGCACCAGCCTCCCAGAGGTCGAAGAGACCTCCAGATGAGGGCCATCCGCCTGGAGATCTTCTCCACTGCTTTGGGCTGTGAGGAGCAGGAGAATCGCAAGAGCTGCCAGAGGCTTCATCAATGCTAAAGCGGACTGCTCCTTTTTATCTTTACCTCCAGAGGCGACGTTACGGCCTTATTGCAGGGGCGAGAGCAGAAAGCCATACCTCATTGCTGCTCAAAAGTCAATATTGAGGCCTCCTCTGCCTTCAATCCTTTGTGAACCACGCCACAAATGCGGCGGACGATGAGCGCTGGATCATCAGCCTGAAAGACATTCCTGCCGATGGCCACCCCTCTAGCACCTGCGTCTATTGCTCCTTCTATCATGCATAGTAGGTCAAGCTCTGAATTCACCTTGGGGCCTCCTGCGATGACAACAGGAACAGGGCAGCTCTCCACGACTCGCGCAAAGCTGTAATGATCTCCAGTATAATTCGTCTTGACGATATCAGCGCCAAGCTCTGCACCAACTCTGGCGGCGTGGGCGATATGCTCTTCGGCAAATTCATCCTTGATCTTTCTTCCGCGGGGATACATCATGGCCAACAGGGGCATGCCCCACTCCTGACAGCTGCGAGAGACCTCGCCGAGGGTGGAGAGCATGCGCCCCTCGTCTTCAGCGCCTACGTTTACGTGAATGCTGACAGCATCCGCTCCGATCTTAAGTGCCTCCTCTACGGATGCGACGAGAACCTTGTTGTTTGGATCAGGCCCAAGAGCAGTGGACGCGGAAAGATGGATGATCAGGCCCAGGTCCTTCCCATAGCCTCGGTGGCCGAAGGCCGCAGCACCCTTGTGAACCACAGCTGCATCTGCACCGCCAGAAGCTACAGCGTCGGCGATGGCTTTTACGCTCTTGATGCCCTTGATGGGCCCGACGCTGACCCCGTGGTCCATGGGAATTATGACTGTGTTGCCTGTATTGCGGTTGATGATTCTCTCCATGCGGATCGATGTTCCTCTCAATTTAATACCCCGTAATTAATGTATTATTTAGTACATCATAGTGCTTTTTATTACCATGATGAACAATTAGGGTGTATTTAAAATTTCCCTTTCAGATAAGCCTGAAATAGTGGCAATATGTCCATACCATTGGAGAGACTCGACATGGGCGGCTGTGTATGCTGCAACAGGAGGCTGTTTAGGGTATGGGGGATAGCTCTCATGCTCTCCTTGATGGCAGCCATAAACATCAATTTTATACTTGGTACGGCAATAGCGGGAACGGAGAACGGTG
Organism: Methanosaeta sp. PtaB.Bin018; assembly: GCA_002067755.1. GTDB lineage: Archaea > Halobacteriota > Methanosarcinia > Methanotrichales > Methanotrichaceae > Methanothrix. Next base: position 18,281 of record MVQH01000101.1, read on the forward strand.
AATTCTGTCCCACCTGCCCGGACTGGACTGATTTGGACGGCTGGCTGGTCAAGAAGGATGCCTATGAGAAGGCCCAGATAAACTCAATGCAGCACTACGGCCAGACTAACAGCAGCATCTCGACGGCAAGCGCTCAGACAAAAGAGCTTGCAAAAGGCTATCCATATCAGGGGCTTTTGTCATATGCCACAGCTTCAAGAGATGAAATGGTTGTCCTGGATGTCCGGACGCCACAGGATTACAAGAGCGGTCACATTCCAGGCGCTCGCAGCCTCTACTGGAAAGGGCTGCAAAAGGATGGTACCCTGGATCCAGAGGTTGCTGAAAGCGCACTTCGGAGGGCGGGGGTAAACAACAGCGATCGCCTTCTGATTTACGGGGGGTCTGATGAGGGCCCAGCCTTCGTCTTCTGGGCTTTGAATTATCTAGGCCAGAGGAACGTGAGCCTGCTTGATGGAGGCATAGATGCAGCCTGGAGCGCAGGCATTTTGCCGGACAGAACCGAAGTGTCTGCGCCCTTATCGAATTACACCAAGCACACTGTGTCCTGGCTCCTCGTGACACCTTCCAACCTGGACAGCTTCCTCGCTATGGCGGATGTTCAGATTCTGGATGCAAGGGATTTTGCCGACTTCGGAATGAACAGGCTCACCAACGCTTCTATACCACTCACTGCGGAAAATCTCTACGACGACTCTAAGATAAGAGATGCTGCCACTTTGGAGGAATTGCTGAACCGGCGCAGCCTGGATAAAAAAGGCACCCAACTTGTCTACGGCACGCCTCAGGCCTACAGTCTCTTTTATGTGCTGCGGCTCATGGGCTACAACGCCACGCTTCTGGAGGGAGACTGGTGGCAAGAGACGAGGTGGGCCGTGAGAAACGTCCGGTAGAAACTGCCATCGTCAAGCCCCCAGCAGCGAGTCTACGGCAGTTTCAATCGCCCCAGCCGATCCGAGCTTTGGAGACCAGCCGATCCTCGCGATCTTCTCGATTGAGAGCAGCATGACCTTCACATCGCCCTTCCAGCCCCTGCCGTCGATTCCTCCTGTGTATCTGTACTTGACGCCGGAAAGTCCCATCTTACTCGTCACAATATCTGCGATTCCAGAAACGTCCAAGGCGTCAATGGATCCGATGTTGAAGATGTTTGTCTCGTCCCGAGAATTCTCGACGCAATGCACCATAGCATCCACGCAGTCCTTCACCTCCAGATAGGACTTGCGCTGCTCTCCTGAGCCCAGGATCTCCAGCTCTCGAGGATTTTGCTGCAGCTTGCGAATGAAGTCCACCAAAACTCCATGCGTGCCGCGCTCGCCAACGATATTTGCGAATCGAAAGATCCATGACTGCATATCGAAGGTGTGGCAGTAAGATGAGATCAAGGCCTCACATGAGAGTTTAGATGCGCCGTAAAGAGATATCGGCATCAGCGGGCCATAATCTTCGGGAGTGGGCACGACCTTCGCCTCGCCGTAGACAGTAGACGTGGATGTGAAGGCGATGCGGCGAACGTTCGTCTTGCGCATGGCCTCCAGTACATTGTAGGTGGCGAGCACATTCTGCTCCAGGTGCACACGAGTGTTCTCTGCACCCAATTTTACATCGGGATTGGCAGCCAGGTGAAAGACCATATCCATTCCAATAAAGGCCCTCTCCAGTGCCCTGGCGTCGAGGAGATCTGCTTTTATGAGATGGAAATTCGGATTGCTCAGATGATGCGCCACAAAATCCATCTTGCCGGAACTGAAGTTATCAAGGACAGTTACATCATTTTGCTCCAGCAGCCTGTCTACGAGGTGGCTGCCAATGAATCCTGCGCCGCCTGTAACGAGAATCGATCTAGACTTTGACATCCATTCCCGTCATTAAGCTACATTAAGATATAACTCCTTCCTACGAGCTCCCATCCAGTCGTCCTTGGATAAGCTGATACGTCTACGTAAGTTTTTTATTGTAAGCAATACTGCTCAATAGGGGATCAATTCATGAGTTGGAAAATCTTGAACCAATTTTTGCTGCTTGTGACTGTGGCAGCCGTTTGTTTCTTATCCGGAGCTGCAAATGACAGCACTCTGAAGATAGCCACAACCAGCAGCCTTTACGACACAGGACTTCTGGAGCTGCTGGCCCAGAATTTCTCTGAGGAGTACAATGTCACTGTGCAGATTCCTACGCATAGCGGAACTGGGATCGCAATCTCCGATGGCGAGCGCGGCAATGTGGATATGCTCATAATTCACGATAAAAAAAGGGAGCTCAAGTTCGTCCAGGACGGCCACGGACTGGAGAGACGGTGTTTGGCTTACAATTACTTCTATCTGGTAGGCCCAAAAGAGGACCCTGCTGGTGTAAAGGGCATGAATGTCACTGAGGCTTTGAAGACCATCAGGGAAAAGGGCATGGCGGACCATGAAAAGGTCAAATTCGTATCCAGGGGCGACGAATCCGGAACGCATTCCAAGGAAAAGAGCCTGTGGCAGAGCGCCGGTTACAATTATTCCGAGATCAACAACTCCGGCCAATGGTACATCGATGCAGGGAGTCCAATGGGTGCGACATTGGTCATGGCCAATGAAAAATCGGCCTACGCTCTTGCAGACATGTCCACATTCATGGCATTCAAGAGCAAGCTGGACCTTGTGCCTTTCGTTGAGGGCGGAAGCGATATGCTAAATGTCTATGTGGCAATAGCCTTGAATCCAGAGAAGCATCCCGGCGTCAATTGCGATCTGGCAGTTAAGTTCATCAACTTCCTGGTGTCAGACGAAGGCCAAAGGCTCATCGCAGACTATGGCAGAGCGCAATTTGGCCAGCCGATCTTCTTTGCTGCCAGGGGCAACTGCAGCTTGATCGGCTGCCAGGCGGAGGAGTGTGCAGTTCCTGCAGCAGCTACCTGCATAGATTGAAAAGAGGTCATTTGGCTTGGAGGAGATTTGGAGCGGCCTTTTGCAGGCATTTGAGCTCATAATAACCCTCGATCCTGAGGTGGTGGGCATAACGGCTCGCTCCCTTTACATCTCTTTGGCCTCTGTTTTTCTCTCGTCACTCATAGACATCCCACTTGGTGCCATGATCGAGTCCAGGGAATTTTGGGGAAAGCGCGGCATCATCAGCCTGATTCACACCCTCTACAGCCTTCCCACAGTCACCGTGGGCCTGCTGGTCTACCTGATTTTATCTCGCAACGGCCCTTTAGGTTCCCTGGAGATCCTCTATACACCAGCAGGAATGATTCTGGGACAGATGATCCTCATCACGCCCATCATGATTGGGCTCACGATCTCTGCTCTTGGGGAGGTGAGCCCGCAGGTAAAAGATACTGCAAAATCCCTGGGTGCTAGCGAGCTGCAGATTATGATCACTACTATAAATGAGGTTCGTTCTGCGATGCTGGCCGCGGTGCTCCTTGGCTTTGGCAGGGCCCTCTCGGAGGTGGGCGTGGCCATGATGATCGGGGGAAACATTCGAGGCTACACGCGCGTGCTCACCACTGCCATCTCTTTGGAGACATCCATGGGCAATCTAGAGCTCTCCATGGCACTTGGAATAATATTATTATCAATATCTCTCCTTGTGAACCTGGCAATGAATAGATTACAGGGGCGGTGATAAATGTCCTTTTTAGAGCTGGAGGCATTGGGCAAGGCATACGGAGGCGTTGATGTTCTGCAGGGCATCAGCATCAATTTGTCTCGGGGCGAGATTTTAGGCATCATTGGGCCTACGGGATCGGGAAAGACGACATTGCTCCGTCTGGTGAACCTGCTGGAGGCGCCCAGCAGTGGAAGCATCCGCCTCGATGGCATCGCTCTCAACGACCTGCCAGAGAAGGAGAAGCTTTCGGCACGCCGCCGCATGGCCATGGTCTTTCAAAAGCCAGTGATGTTCAAGGGGAGCGTGCAGGAGAACGTATCTTATGGCCTGAAAATAAGAGGCAAAAAAGACCAAAAGATCGTCAGATCTGCCCTGGAGGCTGTGAATCTCTCCGGATATCAGTCCAGGGATGCCAGTAGCCTCTCAGGCGGCGAGATTCAGAGGGTCGCACTGGCCAGGGCTCTGGTGCTGCAGCCGGAGATACTTCTGCTGGACGAGCCCACTGCAAACTTGGACCCAAAGAGTGCGGCAGCCATCGACAGTATCATTCAGAGCCTTGCAGGGCAAAGTACGTTGGTGATCCTGGCGACCCACAATATGCTCCAGTGCAAGAGGCTAGCCAGTCGAGTGGCAGTGCTGATGAAAGGGAGGATGGTCGCAGTTGGCGAGCCTGAGGAGGTCTTCGATCTTGGACAGGAGCAGCTCGATATTGCCGTGCCCTGGTGATTCATGGGATTGAAGACATCTATCATTTTCTTTCCAGAGCGGTCTTCCCAAGGCCCAGCCTCTTGGCAAGCTCTCTTAAATCCTTTTTCTGGGCCTTGCATTGCGAATCCTTATTTCGCAGCTGCCGCTTCTCTTGCGACCCCCACTCTGCCATCTTCGCCTTGATCAATTCCCTGCCCTTTCCGGCATCGACGGATATCATCTCATCCTTGACCCAGTCTGGGAGATACTGGTTGACGCCACCTGGCCAATTGCCGAATCTGCGATCGCAGAATAGAAGAACCCCCCTCTCGGACTCAGAACGTATAACCCTTCCAGCTGCTTGCAACCCTCTGTTTATGGCAGGCAAAGTGTAGGCGATGAGCATGCCTTTGGATTTTCCGTATTTGCGAATGTAGTAGTCGTTGATCTCTTTTTGGATCTCGTCGTAAGCTGCCAGAGGCAGCCCAACCACAGCCACGCCGTTCAGCGCATCTCCCTTGTAGTCGATTCCCTCGGCCAGCTTTCCGCCGCAGACCCCCATAAGAACGCCTCCCCCGCGCTTTGCAAGGCCGAAGAATTCATCGAGAACATCAGGAACGTCTTCGGCGCTTCTTGGCTCCAGGCAAACCTCCTTTCCGGATCTCCTTGCCGATGCCTGGCAGGTCCCTTTGTAATTGTTCATCATGGGATAAGATGTGAAAAAGACTGCCACATTTCCCGGAATCTCCTCGATGATCGATCTGATATGTCCAGAGATCTCTTCTCTATTGTCTGAATCGTCCCTGTTTTCAAGCTGCGTTGTGGCCTTCTTCGAGACCAGCAAAAGCCTGTTCTCCCTGGGAAATGGATTTGGTATGCTGAGCTTTTGCGCCCTATTCTCCTCTGCCAGGCAGTACAGCTCGTATGCTTCCAGAGGCGAAAAGGTCCCTGAAAGCATCACCGTGGCATTGATGTTGTCGGTGATGCGCCGAATGCTGCTCGAGGGATCTATGTTATTTACCTCCAGGCGAACATGCTTTCTGCCGCCCGACCCCGTCACCACAACCTTTCTTTGAAATGACTCGTCCTCTTCTGCCCTCTCAACATCCCTCAAAAATAGGAGCACAAGGGCAAGGCTCGGCTGGAGGTCACCTTGTAGGTTCTCCCTGTCTCCCTCAGCCAGATTCAGATCAGCAACTGCGACGGCTACATCAGAGAAATTGTCCAGAGCCTCATCGATATCGTCGATCTCGTTGTAGATGAACGAGCGAAAGAGATCAGCATCTAGGAGAGCTTCTCCCTCTTGCATCCGGTCCTGCTTGCTCTGCAAAAATCTCCTCAATCTTGGAAGAAGGATGCGAATGACCCGGATTCCTTCACGCCTCCACGAGGCTCTTTCTCGCGTCTCATCCAGCCTCGCTTGGCCAAGTGTCCCTTCGAACTTCTCCACCTCACGTTCTGCAAGATCGATCATGCGTGCCGTGAGCAGCCTCGAGTTCATGGCCCTGACCGCATCGCCTAGGTTATGCGCCTCGTCCACGATCAGAGTCACCTTCTCACTGTCCATATCTAGCCATTGAAATATGACATCCTGAAAGTCAGGGCTGAAGAGATGGGAGTAGTTCATGATCACCATGTCGCTGTTCTGGGCATAAAGGCTCATTATCTCGTAAGGGCAGATGCCCTGGCAGGAATCATGCAGGTTGGCTGGCGGTGTAACCTTCTCTTTTAGCCCCTCCACAATGCCCAGAGCACGCTGAGAATGCCGGAAATGAACTTTTCCATTCAGCTCAAAAGCCTCCCTGCTCCTCAGGTAATGCGGACAAAAAGTCCTGTAGCCGGGCTCCTCCTCGGGCATGCTGTATGCTGTCGGATCCCAGATGCTTTGATTGCTCTTGTTCATCCTCGAAGCAATAAGATTTTTTGTCTGCTCTCTCAGCCTTGAGCAGCCTGCATATACGCTCTCGTTCTTGAACTCTTTTTCCAGGGGACAGATCTTCTGCTTGCCGACCATGTAGGCGATCTCCGGCTTGTGGCGGGTCCTGTCCCAGATCTTTTTGACCTCATCGATGTAGATATCGATCTGAGACACAGTCCGCACGGCTACTATTATCTTTCCTGGGGCGGCGGCAAGGGCTGCGCTAATGCAACTGGTCTTGCCAGTTCCAGTTGGTGCGTCTATCATCAGCACAGCATGCTCCCCTTTGCGCACGACTTCATAAACAGCGTCCAGCATCCGATCCTGGTTGGGCCTGAGGGACTTGTAAGGGAAGTAGTCCAGGTACACGAAATGCCATTTATGTCCTGGTGAGAGATAAATGCTATCCACAGGACTTTGGATACGCAGCAGCGAAATAGAAAAGTTAAAATTGTATTGAGAGCATCTAAGAATTAGATAGCATTGAAGGTGGGGATCGTGAAGGCGGCAATATCAGTTCTGCTTTTGCTTATGGCAGCTGTCACCATTGGTGCAGACGCAAAGAAGGTCGAGGATAAGATGGCAGATGCCCTGAGTGGGCTAAACTCATGGAGAATCGCCCATGAAGGCTACAGGAATGTTACTGGCGCATTCAATGCCTCTCTCAACAATTCGACAAATATTGCCACTGGAAACTCCTCAATCAGCAGTTCATCGATCGCCAATGCAACCCCGCTCAATCATTCTGGCGTGGGCACAAGCACCAGGACGAGCTTTAATGGCTATTTTGGGATGACTGCATCCAGGCATGAGATTGGCAAGAGCGACATTAAGTCCAGCATGTTCCTTCGTGGCGGCTTTGAGGTCGACAAATCGGTCCAGTTCCAGGACAGGGGCTTTTAAAGTCCAGGTGGCTGCAGTGAGATCGATATTTCTGATCTTCTTTCTGCTTATGGCTTCAGCTGCCACTCAGGATGTCGGCCCCAAAGAAGTATGGAGCAAGACATTCGGAGGGCCACACGGAGATGGATTTTGGTCTCTGCAGAAGACCCGCGATGGTGGCTATATCTTGACAGGCTACACCTCTGCTCAAGGCCAGGGCAGTGACTTGTGGCTGGTCAAGGTGGACTCCGACGGAGGTCTTCTTTGGGATAGGGCCTACGGCGGTTCGGGCGAAGATGTTGGATATTTTGTCAAAGAGACTCAGGACGGCGGATATGTTGTAGCTGGAAGCACAGGATCTTATGGAATGGGTGAAGAGCGGCTCTGGATCTTGAAGACCGATATTGACGGCAACAAACAGTGGGACTGTATCTTAGGAGGGTTCGTCTCGTCTTTGGGAGACGGCGGTTGGTCGGTCGATGTGACCTACGACGGAGGATACATCGTAACCGGATATACCCGATCCTTTGGCACAGGCAAAAAGGACCTTTGGCTCGTAAAGACAGACTCCGAAGGGAATCTGCTATGGGATAAGACCTTCGGAGGTCTGGAAGATGATGTCGGAATGTCCGTGGTGCGTGTAGCCGACGGCGGATATGTCGTGGCAGGACGGACTGCATCATTTGGCGCGGGTGGGGATGACATCTGGCTCTTAAAGGTCGACGATGATGGTGAAGAGGTTTGGAACACGACCTTTGGGGGGGTGAGAGACGAGGCTGCGTTCCAGGTGATAGAGCAAAAGGACGGATTTGCCCTTGTCGGTAGGACTGAATCGGGCTCTGAGAGCAGGAGGATAGTGCTCATCAAGGTCGACCAGGAGGGCAGAGAGCTGTGGGAGCGAAATTATAGTGGGAGCTCTGGATCCTCTTTGCAGCCCACGGCAGACGGAGGTCTCCTCATCGCAGGACGCAAAGACAGCGAGGATTCTGGAAGAGATGCCCTGCTGATCAAGACGGACTCCTCTGGATGGGAGCAGTGGTCCGAGGAGATGGTGGCAGAGGGGGACTGCATCGCAACTTCGGCGATTTTGGACAGCGAAAGGTATTTTGTCATTGCAGGCATAAGCAGCCCTTCAAGGCCGTGTGCAGAGGACGCCTGGCTGGCGAAATTCGCAGTAGTCGACGAGGGCACTGGCAGAAATATGTCCTATATTGAAAAAATTTTTAAAGATAGGCTGAGATTAGGCGTCTGATGCCATCTCAGATCAGAATCTCGGACATTGGCCTTTACCTGCGCTGTCCCAGGCTGGTTTACTTCGATGCGATGGGAAGACTATCACACAAGAGCAACCCGATGCATCTTCTCTTGAGAAGCTTGATGCTCGCGATCGTCTGCGAGGAGGATCTGGAAGGTCAGCTCAAAGGATCTTTGACAAGGCTTGAGCGGGAGCTGCCATTGATCTACGACATCGAGCCTGATGAGATCAATTCAGCCTGCAGGGAACTGGAAGGGAAGATCTCTGAGATCTCCAATGGCCTTTCGCCTTATATTGACATGCTCGTCCCTTGCGATGTGGAGGTCGATCTGCGCTCAGAGAAGCTTGGCCTCTCCGGCAGGCTGGACCGCCTTGCTCCGGGAGGCATACCTTCGCTCATCAGATCAGGCAAGATGCCGGGGGAGGGCGTCTGGAAGCGGGACAGGCTGATGCTTGCGGGCTACAGCTTATTGTTGGGCGAGAAATACGGCAAAAAATTGGGCCATGGACTTGTGGAGTACCCACTCTCCGGCCAGGTTCGCAAAGTTCAGATCTACAGCGTGGACAGGGCCAGAGTGCTGCGCATTCGCGATCGAGTGCGCCAGATCAGGGGTGGCCAGCTCCCTGACAGGCCAGACGATGCTCGCTGCGCAGAGTGCGAGGCACTGAAGAGCTGCGAAACAAGGGTCTCACTGGCTTCGAGATTCTTTTGACTCATAGGATTGCGAAGGGCAGAAGCTGCCCCTCCTTCGCTTTCTGTTGATGGTCTCTCTGACTGCGACCAGGGACGAAGGGTCAGCCGCCGAATGATAGCGGAGACCTTTGCCCTGATTACTTTCGCTCCGCGCGGCCAAGCTATTCATACCTATAAATAGTAGTATAGCCTGGAGCCGCCCGATACCCCAACTTCTTTTGCTACTCCCTCCGGGCGGATTCATCCCCTTAATGCGACCTTGTAGTGTGAGCTGCTCGTGGAACCTTGTTCAAAGTGTGGTTGGTGCGGCTTTGCACGCAAAGTCCATTCTTCATGTAAAGGTGTCCCATTTAGAGCTGCGTATTCACCGATTCGAGGATCTTCTCTGTGGTCTCCCATGGGAAATCGGAGCCAATTATACAAATTATCGATCCGTAGCGGTCCTTTTCATCAGGACTGTATGCCGCGATATATAGTGGACCTGGCTCTCCTGTATCGACTGTCAGCAAGATTCCATCATGGCCGTCGATTGTATATGATTTAGTCTGGTAATCAGCACGACGGGGCATGATATTTGATTGTTCTATGCAATGTTCAAATACTGAGGCTGCATCTTTGCTTTTACTTGAGATTTGTTCATCAAGTGGTTCTGATGCGCTCATCTTATGGACCTCGATCATCACCTGATTGGATGTACCATCAAAGGTTATTGTGGCAGGGTAGATCGAATACTGGAAATTTGAGATCTTGGGGTCATAGTTATGCTCCAATTCAGAACTTTCTCCCATTTCGACTGTATGAGATCCTGCGCTCGCCAGATCCAAAGATACAGTTACAGGCCCGATCTCAACATCCTCCCCGAAAGCTGGCGCTGATGCTATCGTAAAGCCAATGAGGCAAAGTACAACCAACAAATTGAGTCTCGTCATTTCACATTTCGCTCCATGAATCACGATCGCATATTACTGCAACCTGACGCTCCTCTCGAACGATTGATAAATGCTATACCGAACGAACCCGAACGAACGCGAAATTGATCGGGAGGGTACAACTGCTGGAAAACAAATATGGCGGTTCGTGAACGTTTTATTTTTGATGAGAGCCAATTGGAAGGTTCAATCAAGGAACTCATGTTTTATGGATCTTTATTGGTAGATGACCAAGAATCTGATCGCCAAAGGCAGCAAACCCATATCTTATAAAGGGGTAGACATCCATCTAGGATGATAAATGGCAACCATCGAGGAGCAGATCAAGGCGCTGGAAGAGGAGATCCTCAATACTCAAAAGAACAAAGCCACTGAGCACCATCTAGGCAAGATCAAGGCCAAGATCGCGAAGCTGAGGGCGCAGCAAGAGCTTCAGAAGATCAAGGGTGGAGGCCAGGGCAGAAGATATTACATCAAGAAGTCAGGCGATGCTACAGTGGCCTTGGTGGGGTTCCCGTCCGTCGGCAAATCCAGCCTGCTCAACTACCTGACAGGTTCAAAGTCTGAGGTTGCAGCATACCAGTTCACCACCCTTGAGGTAATTCCAGGGGTTATGAAGTACAAGGGCGCTGAGATCCAGATACTGGACATGCCTGGCATCATCAAGGGCGCTGCACGTGGCAAGGGTCGAGGCAGAGAGGTGATAACGGCTGCCAGAGCAGCAGACATCATATTACTACTAGGTGACGTCTTCAACTACAGACTGGACATCCTTGAGCGCGAGCTGTATGATGCAGGAATTAGGCTTGACAAGCAGCCGCCAAACATCCACATCACTCAGGAGAAGAGGGGCGGCATAATCGTACGCAGCACTGTGCAGCTCACCAAAATGAGCGAGTTCGAGATCGCTGAGATCATCCGTGCCTATGGCATTGTGAATGCGAGTGTCACCATTCGCGAAGACATTGATACTGACAGCCTGGTGGACTTCCTGGCAGGAAACAGGGTTTACATCCCAAGCGTTGTGGCGATAAACAAGTTCGACCTAAGGTACGGAGGCGTTGAGAATAAGATCCGCGATGAGCTGGGAAGGGACTTTTTGCCCATCTCATGCGCGACAACTGATGGACTTGAGGCCCTGAAGGATCTGATCTATGAGCGTTTGGGATTCATACGGGTGTACCTCAAGCCGAAAGGGGGAAAGGCCGACATGCAAGAGCCCCTTGTGCTCCTGGACGGAAGCACTGTAAAGTCGGTGTGCGAGCACCTTCACCGCGACTTCGTGAATCTTTTCCGCTATGCCCTGGTATGGGGAAAGAGCGCCAAGTTTCCTGGCCAGTCCGTGGGTCTGGACCACGAGCTCAAGGACTCAGATGTGCTCTCAATCGTCACCAAGAGAAGGTAGCGAACTTGAGAAATTAACCAGGAGGGATGGCAGGAGCCGGACATCATTCTTGCTCCTGCCCAGGCGGAAGGATAAGTCCCCACTCTCCTATCCCGCCAAAAAAATCGATTATCAGGGAAGCTAATAACCCTTTTTTTCATGTAGAGGTTATGTAGGTCTTATCTAGGTCGTTTATGAGTAATATATGCTAAATTTGATTCGTATGCTAAGTTTGATTCGATAATCGGACTCCGTTCATGCAGTCCATCGAATGGTTTTTCTACAGTTATGTAAATATGCAGAAGTATGAGAGTTGCAGTCCATCGCTTGCTACGATATTTATCTCTAAGTCTGCTATTGTTTTTTGTAATTTTGTGGACGATGAAGGCATCCGCGCTGACTGAATTGGATTACCATCTCGGCCAGTCAAAATACGGAGATTCATCCATCTCAGAGGACGAGAGCTTTCATGGCACCTCCTCGGCATTGCTTTCAGTTGACCGCAACGGGAATTATATCCGGATTTCCGTCACTATGGACGAGCCACTTTCACTGGGAGATTTGAATCAGTTGAGCATGTGGTTGAATCCTCAATCTGGCAATGGAAATTTGCAGCTCGAGCTATTTTTGGACGGCGATGGTGATGGTGATTGGGATAGCGACAACTCCAAGGACGCCAGGCTTCGCTCAGTGAGAGAATCATGGTCTGAATTGAAAATGTCCCCCTCCAGGTGGAATGAGCTTGACGGATTCGATCTGATTTACGAGAAATACGGCGACAAAGCATTCCCCGCAGGGAGCCTGGACGAATGCCGAGAACGCCTGAATGGCAAGAGCATAGTCAGGCTGTATATCACCATCTACAAGGATGGGAATGTGCCGCGGACCTCTGTCTATATAGATTACATCAAATTGGGGGATCAGATAATCAGCTTCGAGCCCCTTGAAGATGAGGACATAAAAAAGGGGCCCAAGTCCGTCAGTCCCGGGGGTCAGATCACTTATACCATAACATATGGAAATAACAACCTATTGCCCACTGATGTGGTTGTGAGCGAAGAATATGATCCGCGCACACTTTTCCTAGAAGCGAATCCGGCGCCTGACTCTGGGACCAACAACGTTTGGACCTTTCACCAGTTGCCACCCGGGGCCCACGGCCAGATAATAGTAAAGGTAAAGACGAGAAGACATGCCTGTAAAGCAAATATAAGAGGCAAGGTATATGGCAGTGGATACGCATTTGCGAGCGGGACGCTGTCCACCAACTTCGATAGCTATCCAGTTACAAACAGCGTTACCATCGCCGCAGGAGAGTTCAAATTCAGTGCATCTGCCACAACCACTGTAAGGGAGATAGAGGGGTCCATTCTGGAATACAGCGAGCACGGATCTGGGCTGTACAGCTGCAGGGACACTCTGTCTTATTCTCCCTCAAGCATCTCTGTTTATCGGGATATCAACGGCTCATTTGCTGCCGTCAGTCTCCTGCAGGACTCGATCTATGTACAAGGCGCCTGGTTTGCCAGCCTGAGAGGGGAGAACGAAGTTCGGGACATTCACTGGTTTGACAGATACTATCAGGGCAGATTCCTAAATCTCAGCTCTCGCCTTCAGCTGGCCAAATCCCAATCATTCCTTGAGACTTATGCTCACTTCGCTGGCAGTGCAGATAGGACATCCAAGTGGAGCAATGTTATAGCAGACCAGCGCCTTTCTGGCGAGTTTACCCTCACGAACGAGGCCCGAGCAAAGTGGTCAAATAAAAGCATCCGATCGCAGGATGATGGTCTGGATTGCTGCCCTCTGATCCAAGGATGGCAGGAGCCAAGATCAGAGGAATGAACGAGAGTGGCATTTCATTGGTGTCGGGAGGGCCGGAGGGAGCCCTCCCAAGAGGAGGTCTTAAGCGGTGAGGCCACTCTCCTAATCCCGCTAACATACACTTGTCAGTTATCGCTTAAATTCTTATTTTTCATCTGCAGGTCATATTGAACTTATCTAGATGCATAACCGCAAGCCTAAATAACCGCAAGCCTAAAATCCTGGAAATTGGCCTTTCCACTATGGTCATGAATGCGGAACGTTTTATTCAAGATGCAATAGCTGAGATCAGGCGCGAAGTAAAGGGTCGCGCAATCATTGGCCTGTCAGGCGGCGTGGATAGCTCCGTTTGCGCCATGCTGGCCTATCGTGCTCTGGGAGAGCGGCTGGTTCCGGTTTACGTGGACTCTGGACTTATGAGGCAGTTCGAGTCGGACCGGATAGAGCATCTCTTCAAGGACATAGGCCTTGTGCGCGTCAATGCCCATGATAGGTTCCTGGAGGCCCTAAAAGGCGTCACAGACCCTGAAGAGAAGAGAAAGATCGTTGGCGAGACGTTCATCCGGGTATTCGAAGAGGAGGCACGCAAGATTGGTGGAGACTGCCTCATTCAGGGCACAATATACCCAGACAGAATAGAGTCCGAAGGGGGCATCAAGTCTCATCACAACGTGGGAGGTCTGCCGAGCCGTATGGAGTTCAAGTGCCTTGTTGAGCCACTGCGAGATCTGTACAAGGATGAGGTGCGCGAGGTGGCAAGGGCCCTCGACCTGCCCCAGGAGATCAGCGAGAGGATGCCATACCCAGGCCCTGGCCTCTCAGTGCGAATCGTTGGCGAGGTCACAAAAGAGAAGCTAGATGTCGTCCGCAAGGCCAATGCCATTGTGGAGGAGGAGGTGATGAAATTCTGCCCGTGGCAGGCCTTTGCCGCACTCCTTGGAAAGGCAACAGGCGTCAAGGGCGACAACCGCGTCTACGGTTGGGTTGTGGCTGTTCGTTCAGTCTCTTCTCGAGATGCCATGACTGCAGATGTGATGGAGCTGCCCTGGGATGTATTGAGGCGAATCTCCAGCCGAATTACCGGCGAGATCCCAACGGTTGCGCGGGTTGTCTACGACCTGACACCAAAGCCTCCGGGAACGATCGAGTTTGAGTGATTCACTCACATGCTCCAAACGGAGCAGAGCTTCCTGATTCGTGGAACGCCTTCTGGGACAGGCTTGATGATGCAGATATTCTTCAAGCACTCTTCAAGCCGCAGCTTTGTTGGCAGTAGCATTGCCTTTTAGAGCGAGCCTGTCGCCCTCATAAAGCTCGTAGCTACCTTCTAAAGTGTCGTTGACAAGCGTCAGATCCAGCCTATAATCCTTCTCTTCCCGGCTTAACTTGACCTCCAGGCTTACTGCGTCCTTTGATATGATACCAGTTGCTGTGGCAGGGATCCCAGATCCTCTATCGGCTAGCGTCCCGTAGCCTTGAAGTCGATCGTTCGACTGAATCAGTATCAGATCGAGAGTGCTTTCCAGGTCAGATTGAAGCTTAAACCTCCATTTTCCAGCTATATCGATGGCGTTCGCCTTCTCCTCTGCTGATGTGGCATTGTCTTCATCATTATTCGTCTTGCCAGCGACGTTTGCTGTGGTGCTGTGTCCTGTAGACTCCTCAACAGCTTCGTCGAACAGAGGATCCTTCAGGTAATCTGTGTTTTCGCGAACTACCCACCTGCCACATCCAGCAGATGCCTGAAACGTGAGCAAAGCCGCGATCATCACGATCAATAATGCTATCTTGGTCTTCAATTACAGCTCCCCCATTTTCCAAGCTACGATGCAAATCTGCTCGCTGTAGCATTCCCTTTGCCTGTCAAGTCCTCACCTGAGTAGGCCTGATAGTTTCCAGAGATCGTTCTATCAGACTTTACCAAATTGAGCTGGAAACGTTTGTCTATCTTGTTCACATATTCGCCTACCACGGTCTTCACATCAAGGGTCATGGAACTCTCAGATGCAGTTCCTGTGGCGATGAGTGGTAGCTTGGTGTTCTGCTCGTTGAGATTTCCCCAGCCTGAGACCCTCTCGCCCGTCTGAATGAGAATGAGGTCCATGGAGCTGCCCGCATCGTCCAGCCTCACTGTCCATTTGCCGTCAACCTGCATGACCTCACGCTCAGAGGGCTCATTGTAGGTCTCTGGCTGCTGCACCTCTTGGGGGCTCTCGGTGCTGCTCTCTGCAGTGGCCTTCGGTGAAGGATCTGGCATCTTCATGTTAGGTCCCGAGATATCATCGTTGGTGGTCTGGGTGCTGCCTCTCTCATCGGGTGCGAGCTTCGTGCCAATTGAAACGGCGGTCTTCGAGACAGGATGGGCCTCTATCTCAGTCTTCACCGCACCTGAGCCGAATGCTGTCGTTTCACTGGACGGGGTTGCAGATGCTATCACATAGCTTTCTGTTTTACTTGCAATGATATCCTTGGAGCTGGCGTGCTTGATCCGGACTTCAATTTGGTTTTCTCCAGCATCAGCATCAGTGGTATTCCATCTCCAGGAGCTCTCCCCTGTCCATCCGGTCTCATCTGCAAGCAGGCCCCCAGTAGAGGGTCCCTTCAGCAAGAAATCGTAGAGCAGCGGCTCTTCTTCAGGATTGCTCGCCTTTGCAGTCCACACTATCGAGGTGCCTGGAGCTTGTGGGCTGACCTTGTCCGGGGTCAGGCTTTGAATCTCGGCAGTCTGGCTGGCTTTAGAGACAGCCGTGCCCAGTGTCACCGCAGGCTTTTTTGTTGATGTTGCACCAGATGTGCTCGTCCCAGATGTGCCCATATCTGAAGATGATCCTAAATTCTGGTTTTTGCTTACATAAAAATCGGTATCGCCTGATGTATCTCCCATCCAGTTGGTGCCACATCCAGACCCTGCAAATGCCACAGCAGACAATGTATAGAGCATAGCTGTGAAGCATAAGAGCAATGCCACGGAGGGCAACAACACCTTGTACTTCATCTAACCGAAACCTCCACCATGCTCATGGGCTTCGGCTCTTAACGGGTTTAAAGCTTCCCCTCGGAACGTCATTCGACGATATTGGACAGGTATGGTCCGGAAGAAAAGTGGTTGGATCAGTGGTGCGCGCCGTGAGCATCCCCGTGCGCGCCGTGGGGCGCAGCATTTGTTCCTGCCTTTATGACCAGGAAATCCCTGTCGAGATAAGCCTGATGGGCCAGGTCCAGGCATTCCTTGCAGATATTGTAATTCTCAAATATGGGGCCATGAATGGTAGCTACATTGAGCTTGACTGGAACCGTCTCTTTGTCAACAAGACACAGCGCGCACTTCATCTAGTACACCTCACATTCCTTCGTTCTGATTCAAACGGTTATAAGCATTTCCTTCCCACCTAGGGTATCGATCGTTCTCCAGTCCGAGAAGATCCAGCACGCGGCCCACAAGCACATCCACGAGGTCATCCACATTCTTCGGCCTGGAATAAAAGGCAGGAGAGGCTGGCAGGACCACGGCCCCGGCTTCTGCAACTGCAACCATGTTGCGCAGTTGCACCAGGCTCAAGGGCGTCTCCCTTGGAACCAGGATGAGCCGCCTCTTCTCCTTGAGACAGACGTCCGCAGCCCTGGCGATGAGAGTGTCCGAGGAGCCACAGGCGATTGCTGAGAGGGTTCCCATGCTACAGGGGATCACGACCATGGCGTCGAAGAGATGCGATCCGCTGGCTATGGGCGCGGCAAAATCGTTTGGCGCATAAACGCGGCATGCAAGCCCATCTATCTCAGCTGGCATAAAATCGGCCTCAATCTCTGCAATCTTGCGGGCTGAGTCGGTCACCACCAAATGCACAAAGCAGCCCTTCTCCTTCAATAACTGCAAGAGCCGAACGCCGTACTGCACTCCCGACGCCCCGCTGATGCCCACCACTATCTCCAAATAGCACAACCTCCCTCTTCAATCAACCTTTTATGACTGTCATGGTCTATCTCTGAATTTCTCAACAAATCTGATGATCCGAGATCTCCAGTCCAGGTTCCTGAATTGCGATATCATATGCCTGCCCATGATCAGAACAGCGATCCAGAACGACGCTTCTCCAAGAATTACAAGAGCAGATGATAATATGATCTTGACTTCAGCAGAAAAAGAGGCAAATGGAACCAGCAGAAGGCCTCCATAAAATGCAAAGGACAGGATTATCATGAGATAACCCAGATCTTTCTTGAGGCTTTCTAGCCTTGGTTTATCCATTCTATGCCAAACCATATTATCGAATGAATAGTAGATAACTAATATTTAGAACCATCTCCGGCAGCCTCGCGGACTTTGAAGCAACCCTTCTTTAGCCTCTCCATCGTTGCTGCTACCATCATCGGGAATGTGATGGTCGCGTCGCCGTAGACTGTGACATACCTTGCATCCGCTGAGATCTTTCCCCAAGAGACAGCCTCGGAGAGCGTCGCTCCGGAGAGCCCGCCGTTCTCGGGCGTATCTGTGGTAAGCTGAATCGCCAGATCGAAGCTCTTCGGAGTAACAAGCATGGACTGCAAGGCGAAGTTCTTGGGCACACCCCCACCTACTATCACTATCCCTGATCTTTTCGCCTCATAGCAGATGTCAACAATCTCCTTGACATCTGCAAAGGCATCGACTGATAGCTTTTTTGTTTGAGCATGAAGCCAGGCTTGCAGCCCGATCATGGAATCCGGAAGTGCGGGGCAGAAGACAGGCACATCGAGGTCGCAGGCCGAGCGAAGGATAGATCGTTTGTCCTCGATCTGAGCGCCCAGGAGCCTCATCATCTCCCTTCCTGATATTGTCTCGGCCCTGTCTGGCAAGATCCGTTGCATCAGCTCCTCAAAGCCTATGAAGTCCTCATCACGCAAGAATACATCATAAATTCTGCTCATCCCCAGGCTGCGCAGTGCGGCATCGTCAGACTCAGGCGTGCCCAGGCAGTGGCATCCGAATGACTCGATGATGTCGTGCACTAAATTGGCGCCAGTGATGACGAGGACGTCCACATGCTCCTTCCTGATCAGGTCCGAGACTATGTTCCTCATGCCCGCGGGCACCATCGCGCCGGACAGGGTTAGAAACTTGGTGAAATCGCCGGAGAGCATGGTTTCGTAGATTGCCACAGCCTCGGCCAGCCTTCGGGCCCCAAAACCACAGTGAGACATCCCGCTGAGGAGGGCACTCACGCTCATTCCCGGCTCTATTTCCAGTTGACGCACTATTTGCATTCTGTTCACCTTAATGATGATAATATCCGATCGATATTTCAGGAAAATTGCAATTGAACTTGGGCAATGCGAAATTTTTTCTCATAAACCTTTTATACCAGGCCTTATGTTTAGCTTTTACGGAGGATAAACAATGGCCGGCGAACCGATGGCAGTGGATTATTATATACCACTTATTATATTTCTGATAGTGGGAGCTATCGTGCCCATTGCGGCTCTGGCAGCTATAAAAATTATAGCACCTAACAGGCCAACCCGCCAAAAGCGGTCGATATACGAAGGAGGGCTGAGGCCCATCCGCGACGCCAAGATCCAGTACAGCGTTCAATACTACCTTTTCGCAATAGTCTTTGTTATATTTGATGTTGAGGTTCTATTCTTATACCCCTGGATCTATGTCTACGCGAATCGTGCCATGCAAAATTTCATGGCCTTCGGGCTTATGAATTACGCCGTTTTCGAAATGCTCCTATTCATTCTGGTACTGCTGATAGGACTTATCTATGCTATTAAAAAGGAGGCTTTGCGTTGGGTATAAGCGATGTAATACCCGTGCCCGTGGCGATCGATGACGAGATTGAGAAATGGACCATCTTCGGCCAGCCTGTGGCAGAGGTCTGGTTCACCACGACCGAGAAGATCCATCAGATCATAGAGATGGGGCCCATAAAGAACATCTTCAACTGGGGTAGAAAAAATTCGGTGTACTTTTTGATGCAGCCCATGGGCTGTTGCGGCGTGGAGATGTTCGTCTTCGGAGCTGCTCCTTACGACAGCGACAGGTTTGGGTGCATCCCTAGAAACACACCGCGTCAAACTGATGTCATGATCATGTCTGGCTACATCACCAGGAAGTATCTGCCGGTCTTCAAAAATCTCTGGGAGGAGATGCCTGAGCCAAAGTGGTGCATAGCCATTGGCGAGTGTGCCATCTCAGGGGGACCTTTCTACGACTCCTACAACATAATTCAAAACACCGCCGACTACTTCCCCATCGATGTATTCATCCCCGGCTGTCCGCCAAGGCCTGAGCAGTTCCTAGAGGGCTTGATAAATCTCCAGGAAAAGATCAAGCAGCGTAAGGACAAGCGGGACTATTAAAGGAGGGATCTTTTCTTGACTAATGCAAGCGAGGTCCTGAGTTCCATCCAGTCCGCCTTTCCCGGAGCCGTCCTGGACTCCAGAGTGGAGTCGGACCGGAGGCTTTGGGCCACGATCGACTCCAAGAAGATCTTGGACGTATGCAAGCATCTGACAAACAAGCTGAACTTCGACCACTATTCAGGCAGCGCAGGCGTTGACTGGATCGCCAGGAATGAGATGGAGGTCGTGGAGATCATGGCCAGCCATGGAGCACATAAGGTTGTGGCCATGCTCAAGGTCAAAACGCCACGAGAAAATCCGTCTGTAAAATCCCTTGCCAACCTTTACTGGAACGCCAACTGGTATGAGCGAGAGATCTGGGAGATGTTCGGCATCAATTTTGAGGGACATCCAGGGCTGTATCCTCTGCTCCTATCCGACCAACTGATTGGATCATGGCCCTGGAGAAAGGACTTCAAAGGTTACCCGGATCTCACCACCGGCGAGAGGGCTGTGGCGATCACAACCCCCGAGGGTTATACTGAATACCGCTTTCCTCCGACGCCCGCAGAGGTTGAGGCAGGCGCGGTTGTGGCAGAGCGGCCCAAGTATCCCACCTTCCGGGAACGAGAAGAGCGTGAGATCAAGTCCGACTCAGAGATGATAATGCACCTGGGTCCACAGCATGCGATGGTACCAGGGCCGTTCCTGCTGGATGTGCTGGTCGAAGGGGAGCGCGTGAAGAAGGGTTTCCTCGATGTAGGCTACATCCACAAGGGCATAGAGAAGATCATGGAGAATAGGACGTGGCTGCAGGGCATAGTGTACACCGACAGGATGTGCTACGTGGCCTCCCTCTCGAACAACGAGTGCTACTGCGGGGCAGTTGAGAAGATCCTGGGCTTGGAGGTTCCCGAGAGGGCACAGTACATCCGAGTTATACTTGAGGAGCTCTCCAGGATACAAAGCCATCTCATCGGAACAGGGGAGTTCCTGACGCTCGTTGCGGGTGTCGGATATGCGCCCTGGCAGTACATGATCATAGACAGAGAGCGCATCATATCCCTGATCGAGAGCGTCACTGGTGCAAGGCTCACCCATACCTTCGTTCGCTTCGGAGGTGTGCGCAACGACCTGCCCGATGACTTTGCTGAGAAGTGCAAGAGCACATTGCCGTACATCAAGTCAAGGATCAACGAGTTCATCGAACTGTTCGCGCAGGATGCCATCTACCAGAAGAGGATGGAAAATGTAGGCGTCCTCTCTGCCGAGGATGCCAAGAGAGTCGGCATCGCAGGGCCAGCTCTGAGGGCCTCAGGCGTTGCCTACGACATGAGGGTGGAGGATCCCATCCTGGTCTATCCTGACCTCGACTTCAAGGTGATAGTCGGAACAAAGGGCGATTGTGCTGACAGGGTCGATTGCAGGCTGAGGGAGATCTTGGAGAGCATCTACATCATAGAGCAGTGTCTTGACAGGATTCCTGCAGGGCCCATCAAGCCCGAGGCCAAGATCCCCAAGAAGGTCCCGGCTGGAGAGGCTTACTACAGGGTCGAGGACCCCAGGGGAGAGATGGGAATGTATGTTATCAGCGATGGTGGCGACAAGCCCTACAGGGTGAAGGTGAGGGGCCCCTTCTATGCCACACTGCAGACTTTGCCCCCTCTCTTGGAGGGCGTATACATTGCAGATGTGGTGGCCATCGCGGGCAGCATGGACGGTTGTCCATCTGAGGCAGACAGGTAGGAGGGAGAGGATTTGGACATAATCGATAGTATCAGTCAATTCGCTACCCAGGAGCCTGCATTATTCGCTCTGATCATAGGCATCATAGGTGCGGCAGTGATCTCAGGCGTGGTCAACGTCGGTGCCATGCTTGTGATCTGGGGCGAGAGGAAGGTCCTGAGCGATTTCTGCAACAGGTTCGGCCCGAATCGTGTGGGCGGGAGGTGGGGTATACTCCAGCTCGGTGCCGATGCCATCAAGCTCTTCACAAAGGAGGACATAATTCCAGGCGATGCAGACAAGGGCGTCTATGTCTGGGCGCCGATCGTGGCATCCATGGCAACTATGCTGGTGGCCGCAGCAATTCCCTTCGGAGCATTGCACATCGGCGGCAAGGATTATCCGCTCGTTGTGGCTAACATGGACATCAGTGCTTTTTATGTGGAGGCTGCCTTGAGCCTGATGGCCATCGCCGTATTCATGGCAGGCTACAGCTCAAATAACAAGTACTCGATCCTCGGAGCCTTCAGGGGCATCGCCAGGATGATCGCATATGAGGTGCCAATGGGCGTATGCGTGATCGCCGTGGCTGTCATGGCCCACAGTCTCAACTTGGTAGAGATAGTGCAGAGCCAGACCCTCTGGTACGCCTTCGCCCAGCCGCTCGGATTTGTAATTTTCGTCATCGCTCTGATAACGGACCTGGGAAGGATTCCCTTTGATCAGTCAGAGGCTGAAGAGGAGATCATCTCTGGCTATAACACCGAGTATAGCGGCATCAGATGGGGGCTTCTCTACTTCCAGGAGTACAACAATGCGCTTTTGGGCTCCATACTGCTCTCGCTCTTGTTCCTGGGCGGCTGGCAGGGCCCGATCATACCAATACCCATCTTGGACATCATCTCGCCTTTGATCTGGCTGTTCATGAAGGTAGTAATCGTACTCTGGTGCTTGATCTGGGTCAGAGCCTCGCTCTTCCGTCTGAGGATCGATCAGGTAACGGACCTAGGATGGAAGTGGATGCTACCGCTGTCCCTGTTGAACCTCGGTTGGGCTGCAGTGGTTGGATCCTACTTTGCATGAGGTGGCAATAAGATGTTGAAGAGAAAGATGATAAAGAACTTCGGCTGGCCTTTGAAGACCGCCATGCGGGAGATCGAGGTCACAAGGCTCTATCCCGAGGTGATGATGGAGCTGCCGGAGAATGAGCGCGGCATTCACGAGCTGGATGCTACTACATGCATCGGGTGTGCATCTTGTGCAAGGGTTTGTCCCAATAGCTGCATTGAGATGGTCCATTTCAAATATGGAAATCCTCTCAAGAACAAGAAGATGCAGTTTCCTCAGGTTGATTATGGAAGGTGCATGTTTTGTGGCCTGTGTGTGGATGAATGCCCTGTAGAATGTCTCAAAATGGGCAAGAAGGTTACAATGGCAGGCTGGGAGAGAGAGGACATCATAAAAGGCCCAGATTTCCTGGCAACCAAGAGATTCTCAGCCAAAGAGGTGGCAGACCTGGAGGCAGAGGCCAAGAGGATTGCAGCAGAGAAAGCTGCTGCCAAGAAGGCTGCGGCCAAAGAGAAGCCTGCAAAAGAAGGCACTGCCGCTGGCAACGCCAAGAAGAAGGCTGATGCCAAGCCCAAAGAAGGAGGTGCTGCATAATGGCGGAAAAGTCGGGCGTAAACGTTGTTAGGGCGATCTTTGAGTTGCTGGTGCTGCTCCTGGCATTGGGCGTGATCTTCGGAGGCCTTGCAGTTATAGTATTACTATCGCCCTGGTCCCAAACGATCCTAAATAAGCTGATGGCCTATGATGTCAGGTTTGCAATAGAGCTCTTGAGCTTCCTGGCAATTGCTGCTATCATAGTGCTTCTCTCAGCCCTGACGGTTTACTCCAGAAATATAGTGCACAGTGCCCTATACCTTCTCGGAACCTTTGCAGGCGTAGCTGCCCTGTACATATTCTTGAACGCTCCCTTCGTTGGCGTGGCTCAGATTCTGGTGTACATTGGGGCCGTCGGTGTTCTGATACTCTTCGCTGTGATGCTCACGAGGAAGACTATTATGGAGGAGTCCCATGGTGA
The DNA here is from genome assembly GCA_002067755.1 of Methanosaeta sp. PtaB.Bin018. Taxonomy (GTDB): domain Archaea; phylum Halobacteriota; class Methanosarcinia; order Methanotrichales; family Methanotrichaceae; genus Methanothrix. The sequence continues at coordinate 41,583 of MVQH01000101.1, forward strand.
AATATAAGATCATCATCTTGACCCTGGCCTTTCTGGCCGCTCTCTTTGCATCGCTCTCCGTTACGAACTGGGGGGCAGGCGAAAAACAGCCAATGGGCTATGAGCCTCAAGAAGGATTGAGGCTGCCGGAAAGCGGCATTGGAGACGTCGGGATGGAGATCTTCACATCTTACGTCTTCCCGTTCGAGATTTTAGCTCTGGTTTTGACGGCTGCCCTGGTCGGAGCGGTTTGGGTCGCACGAAAGGAGGCTGCCTGACGGAGGGCGACGAAAGATGACAAGGAGGGAAAATTACCGATGATACCGTTGGAGCTTAACATATTGCTGGCATCCACGATGTTCACCATCGGCTTGTATGGCCTCGTTACCCAAAAGAACGGAGTCAAGCTGATGATGTGCATCGAGCTCTTGCTCAATAGCGCCAACATCAATCTCGTTGCCTTCTCAGCCTACCAGCCGAATGTGAACGGCCAGGTCTTTGCCCTGTTCTCCATTGCGCTGGCAGCGGCTGAGGCAGGCGTTGGATTTGCCATAATGATTGCGCTGTACAGGCTGTACGGAACCATTGACCTGGACAACATCAGAGCCATGAGGTGGTAACGAATGTATGCCGATTATGCATATCTGATAGTAGGGTTGCCAGTATTGGCTTTCTTGTTATGCCTCTTTTTAGGCTGGCATCTGCCGAGGGGCGGAGGTTTCATCACAGTTCTGGCGACCTTTGGCGGACTGATAATCTCACTGGGGATCTTCAATGAGATTTATCCCGATAAGATCGTTCATCAGTCGATGCCATGGTTTGCCAACTTCAATGTGGGCATTCTAATCGATCCTCTGGCGCTTGTGATGCTTCTGATGGTAACCTTCGTGGTTACACTGATTCATATCTATGGCAATGGCTACATGAATGGCGATCCAGGCGCTGCAAGATACTTTGCTGAAGCTGCATTGTTCAGCGCAGCCATGCTAGGCCTGGTTTATTCCGATAACCTCCTTCAGCTCTTCATATTCTGGGAGCTTGTGGGGCTGTGCTCCTATCTCTTGATAGGATTTTGGTATCGGAAGCCTTCTGCTGCTGCTGCTGCCAAGAAAGCCTTCTTGACAACGCGCGTGGGCGACGTTCTATTCCTGGCAGGGATAATTTTGCTCTACAATAACCTTGCCAGCCTGAACATCGCTCTCAAGCCAGGCGAGTTTCTCTTGCAGTTCCCTGTGATCTATGCCCACATCGCAGAGATACCACCGGCCCAACTAACGCTGATCGCCCTTGGACTGTTGGGCGGAGCAGTTGGCAAGTCCGGTCAGTTCCCCTTGCATGTCTGGCTTCCCGATGCCATGGAGGGCCCGACGACAGTCTCGGCCATGATCCATGCTGCAACGATGGTTACAGCCGGCGTCTACCTGGTCGCTCGCATGTTCCCACTCTTCTATGCCGCACCCCATGCTCTGACGGCTGTTGCGGCAGTGGGTGCATTCACAGCGCTTTTCGCTGCCACAATGGGGCTTACAGCATTCGATATCAAGAGAGTGCTGGCATTCTCGACAGTCTCTCAGCTTGGCTTTATGATGGCAGGCCTCGGAGTTGGGGCGGCTGTTGGAGCCATGGCAGTGGGCGTGTCCATCTTCCACCTCATCGGCCACTCATTCTTCAAGGCCCTGCTCTTCCTATGTGCGGGCTCGGTAATTCATGCCGTCAACACCAATGATCTGCGGGAGATGGGCGGCGTTGGGAGGTACATGAAGTGGACCATGTACACCATGCTCATAGGCTCGCTGTCGCTGGCTGGTTTCCCATTCTTCACGGGATTCTTCTCCAAGGACGAGATCATAGTAATAGCCTATGAATACGGCACGATGATCAACTTCCTGCCATACATATTCCTGGTATTGGCGGCAGTCCTGACAGCCATTTACACCTTCAGGATGTGGTTCTCCGTCTTCACAGGCAAGGAGAGATCGGACTATGGTAAGCATGAGTCGCCCTGGATCATGCTTGGGCCGCTCGTAATCCTGGCGGTATTCGCCTTTGGATTTGGCATAGCATCTCAGGATAGCTTCTACAGCTATCTCGACAGCAACTTCGAGCACTATGGAGTGAATTTCCAGGAGCTCGGAATCATCGGTGGCCATGTGCTAGAAGGCGAGCATGGCGCTCCTGAAGCTGCTGGCGGAGAACACGTTGCATCCGAGGCCGAACATGGTGAGAATGAGGCTCATGGGGAGCCCTGGTACATCCAGATACTGCCCATCATAATTGCGCTCGGTGGCATTCTCATAGCCGGGCTGTTCTACTGGGACAAAATCAAGAGGTTCGATCCAAGCCAGGTTACAGGCGACACAGACCCCATCCGCAAGATGCTGCTGAAGGGATACTATCAGCATGAGATCTTGACAGCCTGGTTCGCAGAAGGCGTTGTCTATGGCACTGCCTTGATCTGCAATATGATCGACATCAAACTTGTGGACGGCTGGCTGAACTGGCTGAGCGCCTGGGTCATGGGATTCGCAAAGAACATAAGAAAGGTTCAGACAGGTGTGGTGCAAAACTATGTGACAGCTCTCGTGCTGGGGATAGTGGTACTGGTGGTTGTCATTTCTCTTGCCAAGGAGGTGGGACTGGTATGATCTCGAATGCGATCTCGTTGATGATCGCCGTTCCTCTTATCGGAGCGTTGATCTCCTTCTTTGCGGGATCCAAGGCCAAATTCGTGGCCCTGATTGCCTCGTTTGTACCTCTGGTCCTCTCCCTGCAAATGTACATGGAGTTCGATAAGACCTCGAAGATAATGCAGTTCGTGGAGAGCTATAACTGGGTTCCATCATTAGGAGTAAAATACACCGTGGGCGTCGACGGCATAGGATTTCCGCTAGTGCTTCTGTCAACGATAGTGTCCATACTGGTGATAATATACTCTTGGGGAGAGAGCAAGAAGCCCAACCAGTACTTTGCACTTCTTCTCTTAAATGAAGTGGGAGTCCTTGGAGTCTTCACTGCCCTCGACTTCTTCCTCTTCTACATATTCTGGGAGGTTGTGCTCATCCCCATGTTCTTCCTCATCGGAGCCTGGGGCGGGCCGAGGAAGGACTACGCAGCCATCAAGTTCTTCATCTACACCCATGTGGCAAGCCTGGTGATGCTGCTGGCCATCTTCGCCCTGTATTTCACCTACCAGTTGCCAGACGGGACAAGAACCTTCGATATGCTGACATTGCTCCAGGCAACGGCAGACAAGACTGTGTTCCCCACAGGCCTGCTAAACATCATCTTCGCAGGGCTGCTGCTGGGATTCCTGGTCAAGATGCCTGCCTTCCCATTCCACACATGGCTTCCGGATGCCCACGTCGAGGCTCCGACAGCCGGATCTGTGGTGCTGGCAGCTCTGCTGCTCAAAATGGGTGGCTACGGCATATTCAGGATCATTCTGCCGATGCTGCCGCATGTCGACAAGGCCTTTGTGACGCTCATCGCCATAATTGCGGTGATCTCAATAGTCTACGGAGCCTTCTTGGCGCTGGCTCAAAAGGACATCAAGAAGCTGGTGGCATACTCGTCCGTCAGCCACATGGGCTTCGTAACACTGGGGGCAGTGGCCTTTACCTGGATGTCCATCCAGGGCGCCATGTTCCAGCAGTTTTCCCACGGCATCATAACCTGTGTCCTGTTCATGTCTGCCGGAACCATCCAGCACGTCGTCGGGACCAGGATCATCGCAGACCTCGGAGGCCTGGCCGATCGGATGCCCAAGTTCGCAGTCCTGATGATGGCTGGCTTCATGGCGTCCTTGGGGTTGCCGGGCATGAGCGGATTCGTGGCAGAGTTCATGGTTCTGACAGGATCCTTTGCGACGCTGCCGACCTACACCATGATAGTTGTGTTCTTGAGCGTGGCCACGACCGCAGCCTATCATCTCTGGGCCATGCAGAAGGCGATGTTCGGACCGATACTAAAGAAGTATATGGATGTTCATGACCCACACGCCTACGAGTTATTCTCAATGAGCGTGATCATCTTGCTGAGCTTGCTCTTCGGAATTCAGCCTGGGCTGATGACGGATATCATGGGAACTGCTGCAACGCAGGTCATGCAGCCGGTCGTGACTCTTTCCCAGATGGGGGTGATCTGAAGTGGAATTCGCTCACTATGCGCCCCTCTGGGCAGAGGCGCTTTTAACGCTCCTGGCATTGATAATAGTGCTGCTGGGCTCCCTCATGAAGAACAGTGGCAAGCTCATGGGAGGCTTGAGCGCAGCCGGACTTGTGGCTGCGCTGGGCCTTGTGTCCAGCAATCTGACGATCTCCAAGCCTGCGCTGTTCTTCTTCGACACCATATCGGTCGACGGCCTCTCTCAGTTCTTCAAGGCAGTCTTCCTGGTGGTATCGCTGCTGGTAGTGATTGCTTCCCTGTCGAAGTACACCGGAAAGGGGGCAGACGAGTACTATGCTCTATTGCTCCTTGCAACTGTTGGCATGATGGTGGTTGCCAGTTCCATTGATCTGGTGACCCTCTTCGTGGGATTCGAGCTGGCCAGCCTGTCCACCTATGCCCTGGCGGCATTTGACAAGAGCCGAAAGAACCTGGAAGCTGCCATGAAGTACTTCATCTTCGGGTCAGTCTCCTCCGCCTTGATGCTCTTCGGCTTCTCGCTGCTCTACGGCATGGCAGGATCTACCAGGCTCGCAGATATCGCTGCAGCATCTTTGGCCAATTTCGGGCCTGCAACGCTGGTTGCCCTGATATTCGTGATCGCAGGATTTGGCTTCAAGATGGCTCTGGTGCCATTCCATATGTGGGCGCCCGATACCTACGAGGGAGCACCGGCTGTCGTCTCGGCCTTGCTCGCAGCGGGCTCCAAAAAGATGGGATTTGCTGCAGCCTTCAGGGTTCTGCTATTAGCCCTCATCGCCCTGCGTCTTGAGTGGTATCTGGCGTTTGCCATCCTCGCAGCCCTGACAATGACACTGGGCAACCTGGCCGCGTGCTGGCAGAACAATGTCCGGCGCATACTGGCTTACTCGTCCATCGCTCAGGCTGGATACATTGCTATCGGCTTTGTGGTAGTAGGAGCGGCTTATGGTGCAGCCCCGGTTTTGGCCTTTAGCGGCATTGTCGTCCCGGCAGCACAGCTCGGCATAGCTGGCGCGCTGCTGCTCATCCTGGGACATGCCCTCATGAAGACTGGAGCCTTCATCGGCACCTCTCAGGTAGCATCGATGGTTGCAGCAGGAAGCGATGGCGATCCGGATGACATATCAAATTATGCAGGTCTGGCACGGAGGGCACCCATCACTGCGTTTTGCATGCTGATCTTCATGTTCGCACTGGCTGGCATTCCACCAACTGCGGGATACATAGGCAAGTTCGTGCTCTTCAGCTCGGCCATTTATTCCGGCCTCGTCTGGCTTGCGGTGCTTGCCATCCTCAACAGCGCTCTGTCGCTGGTCTACTACCTGAGGATCATCAGCTACATGTATCTGAAGGAGCCAGCTGGGCCCAAGATGGCAGAGCAAAAAGGATATGTGGTGGCTCTGGTCCTGACGACGATTGCAGTCGTCTGGATAGGCGTCTTCCCGCAAAGTTTCATAGACTGGGCACTGCAGGCAGCAGCAGTTCTGCTGCCTCAGTAACATATTTTTTTACTCTTAACATCATATCAAGCTTTGGCTTCGACAGCTGAAGTGTGGAGTCCCGAAATTATTTCGCCTATGATCTAGGAATAGATATAATACCCCTCTCCTAAACATCATTTTTATAGTGGCTTGATTTGAGCTTATTTTGTGTTTATCAGCATAAATAGCCGAAAATTCTTGATTAAACTATTTGGATTCACTGTATTCAAAATATGCACATCTATCGAAAGAATTAAGTAATTTGGATGCATAATACCAGTTTGGTCAAACAAAGGAGAGTCCAAATTATGTTATCTCCCTTAATTCCTGATATTAAGCATCCAAAGTGGAATGTCGTCGTTAAATTACTTGAACTTATCGCTTTACCAAGGGCCCATAAAATTGCAGGCAGACTTAAAATATCTGATGTAAATAATTTCTTAACATCGATAAAAGTATTAATTCTGGCGGATCTTTCAGAAGAGCTTTTCAGGTCACTGTCGCAATCTTGAGCCTGTATGCATGCATGGCTGCATGCGCAGCCGAGGAAGGAGTGAATGGAATGATTCTTTTTTGGGGCTTGCCTTTTGCGGCTAGCCCCTTCAGCATTTTTGGGCACGAAAAACACCTATGACTGTAGATCACCCATGTGAATGAGATGCCTCAAGAAAGCTCCTGGCAAAAGGGGCGATGTCAAAGACTGCGAATGGAATCGCATCGTTCCTGCGCTGTGGTTTGACTCTCGTTAGGGATTTGAATGCAGGCCTTAAAAGTTGAATTGAGCAATGCGCCTGAAAGAAAAACTCTGGGGTGTTGTGCCCGATGAGATGCTGTGCAAAATCCCAGAGCACTTCCAGCTAATCGGAGATGTGGCAGTCCTCTCTCTGCCTGTCGAATTGCATGAGTACAGTACGGCGATAGCGGAGGCTGTGCTTTCTGGAGCAAAGAACATTCGCATGGTCTTGAATAAAACTTCCAAACTCGAAGGCGATATGCGCTTGGCAAGTTTCGAAGTGCTGGCCGGCTCTGGTAATTCAGTTACGCTGCACAGGGAGTTTGGATTTATCTTTCGGCTCGACGTAACCAGGGTCTTCTTCAACAGTCGCCTTGGCTACGAGAGGATGAGAGTGGCAAGACAAGTGCAATCAGGCGAGCGGGTTTTGGTGCCTTTTGCGGGAGTGGGGCCATTTGTCGTGCCCATGGCAGCACGTGGTGCCACTGTACTCGCTGTCGAGAAAAATCGCGATGCATGCATGTGGCTGGCCGAGAATGCCCTGCTGAATCGGGTTGACGGGAGGACGGAGATCATCAATGCTGATGTCTTTCAGATTTTGCAGATCCTGAAAATGGATTTTGACAGAGCCGTCGTTCCGACTCCTTACGGGATGGACAGTATTTTGGAGGCTGTATCTTCAAGGGTGAAGAAGGGCGGAATGGTGCACTTCTACACCTTCAAAAAACGCCAGCAGATTGAGGGGCTTGTTCAAAGCTACAGCGATATGGGCTTTGAGGTTGAAGCCTTCCGAAGATGCGGAAATGTTGCCCCATGCGTGAGCCGATGGGCCTTCGATCTGAGGAAAAAACGCCCATGACCCAAGGTCACCCATGTGGATGAAAATGGATCTTTGCGATATAACCATTTTCATGCCAACTGCCCCTCTGAAGTCACTGAAGTCCAGGATTAGCAGTCTTTTTGTGGTATATAGACTACATACCACATTGGCCTATAAGAGAAATACGAATTGATGTATATTTTATTTTGATCAGCTTTACATATCATCTATTCATACGTCTCGCCGGTGAATTTCGTTGAGGAGACTAATGGTCGCATTATCGATGGCCTTGATCATAGGGGCAGTCGGTGCCTCTGTCGTCATGGCTAAAGAGACGGTTAGCGTCTCAGGATCGACAACAGTTCTGCCATTGGCAGAAGCCGGTGCAGAGTCATTTAATGGCGCGCAGTCTGATTATCAGGTTCTTGTGACCGGTGGCGGCACTGGCGTTGGCATCAAGAATATTGCTGAAGGCACCTCTAATATCGCCATGGCTTCCCGAGAGGTAACATCCGACGAGAAGAGTAAGTTCGGTGACAAATTCCGGGAGAATATGGTTGCCTATGACGGAATAGTCATAGCTGTTAGCAAGCAGATCTACGATGCAGGCATAACATCTCTCACCAAGGAGCAGGTCAAGAGGATCTATTCTGGTGAGATCACCAACTGGAAGGAACTGGGAGGCCCGGACAAAGAGATGCTGGTAGTTGCCAGGGAGCAGGGCTCTGGAACGAGGGACACATTCATGGAGGAGATCATGGGCAGCAAGACTGCCGAGACTCCTGGCGCAAATACAGTGACCAGCAGCAATGCGGAGGTCAGGACTGCTTTGATCGGCAGCGAAGTGGCCATAGGGTACCTTGGATTCAGCTATGTCCAGGACGGCTCAGTGGGCGCGATCGCCCTTGACGGCGTCAAGCCAACCGTCGAGACCATCAAGGACGGCAGCTATGAGCTCAGTCGCAAGCTATACTTCTACACATTTGGCGATGCCAGTCCTGGAGCAGAGGCATTCATAAAATTCATGACCGGACCCGAGGGGCAGAAGATCGCCGAGGAGAATGGCTTCATACCTCTTTGATGTGTCTCTCAACAGATTTTTGTGCAGGGTGCAGGACCCTCCCACTTTTTTCTAGCTAATTTGTGAGTTCAACATCAATCGACCAGTGTCCTTTCGGTCCCGAGCTGCTTCTCGGGCCAGGCGTCGTTCTTGAGCGCCACATCCCTGGGAAGGACCATCCTCGCCTCGCCGATATTCCTGACGGCACACACGTCCCTGTAGATATCATTCAGGACCGCCTCTGTGATTACGTTGTGAGGTGAGCCCTCCTTGAGAATGCAGTTGTCCTTCATCACCACAACCTTATCGCAAAACCAGCTGACATGGTTGGGGTCATGGCTGCATGCGAGGATCGTCACGCCCCGTTTTGCAACCATCTGCATTATCCTCCAGATGCGGATCTGGTTGCTGAAGTCGAGCGCTGAGGTCGGCTCGTCCAGAAACATGAGGGGTGTCTCCTGGGCGATGGCCCGGGCCATGAGCACCATCTGGCGCTGCCCGCCGGAGAGCTGATTGTAGGGACGGTCGGCAATCTCTGTTAGCCCCAGCAGATCGAGGGCGTCTGATGCTTTCTCTTTGTCAGCCTTGCTGATTTTGAAAATGCCCTTTAAGCGGGGAGTTCTGCCCATCAGCACCACCTCCCGTGTCAGATAGGGAAAGGGGGGCTTATGCTCTTGAGGCACATAGGCCACGATCTTGGCCATGCTCTCCACCCCAAGATCCTTTATATCCTTTCCGTCCATCGTCACTGTGCCTTTGTGGAACTTCAGGAAATTCAGGCAGCATTTGAAAAGAGTTGTCTTTCCACAGCCGTTGGGGCCGAACAGCCCGCACAGCTCCCCTTCCTCCACCTCGAATGAGACGCCACCCAGGATCGGCGTCCTGCCATAATTGAAATGAAGATCCCTGACTGCCAGCATTGGGGTCATCCTAGTATCGCGCTCCCTCGGGTTCTGAGAAGATAGAACAGGTATGGTGCTCCCAGAATGGATGTGATGATTCCCACAGGTATCTCTGCGCTGGTGAGAGTGCGGGCCAATGTGTCGCAGACCAGCAGATAGGAGCCTCCGAGCATGGCTGCTGCCGGAATCACATAGCGGTGATCTGGGCCCAGAATCATGCGCGTGGCATGGGGCATCATCAAGCCCACCCAGGCGATTATTCCCACGGTGGAGACCGCCAGCGAGGTGATGAGCGTGGCCAGGACTATCAAGACAAGTTTGTACTTCTCCGGATTGACTCCCAGGGCTCTGGCCTCCTCATCTCCCATGGAGAGGATGTTGAGCTTCCAGCCCAAGGCCCACATGATCAGGAAGCTGGGGGCGATTATCGGCACCAACAGGTAGACATCGTTCCAGGTGGCGTAGTAAAAGCCGCCCATCAGCCAGAAGACGATCTCCCGCAAAGCGGCATCTGAAGCAGTGTATTTGAGGATGGAGACCATGGCCTCGAAGATGGAGCCTATGACAACTCCTGACAGGATGAGGGTGACGATTGGCGTCTCATTCCTGACATGAGCCAGGAAATAGGCCATGGCGACTGCCAGTGATCCAAAGAGGAAGGCAGAGAACTGAATGGATAAAAAGAGATCCACGAAGACAATGCCCAGAGCGGCTCCGAAGGCCGCACCCGAAGATACGCCCAGGATGAATGGCTCGACCAGCGGATTTCGAAAGCATCCCTGAAAGACTGCCCCTGCCGTGGCCAGAGCCGTTCCCACTAGCACAGCCAAGAGCACGCGAGGGATTCGGAGCTCCCAGACGATGGTGTTGTGCAGCCTTGTGATACCAGAGAGGTCCCCAAATGGGGAGACATGGGCCATCACAATCCCGTAGACGTCGAAGACAGAGATGTTGTAGGCCCCGAAGGTTATGGCCACGCCCACAGTGATGGCCAGCAATGCAAGCAGAGCCAGGAGGATCAGGATTTTGTGAATCTCTGAAAATCCAAATTCCTGGTCGAAGCCCAGCCGCTCCCAGAGATCTGTTTTTCCAGTCAGCTCTGTCATTGATAGCTCACCGCCGAATTTTTTTGTATTTTGCCATGATCATACAGCAGTGAATTAACAATCGATATTACCATTAAATTCATTCATGGCAAAAGTTACTCATAACTGGTAAATAGTTATCGCCAGATGGAAGTTGACAGTAATCCTCTCCTCGTTGTTTGTTATGGGTGAACTTGGACCAGCTGCTGTCTTGAGTCATTCTGGTTTGGGCCTGAGGTCGGGTGTTCAATGCTCGGGTAATGTTTTCGTGCCCTGCCCCTGGGCCTCTCAATTGCCTGAGCGTACCACCATTTTTATAAGTGCGACGGAGAATAACCTCTTCGACGATAGATGAAAGCTCATTTGATCGCAATCATCCTCTGTATGGCATGCATCCAGGCCGTCCAATGCTACCAGAATGTCGGTGGGGAATTTGGGATATCCTGGCTGGAGCAGCATGCAACAAAGCCCGTCTCAGTCGTCGAGGCTCAGAACAACCTTTGGAACTGGGGTAGTACCCCAAAAGGCTATACGATCTATAATAACACTCTGTATCCACCTGGTTATGGGCCTAAATGGTTCTATCCAGCAATCTTGACCAGTGCCGCACCAGTTGTTGTTAACAGCACTGAGGCAAACGACTATCTATCCCAAAGCCTGTTGCCAGATGCCCCGTACACAGATCCTTGGCTGCTGGCCCAAATGCTGGGACGGCCAGTCTCATACGTCAATGTACCTAGCGGTTCTCTATTCTAAATGTTCCATATTTTTATCTATTTTCACATTTACAGACTTTCTCTATGCCCATAGTGCATGTTAAGGGATGGGTTGAGCTGGACTCAAATCGCCTCACTTCGAGCCAGGTTGAGGCTGTGCTATCGGACGATCTGAGCGGAGCATCGAGGTTTGGCGGCGAATTTCTCATCGAATGGAATGGCTGCAAGGCGCGCGACCACTTCGGGATCATGGCTGGAGACTGCCCTCCGGGCACTGTGCTCTGCAATGGCAAGGAGGTGGAGAAGGTCGACCCTGCCTATCCCCTCATGGATTTGGGAGAGGCCATTGAGATTGCCGTTGGGCTGAGAAGCGATGAAGGCGTAGTTGCGCTCTCAGGAGGGGTGGATTCTGCGCTTGTGGCAAAGCTTGCTGGAAGGGAGTGCGTTGTAGTGGGTGCATCAGGTTCGCACGACATCTCGCGTGCAAAGCAGGTAGCCAGAGAGCTCTGCCTGCCTCTTGATCAGATACTGATCGATTCAGAGGCGATCGAAGATGCCATGAGAAGCGTCTTGAAGGTCATTCCGAAGATCGATCCTGTAAATGTTTCGATCGCAACAACCCTTTATTTCGTGGCCGAATGGGCAGAGGAGCATGGCCATCGGCGCATCCTGGCCGGTCAGGGAGCAGATGAGTTGTTCGGGGGTTATATGCGATACTTGCAGACGGAAAACCTTGCAGAGGACCTGGAGAGGGATTTTCAGGGACTTGCCCTGCAGCTTGCCAGAGACCAGGCGGTGGCGGCACTTCACGGTGCTTACTTCTCATTGCCTTACATGGATGTGAGGGTTGTGCGTGCGGCCCGATCCATTCCGCCTGAGATGAAGGTGCATGGTAATATACGCAAGCGTCCTCTGCGAGATGTCGCAGAGAAGTATTTGCCCGCATCTGTAGCCCTCTATGAGAAGAAGGCCATGCAATATGGCAGCGGCGTGATGAAGGAGATACAGAGGTTGGCAAAGAGGAGTGGCTACAGGAGATCGGTTCAGTGCTACGTGGAGAAGATCGCGCAAGAGGAAGGAAGAAATGCGAGGGAGCCTGAGCCCCACTGAGGCGATGGCTCGATCATTGATCCTACAATCCGCACTTTCAGCCCACATCACATAATAATTTTCGGTAGTGTGGCCAGAATTGCTGTAATTTGCACTAGCCCTGTATCCCATCCCCCGTGAATGGTCTGGAGTTTTCGCTCTCTTATGCCATTGCGGTGTGCTTTTCTTCTGCCGCTGCTTTCGTAGGGCAGGGCTTGGATCTGCTGGGTTGCCTCATGCTGCATTACCTCATTCAGTAGCGATTCGGTCAGGCTCCGCATTCCTTCTTTCTTACCGGAAAGATAATCTTCTGCAAATTCGGATATATTCATGGCTCTGTGTACCTCCTACAAGTTTCGAAGAACTTGGGGATACATGGCTAATTATTATATCCTGTAATGAAATACTTGATGTCCGGATCACGATGGCAAGACTCGTAACGTCAAAGAATACTACTACTATTTTACATCAAAACTGACACACTACCGATTATGGTGTTGCGGAAGTGACTGTCGAGATAGGAAGAAAGAGCCATCGGGAGATTGCAAACCTATTCGCTGATGATCGTCATTAGAATTCTTGGAAATGAGTGCGAAAAATATTATGGCATGGAGGAATAACTCCGGGATGTCAGATGTAGGAACCCATTGTTGCATGCTAGCGTTTTTTAGTAGTCCACGTATTCGACCAGGGATGTTGAGCAGTCTCAAGTACCTTTGTTATGTCACATTTAGCTATCGAAATCGTATCAAAACACATATATATCAATGTCGCACACACATAAGTCCAGGATAGATCAATTTGGACTGATGCTTGCCTTATTTGATCTATTCTTTCCCCTAATTATAGCATGTCTTCATTGGCTGTAGCATTTTTGTAATTATTCTGCTAACCGGTCAATCCTCAATATTTCATCTGAGACTTCATGAATCCGAAGTTCCGCACTTCTATTTCAGAATCAAGATCAGACACAGAGCTAAAGTTGCGGTTGTTGCTCTGGCAAGAAAGGTCGTCTGCATACACCATCACCTGATTGTTAATCGGGAAGATGTTCGAGGATGAGGCAACGAACAAGTCCAAGCGAACCAAGCCTGACAGATCTCCCTCATCTCCTGGGCAGATCATCTCTGATGCTATTCAGATTCTCGTCAGAGCGGGGCATGTGGTCCAAAAAAAGATCCGAACAGGAAGGAGGATAGGCTGCCACATCCTCCTTTATCGGATTGCTTTCATGGTAAGAAGTACACTCCGAAGTATATCGAAAATGTATTGAGGGCTGGCGGCATTATGCGATCGATCAGGCCTCGACCATCTCTTTTAGGTGTGGCTATCTGATCACTGTGTTAAGCCCACGCGCCACTTGAGCATTCTCTCCTCCACTATGTAGCGGAATGACCTGTCGATGAGCAGGCCCAGCAGCCCCAGGACGATCATGTACAGTAGGACATAATCCATCTTGTGCAGGTAGTAGTATGACCAGATCTTATAGCCCAAACCGCTCGTGCTCACCCCAAACATCTCTGCAGCAACAAGGCACATCCAGGCGATTCCCATGGCTATCCGCACTCCCCCTGCGATCGAGGGCAGGGCGTTCGGGAAAGCGATATACCTGATCAAATCGGCGTCTTTTGTTGCGCCCAGCACCTTTGCTGATTCCACGTAGACCTTTGGAAGGTTTCGAAAGCCCACATAGGTGTTGATGAGTATTGGAAAGACCGACCCGACGAAGACGATGAAGCCTGCTGCCTCATTTGTCAGGCCAAACCAAACTATAGCAAAAGGTATCCATGCCAGAGGAGGTATGGGCCGAACGATCTCGACTATGGGGTCCGTGATCTGGTCGAATGCCTTGAACCACCCCATGGACATTCCTACAGGCAGAGCCACGATCAATCCTGCCGTCATGCCAAGAACAAAATGAATCAAGCTGGTGGGAAGATCTTCGACCAAGATCATCTGCCAGCTCAATAGCAAGGCATTCGAGACCTGTAGAAAGCTTGGCAGGATGAGGGTGTCGTTCACAGCAATGGCTACCATCTGCCACACGACGATAAATCCCAAAAGCGAAAGGATTGTAGCCCCTTGATCGCGAACCGCTCTCGCCTTCAAAATCCTGCCAGTCATATTCCTGCCAGCTCTCATTTATCTCAACCGGATCTTACCCTATCATAGAGGCTGGTGTCGAAGAGATCCTTCTCGTCCAGCTCCTTCTGGGTGTAGTTCATCTCGTAGTCGATCCTCGCGTACTCCACAGTTGAAGGAATCTGCATGTGAGGATCGCTGATCCACTTGCCGTCCCAGGTCTTTATGGAGTGCTCCACCATATTCAAATCCTGATGAGTCCTGTTGGAGTAGATTTTCGCTGCCTCTTCTGGGTGAGCATTGACGTAGTTGGTCGCATTTATGTGAGTTTTGATTATCTGCTCGACCAGCTCGGGATACTCCTTAATCAACTTGCCACTCACGACAAGGCTGCAACAGGCATGGTTGGGCCACATCTCTCCTGAATGGACGACGGACTTGCCCTTTGCATCAAGCTCTACTATGGTGGGAGATGGATGCGGTAAAAAGGCGCCATCGATCTTTCCGGCCTCTAGGGCTGTCACTGCATCTCCAGGGCCCATGGGAAGGATCTTCACCTTGGATATATCGACCCCATTATCATTGAGCCATTTCTTCATGACTGTGTCCTGGATTGAGCCTGGTGGGAAGGTCCCAATGCTCAGGCCAATCAGAGATTGGGGTCCGCTGTATGATACATCGTTCTTGAAGACGAGATCAGAGCCATTGATGTTCACGCCTGCCACTATCTTGGCATCCAATCCTTGGGATATGGCAGATATGGGCGGAGCTGTTCCTACATATGCAACGTCCAGGTCGCCAGCAAGCATGGCCTGCATCTCAGGAGGTCCCGAGGGAAACTCGAACTCTTTTATATCAGTGACGCCAAAAGGCTTCAGGTCCTCGGCCCACCAGCCCTTCTCAGCAGCTACCATCTCTGCTATCTGGTGAGTGCTGGGCTGATACCCAATCTTAAGAGTTGCGATCTTCTCAGTGGGCTTCTTCTCCGGGGACGAGATGCATCCAAGAGCTATCAGTACAACCGCCGCTATTGTAAAAAAAACCAACTTCTTCATAGTGGTCACCAGGGTAGTTTTGCCCTAAAAGATCGTGTGCCATATAAAGCACTTTCCCGTCGAGGACGTAATCAATCCTTAATGGGTTAATTCCAAAGATGATTTATACAATAGTGATAGTAGAAGAGGAGAGGTTTCGTCTCAAATGCTCCTCAGGAGAATATAATGCCGCGTTCATTCTCAGAGATTCAGAGAAGGATTAAGCAGGGCAATGCGGTCGTCTTGACCTCCCAGGAGGTCTGCGATCTGGTGGCATTGGGAGGTGCATCCAGGCTCAAGGATGTGGATGTCGTCACAACTGCCACTCGGGCGGTGATGAGCGGCACATACGCTGTTTTATCCTTCCGTGTGGCAGAGCCAGGGGCGTTCTCGAGGGCCGAGAGGGTTTGGATAAACGGTGTCGCCGCACAGGTAGGGCCATGCCCAAATGAGAATTTGGGTGTGGTGGACCTGATAGTCTTCGGAACAGCACGCAGCCGTGACCGGCGAGACTGGGGTGGAGGCCATCTCTTCCGCGACCTGGTGGAAAGAAAGGTCGCACTTGTAGAGGTTGAGACCGATGATAAAAAGACCTTTCAGGCTGAGGTGGGGCTGGACGAGATGCCTTTTGCGCGCCTCAATGGATCGCGCCATGCCTTCATGAATTACTCTGCCTTTATAAATCCTGGTGAAAAACCCTTATCCACGATCTTTCATGCCCGCCCATTTGAGCCGCACTGTCGTGGTGCGACCTTCTCAGGCTGCGGCCAGATAAATCCCATCAAGAACGATCCGCTCTTGGAGACGATCGGCGTCGGAACGCGCATTCTTCTCAATGGCGCTGAAGGTTTCGTGCTCGGCACGGGCACTCGCTCCTCTCCTCAAAAGCCGAACCTCTCTGGCTTTGCAGACATGCATCACATGAAGCCGGAGTACATGGGCGGCTTCGCGACGTCCGCTGGGCCTGAGTGCATCTGCTCCTGGGCAGTGCCAATACCTGTGACGAGCAAGGCCATTCTTCAGGAGATCGCCCGGCTTGATAGGGAGATCGCGCTGCCTGTCATGGATGTGAACACTCGCGAGGCCCTTGGCCAGGCCAGCTACGCAGACGTCTGGGAGGGCGTTGACCTGGATGTGGAGTTCGACCCTGATAAATGCAGAGGTTGTGCCAGCTGCCAAGCTCAGATATCGTGCCCAACGAGGGCGATCCACTTCGATGGCCAGGCAGCGAAACGCGATGAGATGCTGTGCTTTCACTGCGGACTGTGCTCAGTAGACTGCCCTTCTGGGGCATTTGAGTGCAACCTTGGATCCATCCGGCTGAAGAGAGCCGAGGGCACAGAAATTGCCATACCAGTAGTGCTTCGCCAGTCGGATAAGCTCAGGGCGCTTATGCTGGCCGAGGATCTGAAAGATAGGATACTCGATGGCTCCTTTATGATCTCTCAGCCTGTTGAGCGGATTTCATGAACCGCTCGATTATTTTTTCAGGAAACAGGGGGATTATGGGAACATCAGCATTGCCAATTTCCACTTTGGCAACCACTATCCCATCGCCTGCAAGGGCCGAACGCAGGCCCTCGGCATTTGCCACAGTTCTAACGCTCTCCGCTCCAGCACCCCTGGCAATAGCTTCAAGATCTGTTCCAAAATGGGTGCACGTGGGCTGAGAGCCTGTGGAGCCAAAGCAGCAGTTGTCCAAGATCACCAGTAAATAATTCCTGGGCGCATTATGGGCAATGGTTGCAAGAGTTCCCAGGTTCATGAGCACAGCGCCGTCGCCGTCCAGCACGATCACTCTGCGTTTTGGAAGGACGAGTGCCAGGCCAAGCCCAATTGAGGATGCAAGGCCCATCGAGCCGAGCATGTAGAAGTTCTCGCTGCGATCCATTAGAGCGTAAAGCTCACGGCTAGGAAAGCCGATGTTGCACACAACAAGAGCCTCTTGAGCCTCTGCTGCCTCAGCTGCAAGGGCGATGGCCTCGATTCGCTTCATTTTGCCCTCCAGAACTGCAGATCCAATAGCACAGCCACAGGACTGCGCCTCTCTTCTGCCAGGCTCCAGGCTTGGGCCACAACATCCTCGGCCTGGTCTGGCGACGGGGAGAGCCTCGGGATCTGCATTGCATCCAGCAGCTTTGGCGTGAGCTTTCCCATTGGTACCTGGCCGATGATCTGCTCGCCCTCGCAGCCTCTATGACTTATGATCATGAGGAGGGGAACTTTGAAGAGCAAGTCCAGGGAGGCCAGAGCATTGATGCTGTTGCCAAGCCCGGAGTTTTGCATGAGCAGCGCGGGCTTTCGTCCTCCCATCCAGGCTCCACAGCAAATGCCCACCCCCTCCTCCTCGCGCGTGACAGGCAGGTGCATGATCTCTGGGTCTTCGCCTACCAGGCGCAGCAGTTGCTGCAAATTGACACAGGGCACTGAGGCTGCGAAGTTTATGCCTGCCCGCTTCACTCCTCGATAGACGGCGAGGCTGGGATTCATCTGTTGTTTGTTACGATCCAATGCTCAAAAATCCTTTCCTTGAGAATTTTGAAAAGTGCTGAATTGATCGCTAATTCATTGCCTTCTTTCTCAGCAATCGGCTGTAGGCAATTGCAAATCTGTGGGCCTCGTCCCTGATCTCTTGAATGAAGAGCGAGGCTTTCTCATCCTTTTTCAGTGGAAGCGGCTGAGAGCTGCCTGGCACATAGATCTCCTCTTCATCCTTTGCTATGGATATGACAGGTATTCTAAGTCTTAGTTCTCGTAGCTGCACTTGTGCAGAGGAGAGTTGACCTCGTCCGCCGTCGACGATGATGAGGTCAGGAAGCTCCTGGCCTTCATCTTTG
Source organism: Methanosaeta sp. PtaB.Bin018 (assembly GCA_002067755.1). GTDB lineage: Archaea > Halobacteriota > Methanosarcinia > Methanotrichales > Methanotrichaceae > Methanothrix. Next base: position 59,547 of record MVQH01000101.1, read on the forward strand.
AGGCGAGCGTAACGCCTGCGTACGACCTCGGCTATTGATGCATAGTCGTCGATGCCTTCCACACTTCTGATCTTGAAGCGCCTGTAGTTGCTCTTATCCGGTCGACCACCCCGGAACTGCACCATCGACCCGACAGTTGAGGTGCCTGCCAGGTGTGAAATATCGAAGCACTCGATGACCTCCGGGCGCTTGGGCAGGCTGAGCGCATCCTGCAGTGCGTCGAGCTTCATTCTGTCGCAAAAGAAGCATATCTCAATGTTCTTCTTGGCCAGATCCAAGAGCTCCTTTTTCTCCCCCTGTTTTGGAACGGTTACCCTGACCTTCCTTCCCGAGACATGAGATAGAAACTCCACCAGGGCACCGTCCAGCTTCTCGCCTGTTATCAGCTCTTCGGGGGGCTCATTCTCTGAGTAATATTGGACAAGAAATTCCTCGAGGAAGTCATCGTTATGGGCAAAGACGAACTCCTCTTTTCCTTCAAGAGTGCCCTTGTAGACCTTGAAAAGCATTAGAAAGACATTTCCTCCTTCTACATGGTAGCTGAGCACATCCTGGTCGATCTTCCGCTGGCGCTCTACGCTCTGCCGCTCACATAGCCGCTTCAGGGCAGAGATCTCGTCTCGCAGTTCCAGCGCCCTCTCAAACTCCTGCCTGGAAGCAAGGTCCCTCATCTCCGATTGCATGGACTCCATCAGCTCGTCTATGTCGCCCTTCAATGCGCTCTTCGCTCGCTGCACCCTTTCATTATAATCTGCCTCTGTGATCCTTCCGATGCAGGGCCCAGTGCAGTGTCCCAGATGATAGCGCAGGCATGCTCTCTTTGGGAGTTTCCTGCAGGTGCGCAGCCCGAAGGTCTTTCGGACGATTTGGAAGATGTAAGTCCTCTCCCTGGCCCGGGTGAATGGGCCGAAGAATGCGCCCGGCCCGGCAGCCCTCCGGGAGATCCTGATCCTTGGGAACTTCTCCTCGGTGATCTGGATGCATGCGTATCTCGATGAGTCCTTGAGCTTGATGTTGTACCGAGGCTGGTGCTTCTTGATGAGTGTGTTCTCCAGCAAAAGAGCCTCCACCTCGGTGTTGGTGACGATGAAGTCCAGGCTTTTCGTAGCTACAACCAGGGCCTCTGTCCTGGGACCATGGCCCTGTTTCTGGAAATAATTGCTGACACGCTTCTTCAGATCTCGGGCTTTGCCTACATAGAGGATGGCACCTTCAGAATCCAAGAAGAGGTAGCATCCGGGAAGATGAGGAAGAGATTCAAGGGAGATCATACGCCAAAACTACTCTAGAGCTTAAGTATTTTCAAATGGCGGGCACGCCGGCGGTTGCCAGCAAGCCTCGCGCGCCAGTTAATCCCGATGCGTCCTCCTCCCCCAAAAACCTGCAAGCGACAGTTACCCGCAGTGGGTTTGCTCCCTTCCGGGCCTGAACCGATGCCTGCAATTGTGGTACACAGACCTTCCTTCAGGAAGGCCCGCGGACCGGTGCCATCCCTACAGGACGGAGAATCATTGTCTGCAACTGGCCTGAGCACGCAAAGCTCAAAGTCTCCCGTCAGCTTCGCCCCCCGCTTATCGACGATTTCGGGTCACAGGTGACGCCGAACCACCCGGACTGCCCGCCACTTTTAACATTGAGTTGAGTAGCTATAAAGCTAACGCAAAAAGGGGACGAGCATTATGGCAGAAGACTTAGCTGGTAGTATGGGCTTCATCATGGGAAACAAACAGCGCGAGCGGATTGTTCAGATACTGGGCTCAAAGGGCAAGATGACTGCAGAAAAGGTCGCAAAGGTGGAGCACATTCCAGGGCCTGCTGTGAAGAAGATTCTCGCGGAGCTGGCAGAGAGGTCGATCGCAATTGAGAATGACGGCGTGTGGTCCCTCACAGATGAGGGCAGGGATATCGAGAAGGAGATGAAAAAAAGGGCATAAATCCCTGAAAATTATTTTCGAGTTTGAGCTCAGATCATCGGGGCAGGGATCTACCCGTTGCATCCCATGAGATGCTGCAGCTTCTCCAGGCAGCTCCAGGTCAGGATTAGCTGAGACACGCCGATGGCATTCACGTATTCTTCCTTTCGGTCGCTTATCACTGCATAAGTTCCCAGAGTGTCTCCCAGTTTTTTCTCCAGCTCTGCGATCATCGACTGATGGATCTCGCCATCGATGGTCATGATTCCAACCTTTTTGCCATAGTAATCGTCGCGCTGAAACTCTATGGAGAACTCATGCTCACTGGTTCGCAAAATCTTGCTCAAATCGATAGCCAGATCCACCTCAGGAACTGGATGTTCAAGCATCTGCTGGATCAATCTAACCGAGTATAGCTCGGGCTTTTTCCCATTATCCAGTAGAGATGGATGGAACCTGGAGTCCTGAACCTTGACCACGATCTCAGCATAGATCTTCTGAACATCGATGTAGAGCTTATAATCCGGCTCGCGCTGCAAAATCTCAGCCTTTACCTGCTCCGGATTGTAACCTCGCTCGCCAACATCCCTGCGCACCTTCCAGAGCCGCTTCACTGAGCGGGAGGGATCTACGAAGATTTTGAAGTCGATGAGACTGCGCAGCCGCTCAGTGTAAAGCGGATGCAACCCCTCCACGATGATCACTGGCGCCGGACCGAAGGGCACAGCCCCACAGATCTCGCCCTTGCTGTGATCGTAGACGGGTTTGTCGATGCCTTCACCGCGGCGCAATCTCTCCAGATGGTCTGCTAAAAGATCGAGATGATTGGCTGCAGGGTGAAGAGGCGTGATGCCACGCTCTTTGCGCTGGTTTCTATCTAGGCTGTGGTAGTCGTCCATAGAGAAGGATGCCACCATATCCTCGCCAAGTATCCTCTTTATGCCACGAGAGATGGTGGTCTTGCCAGATCCACTATCGCCCGCAATCCCGAAGACGAAGACTCTGCGAGATTTGATGATCCTATCCATGAGTGATTTCATAAGCTTGCGAAGCCTTGAAGAAATTTAGCTGTTTGCCCAAGGTGACCATTCCAAGGTGACTATTTATTCTGCTTTTCTCTGACCAGGCTCTCAAATTCACGGGTCTGATCTATCGTCTCTAGCTCTCTTCTCTCTATGATGGCAGTCTCCTCTATGCACTCCAGCTTTGTTACGCCGTCCACTATCACCGCCGACTTCGTTTTGGCTACCGCGGAAAGGCTGCTCATGAGCTTGGCCTTTTTGAGCATGCTCTGAGAAAACTTGGAGACGCCCGTCAGCACGACAAGGTCATCGTCCCTGGTTATGGCATTGAAGGGTGCCTGCGCCGTGGGAACTACCTCAAAGCCGATCTCCAGGAGCAGCCTCAATATCTTGTCAGTGACCTCTCCTTGCACGTCATCTATGTTTGCTGTGTGGAAGGGGTCCACAGGCTGGATCAGCTCCTGCATAAAGATCTCCTCAAGCTTCAAAGCCACATCCACCGAGGTATCCATGCTCTCAGTCTCATACTTGCTTATGGTTCTGCGGGACACGCCCAATTCCGACGCCAGCGCGCCCAGTGATATGCCGCGTTCGAGCCTTATCTGCCGCATCTTTGTCCCGTCGATGTGCACATAAAGCCCTCCGTGGGCTGCATAGGCCAGGGGCAGCGCCTCCTCCAGGAGACAGTCCGCCAGGGTGAAAAGGCTGAGCGTTGGAATGCCGTAGCGGAAGTAGACCGCACCCCTTTCCAGGTACTGATCACGGGTCTTCTCGCCCACTAGAAGCGGGCTGGCAAAAAGGTGCTTGGCCAGGCGGCGGACCTCCATGGCAGTCTGCTCGTTAAGGCCGTCGATGTTGGAGAGGATCTTCAGCAGTAGGAATAGATCTCCTTTTCTGGCAGCGAGATCGAAGCTCCTGGGACGGAAGTAGCAGCGATCCGAGGTGGAGAACCCGGCCTGCTCAAGAACCTCTTCCACGCGCCTGGCGAGAAGTTCCTTATCCATCATTATATATCATCGTTTGACCGCTATATAAGGTTGACCATGTTCATTGGAATAGATGATACCGATTCGGAGAGGGGCCTGTGCACAACTTACCTGGCCGCTGTGCTCATGGAGAGGCTCAGGCCTTATGGCAAGATCAGTGGCTTGCCCAGGCTTATCCGGCTTAACCCTTGCGCGCGCTTCAAGACACGCGGCAATGCAGCGCTGGCATTTGCTCTTGAGAGCGATCGCCCCCAGAAGGTAAAGGAGATAGCTCTGAAGGCGGTTTTGGAGCTGTCTGACTTCTCAGGTGTGAACACCAATCCAGGACTTGTGATAGCCGATGATGTGACGCCACGAATGACTGCCTTTTATCGTCGCGCAGTCACACAAATTCTGCAGATCGATGATGCTAGGGCGCTTCTGGATGATGAGGGGATCTGGTACAGAGGATTCAAGAAGGGCAGGGGTCTGATCGGTGCACTGGCTGCCATTGGAGCCGATCTCACTGACTTCACCTATGAGCTGATCGCGTATAGACAGCGCCAGCGTTGGGGCACGCCCAGAAGCATCGAAGCAGAAACTGTTTGGAGAGCCGATGCCCTTACATACCCTGGCACATGGGATACAGTAGATCATTTTAATAAGAGGATTGTCTTCGCACCCCACTCCGGAGATCCAGTGCTTTTCGGCATAAGGGGGTCTGATCCGGAGGCGATCGAAGAGGCGTTTCAAACCATAAAGTCAGAGCCATGGGAGAGAAGAGTGCTCTACAAGACCAACCAGGGCACTGATGCTCATATATTGGAAGGCGAGATTCATGAAGTCTGTGACAGCCAGAGCTACAGGCTGCGCGGCTTTGTGGATCGATCGCCTGAGGCAATCGAGGGCGGACATATCTTCTTCACATTGCAGAATGGAAAAGGGCAGATAAAATGCGCAGCCTTCGAGCCCACCAAGAACTTCCGGTCGATTGTAAAGCAGCTTATGCCAGGCGACGAGCTGGAGGTCTGGGGAGCTGTGCGGGATAAAACCCTCAACCTGGAGAAGATGAATATACTCCGCTTGGCCGAGCAGGGAGTGCTGGTCGCTCCAACATGTCCGCAATGCAAAAGGCGTATGGAATCTGCTGGAAAGGGGCAGGGCTATCGCTGCAGGAGGTGCAAGACCACAGCTTTGGGCCGTGAACGCAGGCCTCTTATCAGAAATTTGGAGACGGGCTTTTATGAAGTGCCTCCATGCGCACGCAGGCATCTTTCCAAGCCGCTGGTGCGCATGAGTGGCGAGAATATACACCACAGCAGATGAAATGCGAATTTTCCGAGATGTAAAGCTATCATATGCATGGCTATGATACTATAAATCGATACACACTATTTGACATTAAATGTTACAATTACCAATAATAATCATAATAAATATGTTATAAGTTCTTCCAGGAATCGGCATCTTCTCAAATGCTGCAATCTTGCATAGGTCGATTTATTAAATTATTCAATGAATAGTTCCACGATCCAAATGATAAAGAATAGCAATTAAACCGAAATATTTATTAAATTAAGAGAAACTGTGTAGTTCAGATCTTAATGGTGAGCCTCACGTTCAACTCGAATCTTAGAACTCGCTTATATGGTCCATGGAGGAATGTAATTGGTAAGCATTACCATCAAAGGCCTGACCTTCAGCTACAACAGTCACAAGATCCTCGACGACCTCAATGTCGTAGTTGATGACTCGGAGATCTTGGGGCTGGTGGGGCCGAATGGTTCAGGGAAGACAACTCTCATAAAGTGCATTGACCGCATCTTAAAGCCGAAGGGAAGCATCCTCCTGGACGGAAAGGAGATCGAGAATATGAGTCGGCAGGAGGTAGCAAGGCAGATAGGCTATGTGCCACAGTCCAGCTCCACCCCCCTGGCCACTACTGTATTTGATACTGTCCTCATGGGCAGAAGGCCGCACATAAGTTGGAGGGTCACCGATGCCGATCTGGATAAGGTGGCGGAGGTTCTGGAAAGGTTGCACCTGGGAGATCTGGCCATGAGAGATTTCTCCCAGCTCAGCGGAGGCCAGAAGCAGAAGGTGCTCATCGCCAGGGCTCTTGCCCAGGAGCCTGCTGTGCTCCTGTTGGACGAGCCCACCTCCAACCTGGATATGAAACATCAGCTAGAGGTCATGGAGACGGTTAGCAGTCTTGTCAAAGAGAAGAATATCTCGGCGGTGATGGCCATCCACGACCTCAACTTAGCAGCCAGGTTCTCTGACCGATTGGTGATGCTCAAGGACGGCCAGGTATATGCAGCTGGCGAGCCCAAAGTTCTTCTCAATGAGGCCAACATCTGCAAGGTCTACGGCATCGAGGCCATGGTAATAAATGCCCTGGGCAGACCGTACATAGTGCCGGTTCGCTCCCTGACAGGTGCTCTTATATGCGATTAGCGTCGCTCACATGGGCAAGTGACGTGGCCCTTCTCCTCGAAGCTGCCAAAGAGACGAAGATCGAGCTGGCTGCATGGGCCGTCTCAGACCTAGACGAAGGAAACGTCGAAGATTGCATCAGTTCTCTGAACATGGCCGAGGCCATCTTGCTCCATCCCTGCGAGCAGGACTGCCTATTCGATCGCGTGTTGGAAAAAATTGACAAGAGCATCCCCATCATATCCTTCGGCCTGAACCCTTCGCTCAGGTCTCTATCAAATGTATCAGCAAAAAATACCACTGCTGTGAACGCTTACGTGATTTATGGCGGACCTGAGAACATCGCCAATATGATTCGATACATAGGGCGAGAGGTTTTAGGTTACGACTACGATTACGAACCTCCCAAAGAGAATCTATGGCAGGGGCTCTACCATCCAGATGCAGACGAGGCATTCGCCACCGTGGATGACTTTCTGCAGTGGTATGGAAGGAGGCATTCTCGTCGCGTCGGCATCCTCTTCTTCAGGACATATTGGGCCAATGGCGACCTGGCAATTGTAGACAGCTTCATTCGGGAGCTGGAGAAGGATGTCGATGTGCTGCCGGCTTTCTGCTTTGGTCTGGGCGATGAGGATCTTGGAGCCAAATCCAGCGGCGAAGTAGTAGAGGAATACTTCACGGGAAGGGTTGACGCCATCGTTAACCTGCAATCGATCTTTCGCGCGGAAAGCGTGGAAAAGTCAGCGCAGGCCTTGAAATTGTTGGATGTACCTGTCTTTCATCCTCTTACAGTCTACCACAAGAGCGAAGATGAATGGCTAGAGGACATTCACGGCCTTAGCAGCTCCGAGGTGGGCTGGTCAGTGGCCCTGCCAGAGTTCGAAGGCCTGATCGAACCAATTCTTGCAGGAGCATCATTTCGCGACGAGATCGGAGGCACTGAGTTTGAGAGGCATATCGGGATTGATGATAGAGTTCAGAAGGCAGCCCGTCGAATCAAGAGATGGCTGCGCCTGAGAGAGACGCCGCCCTCGCAGAGGAAGGTCGCCATCATCATGCACAACAACCCTTGTGCTTCGGCAGAGGCCACAGTCGGCTCAGGCGCCCATCTGGACACTCTGGAGAGCGTTGCCCGCATCCTGGAGAGCATGTCGCAGGCTGGCTACAGGATAGAGAATCGCCCTGCCAGCGGAAAAGAGCTTATTGCCACGATCATGGATCGAAAGGCGATCTTTGAGTTTCGCTGGACTCCTGTGGAGGAGATCGTGAGCAAGGGCGGGGCCCTGGCGATGATGGATACGAAGGACTACGAATCATGGTTCAATACTTTGCCAGAAGCTGCCAGGCAGAAGGTCTGCAGTGCATGGGGGATGCCTCCAGGCGAAGAGAGGGACGGCGTTCCCCCATCGATGGTCTACAACGGCAAGATGGTGATAACTGGAGTTCAGTTCGGCAACGTCGTAGTCTGCGTTCAGCCAAAGAGAGGTTGTGCAGGCGCTCGATGCGACGGCCAGGTCTGTCGCATTCTGCACGATCCCGAGGTGCCTCCGCCACATCAGTATCTGGCTACCTACCACTGGATCGAGGAGGTCTTTGGAGCGGATGTCATGGTCCACGTGGGGACGCACGGAAACATGGAATTTCTGCCGGGAAAGTCTGTGGGCCTTTCTGGAAGCTGCTTTCCGGACATTGCTGTGGGCGACATTCCATACCTTTACATCTACAACTCAGACAATCCACCGGAGGGTACTATCGCCAAGAGGCGGAGCTACTCTGTGATCGTAGACCACATGCAGACTGTCATGACCGGCTCGGGAATCTATGGAGACCTAAAGGAGCTGGAGGACAACATCGCCGCCTACAACCAGAGCAAGGTGTCAGAAAAGGGCAGGGCGCATGCCCTCGAGCATGTGATCTTAGATCTCCTCGAGAAGACCAACATGGCAGAGGAGTTGAAGCTCGAGGCACTCATCCAGGCAGGTACACCCTTCGAGAAGATCCTTGAGATAGCGCATGAGAAGATATCTGAGATTTATAACACTCGGATCCCTGATGGAATGCACATCTTCGGAGAGGTCCCACATGGTGAGAAGCGCGTGGACCTGATCAATTCCATCCTGCGCTTCGACTCTGAGACAGCGAAATTTCTATCGGCTCTGGTGGACGGTCCCATCTCGGACCAAGAGCTCGACCCCCTTGCCAAGGAGTTCATTCGCGCCTACATTGCAGGCGAATCTGAGCCTGAGGCCCGCATCCTTGGAACGCGTCTGAGGAGGCTCCGAGAAGAGAAGGCGCCATCCACCTTCAAAGAGAAGGTGCTCGATCTGTGCAGCAGAATTGATGCATCTGACGAGATGAAGAGCCTGCTGCATGGATTTGATGGAGGATTCATCCTGCCCGGACCTTCAGGCTTGATCACGCGAGGAAAGCCCGATGTGCTTCCTACCGGCAGAAATTTCTATTCGCTCGATCCGGCCAGCGTGCCTACCAAGGCAGCCTGGCGCGTGGGCAGAAAGCTGGCTCATCTTTTGATCAAAAAATATGAAGAAGAGCATGGGCGGCTGCCAGAGAACGTCGCCATGTACTGGATGGCCAGCGATATCATGTGGGCTGATGGGGAGCAGCTTGCTCAGATGCTTTTTCTAATAGGCGTCGAGCCTGTCTGGAGAGGCGGACGTGTGACTGGCTACAGGGTCATGAGGCTGGAGGAGTTGGGCCGTCCCAGGATCGATCTGACAGTGCGTGCCAGCGGAATTACAAGGGATTGCTTCTATGGCAGCATCGAGCTGCTGGACCAGGCCATCCGTGAGGTTGCAGCGCTCGACGAGCCCCTGGAGATGAACTTCTTGCGCAAGCACTCCGCCGACATCCCGCGCATATTCGCCAGCCGGCCTGGCACTTATGGCAATGGTGTGAATTTAGCAGTTTATGCCTCGGCCTGGAAGGAGGACAAAGACCTCACCGATGTGTTCATTCAGTGGAACAGCTATGCCTACGGAAAGGGCATATTTGGCCAAGAATCGCATCAGGCCCTTGTGCAGCAGCTCAAAAGCGTTGACCTGACCTTCAACAAGACTGTGACCGATGAATATGACCTGCTGGGATGCTGCTGCTACTTCGGCACGCATGGAGGCCTTACCAATGCAGCGCGAGAACTTTCAGGACGCGAGGTCTCATCCTACTATGGGGATACGAGAGACCAAGAGAGCGCAGACATCCGCACCCTTGCAGATGAGGTCAGGAGGATCGTCCGCACAAAGCTGCTCAATCCCAAATGGATAGAGGGAATGAAACGCCATGGGTACAAGGGGGCCAGCGACATATCCAAGCGCGTTGGCCGCGTCTATGGCTGGGAATCGACGACTCGCGAGGTCGACGACTGGATCTTCGATGACATCGCGAAGACCTTCGTCCTGGACGAGGAGATGCGCAGGTTCTTCGAGGAGAATAACCCGTGGGCCATGGAAGAGATAGGCCGAAGGTTGCTGGAGGCCAGCCAGAGAGGCCTGTGGAAGGCTGACCAGGAGGTCCTTGATGCCTTGAAGTCCAGCTACCTTGAGATCGAGGGCTGGATGGAAGAGAGGATGGGCGATGTGGAAGGCGAATTCCAGGGCGGGGCCATAGATGTCATGCCATCAGAACATGCGCGGGCCTGGCGGGAGAAGATGCTGAAGGCCAAAGATTAAAAAAAATCAGGATGCATCCTTCTCGCAATGATCTATCAGGGCCTTCAGGATGTCGCTGTCCTTGAGCATGCCCATCAGCTTCTGGCTGGGGGTGATCACGGGCATCTGATCTATTCTGTTCTTGTGCATCAGGGCAGCAGATTCGCTGATGCCGTTGTTCTTGAAAGCCGTGATCGGCGGCACCATGGCCTCGCGGACAAGGATATTGCGGAGCTGAATCCTGGAGATGGTGTAATATTTGTTGATGGTCTGCATCACGCGATCCCACATCCATGCATCCTCTCCCGCGTCTGTGGACATATCAGTCTTCTCCACAGAGTCCTCGATCACGCTGGCCTTGATGAGGTCGCGGTCGGAGATGATGCCCACCAGCTTCAGGTTTGTGTCGATTACAGGACAGGCCTCGGCTGCTGCAAACTCCATTATGGCTCCGGCTACAGGCAAGGGCATCTCGCTCCAGAGCACCACCGTCTCCTTCTCTAGGTACGGCTCGATGCTCTCTTTGATGTCCAGGCCCTCCACCACCCGGACGATATCTGCTACTGTGATGATGCCCACCAGCTTTCTGCCCTCAACCACGGGGAGCCTTCGTATCCCGTGCCTGATCAGAAGTCTGGAGGCCTCGACCACGCTGCTTTGAGGCCCGATCACTATCGGCTCGCGGGTCATGAGCAGAGCTGTCTGGTCCTCCTCGCGGTTCCTGAGGAGATCCTTCCGGGTTATCATTCCCACGACCTCGTCCTTCTTTATGACAGGAACGCCGGAGACCTTCCGCTCCTGGAGCGTCTTCAGGACATCGTCTCTGCTACCAGGAATGCTGACATAAGCCACATCCCTGACCATCACGTCCTTCACGAGGATGTTCAAGACTGCTCCCTCGGAACCGTCAAAACAGGAATCTTGGAGTTGCGGACCACCTTCTCGGCCACGCTCCCCAAGAGAAATTTATCCAGACCGGTACGTCCTACAGAACCGATGATTATGATGTCCATGTCCGCCTTTTCGGCATAGCTGAGGATCTCTCCCCCAGGGTTCCCCTCTACAAGGGTGCTCTCGAAGGGCACGCCCGCGTCCTTGGCCATCCTCTCCACATGCTTCAAGGCCTCTTTTCCTTCTTTGAGCAGAAGCTCTCGTATGCTGAAGAGGAGCATGTCATCAGGAAGATGGCTTGTCCTGTTTGTGTCTGCTACATATATGGCCGTTACAGTTCCACCAGATACCTTGCCAAGCTCAATGGCCACCTTGGCAGCTCTCGTTCCATGGTCTGATCCGTCGGTTGCAACCAGAATCTTCTCAAACATAATTTGCTCCTAAAATACTGCCACTATATCAGACGGCCTGGCCCTTCGCACAATGCTGGCTAGTGGGCCTTGCGATCCCCACAGGTTGTTCGATCTCCTGTTTATGACCATCACTCTAGCCTCTTTGCCTACGCAGATGGAACCAGTTCTCTGATCGATTCCCATTATTTTTGCACCATTTAGCGTGCACATCTTAAATACCTGTCTGTCGTCGTGCAGCAGAGCCTTAGCCAGAAGCTGCATCTCCTCGAACATATTGGGCGAGTTGAGCATGACGTTGTCAGTTCCAACACCCACAGTTATGCCCAGATCCAGCATCTTCAGCACATCCGGCAGGCCGACGCCGGTCATCAGATTGGACCTAGGACAGACCACGACCGAAATTCCTGCTTTGGCCACTGCCTCTAGGTCCTCCTGCGATGCCCGATTTAAGTGCACCAAGATGTCTGGCTCAAGGCGAAGGGCATCGGCAATGTCATCGTTGCCGGCCTCTCCGGCGTGGATGGCTACGACCTGGCCTGCTCTTCTGGCCTCTGCTACTGCCCTCTTCAGCAGTTCTAACTCGTGATCCCTGGTACTGCTGATTCCCAGGCCCCAGCACTCTTTTGGGATCTTCGTCTCTTTATCTTGCGGCCTGCCCAGGATACGGCAGGTGATGGGCAGGCCTTGCTGTGCCTCTAAAAGCATCTTCACACCTTCTGCGCCACCTTCCCGAAAATCGGCGAAAGCGAATGTGCCTGTGGCTGCCATATCCTGAAGGCTTCTTCTCATGCCCTCGATGAGAAGGTCGCGCGGCGTTTTCTCAAGCAGACGACTCTTCAAACCACCAGGCCCGACCAGGTCGGAAAGCGGAAGAAACGGTGGGTCTTTAAAGGCCGAATCGCCAACGTGGACATGCGCATTCACGAAGCGAGGGCAGACAATGCCCTCAAAATCGGCGTCAACTTTCTCCGTCCCAATCTCCTTTATTATACCCTCTCGAATGCTGATGTAGCCTTCCAGCGTTTGGAGATCATCTCCATAGATTATAGTCCCTGAAAGAAGGATCTCTGATGATCTGGGCATCCAGGCTAATTGCTCAGGGAAATTATTTAGCTTCTTTTGATCACTCAAGTAGAGGTGATCCTCTTTGAGCAGGCCATTCGTTTTCATCAACAGTGCCATGAGCGCTGACGGCAAGATCAGTTCTATTGAGCACAAGCAGGTGAGGATATCAGGCCAAGAGGATCTGGCAAGGGTCGATGCTCTGCGCTCCGATAGCGATGCTATCATGGTAGGAGTCGGAACTGTGCTGGCAGACGATCCAGGCCTGAGGGTGAAATCAGATATGCTGCAAAAGCTCAGGCTTGAGAGGGGAGTGGCCGAGAATCCTCTCCGTGTGGTGGCCGACAGCTTTGCCCGCACGCCGCCCAACGCCAAAGTTTTGGGGCCAGGCTGCTTAATCGCAGTCTCTCAATCTGCGCCGTCTGACAGAGTGATGAGGCTCTCGACTAGGTGCAAGCTCGTTCGATCTGGAAGTTCGCGCGTCGATCTTTACAATTTGATGTCCATTCTTTATGAGATGGGAGTGAGACGGCTGATGGTTGAGGGTGGGGCTGCACTCAACTGGTCCCTGATCCAGTCTGGCCTGGTGGATGAAATTTATGTGTACATCGGAGGGCTGATCATAGGTGGAGCTGGCTCGCCCACCCTCGTTGATGGATCGGGCTTCATTGGAGATTTTCCCCAGTTGAATCTTATTGCTGTAAAGCCACTGGACGATGGAGTGCTCCTCAAGTGGAGCGTCATGAAGACCGCCTACAAGCCCAGGAGGCAACCTGGAGATGAGAAAACGAATTGAGCGTCTGCATGAATACCTAGAGGTCACCAAAGCGCATGAGATAGCCAGGCGTCTCTTCGTCATGAACGCCTTCGACGGTGCGCTCACCATCATGGGTGTGGTGATAGGGGCGCATTTTTCAGGCGTGACCGATCCGCATATAGTAATAACTGCAGGCATTGGCGGCAGCGTGGCCATGGGCATCTCGGGTGTGAGTGGAGCATATCTTGCAGAGCGCGCTGAGCGCAAGAGGGATCTCAAGAAGCTTGAGATGGCGATGCTCCATGACCTGGGCGACACTCATTACGCAAGAGCCTCGGAGTTTGCGTCTTTCGTGGTCGCCCTTGTGGATGGCATCAGCCCTGCCCTGAGCGCCATTATTCTTGTAATGCCTTACTTCCTTGTTCCGGGCATCAGCATAGCGGCTGCCTTTCATGCATCGCTTATGTTGGGCCTCTTGGTGCTCTTCTCTTTGGGCATTTTCCTGGCAAGGATCAGCGATGAGCGTCCTATCATCTCAGGCCTGCAGATGATAATGGTAGGAATAATCACGATCATCATCGTGGGATTGCTGGCAGCTCATTGAAGTCTTGGGAAGCATTTAATATGCCTTCGTCCCTACTTTAAAAGGGAGATACGATGCCAAAAGATTGCCTCCAGCCGGACACGAACTATCTTTTGCAGGTTCTCAAAGATATCATCGGCTTTAAGACAGTGGCCCCTCCTGGGAGCTCTTATCAGGAGATTGTGGACTATCTTGTGCCTATTTTCAGTGGCCTGGGATTTGAGACGAAGAAGTTGGTCATGCCCCAGGAGGTATTTGCCGCCAAGTGCGAGGATGCTCGGCTGGTGGGCGATCGCTTCAATCTTCGGGCAGATCTGAATGTCGGTGCCAAGGAGACCCTTGTGATCTATGCTCACCTGGATGTGGTGCCAGCAGAGGGCTCCTGGGAGACGGACCCGTTCTCATTGACTCGAAAGAATGGAAGGGTCTATGGCAGGGGGGTCTCGGATTGCAAAGGCTCAATTGCGGCGCTCATCGCAGCTCTTCGTGCGCTCCTGCAGACAGACGATGCAAAAAGCAGGCCAACGCGTGATTTGAAATACAACCTCCGCATACTTCTGACAACAGATGAGGAGGTGGGTGGCTACTCAGGCCTCTGCTACTTGACAGACATTGGATGGGTCCAGGGAGACTACATGCTCTGCATGGACGGGTTCTCCGACGATGTGGTGATCGGGAGCAACGGGATGATCACATGGGAGGTAGTGGTGCACGGAAGATCTGCGCACAGTGGTTCCAGCTTCATGGGCGTAAACGCTGTGGAGCGGTCTTTGGTCGTCATGGAAGAGCTCATGAGGCTCAAGGAGGTTGTGCAGTCTCGCAGGTCCATGATCCCTGCCAGCTCAGCTCTTGAGGCTCTCGGCAAAAAGCATCTCATGCCTGTTCTCAACATCACAATGATCAATGGAGGGATCAAAGAGAACATCGTGCCTGACAGGTGTGTGTTGCGTGGCGATCGGCGCGTCATTCCCGAGGAGCGCATGGAAGATGCGATTGCAGAGATCGAGAAGGCTTTAAAGCCGCTGGATGTGGAATTAGATCTGAGGTTTTTCCCAGGATACCCCCCAATGAGCGTGAATCCGGACCACAAGTGGGTGGCGGAAGTGAGAGCTGCAGTGCAGAGAGGGATGGGATTCTTGCCCAGGCTCTCCGGTGCGCAGGGCAGCCTTGATCAGTCCTATGCCACTGAAAAGACTCGCATTCCTACATGCGTCTATGGCGTCGGGAGGCAGCTCGAGAGCAATATTCACAGTCCAAATGAGAATGTGCGCATCTCTGACCTGGAAGGATTCAGCAGGTTCCTGGTCGAGCTCTTGGCGAAATGAAGGCAATATCGGTAGTGGGAACCAAGAAGACAGGCAAGACCACACTGGTGGCGGCCCTGGTCAGATCCCTGTCCAGATACGGTCGGGTGGGGACGGTAAAGAACATGCTCAACCATCCAGTAGATCATGGCGACACAAAGCGCCATTTCGATGCCGGGGCGGACGTGGTAATAGGCATTGGCGAAGCCAGGCTGAAGGTCACGCGCGAGCGAGGCGATCTGGACTCGGCGCTCTCCGATCTCCAGGCGGAGGGCATGGATTTTGCAGTGGTCGAGGGTTTCAAGCATAGCAATTTGCAAAAGATCGTAATGGGTGACATCGAGGTCTCCAATTGCTTGAGACGGGTTATGCTCTCCGACTTGAATGATGCACTTGTCAATGAGCTCACTGAGCTTGTTTTAGGCTTGGAGGATTATTCAGCATGAGACCATCAAGCTGCACTCTCTTTTATAAGGGTGATATCCCTCTCTTATGGTAATGATCTGCCAATTGCATCACAAGATCGATCTACGTGACTTAAGCAGACTTAGAAACCGTTAACCCAGGCTTAGGATCTTTGCTCTTCTATGGGAGGGTTAAATCAATTACCTGACCGAGGGCAAATCCAGGATTATGGCTGGCAACGACCACCGCCCCCAGCCGTGGATCGTAGAAGGCGATGGCCGCTGCAGGCGAGCCGTGCAGCAGATGCAGTGCCATGCCGTAGCGCCATATCGGAGCTCGGCCCTCCACGACCACAAGAGAGCCGCGGGGGATCGCGGGCAGCGGCGGCAACGGCTCGGAAGGGGTGATGGGCGAGGAGACGCCGATAGAGTAGATGACAGGTTCCAGCATACGCATCTCACTTTGCCTCTTGCTCCTCAGATTCTGGGGGAATCATCTGCTCAAGTCGCAAGACCATATCAGGCAGATGAGCAGTTACGACCTCCCAGATAAGATCCTGCTTGATCGAACCATACTCATGGGCTAGAACGTTCCTCTGGCCGATTATCCTCCTCCAGGGGATCTCAGGATGCTTCAGGCGAAACTCGGGAGAGACATTTCTTGCCGCCTCTCCAATTATCTCCAGTGCACGCTCAACCGCAAGCTGAAGCATCCGGTCCTGAAGGTAGCGCTCAAAGCTCGTCTCCTCGATGAAATCGAGGATCGCATGTGCCGCATCCAGCATATCCCACAGGTAAGCAATGTCACGATCTTGTGGCTGCATAGATTATCTCTCTATTGGCGAGAATCGTCCTGCGGCGGAATGGATTTCGAAGTGACTCCTGCTCCACAAGATCAACCTCTCGGCCGGTGATCTCCTTAAGCTCCTCGATCATATCCACCCAGTCAAAGAGGCTCCAGCGAGCATCCTCGAAGAAGCTGACCAATATATCGATATCGCTCTCAGGCGTGAAGTCATCACGCAATGCTGAGCCGAATAGGGACATCTCCCGTATCTTCCAGCGGCGACAGAAGTCTTCGAGCTTATTTTTAGAGGCATCAATACCGAAAGGCATCTTTTAGGACCTCCGTATGATATTGAATAGCTCTGAGATCTTTTCTGACACACCTGGATCTGCTGAACGCATCATCTGAGCTATCCGAAAAATCTTTTCTGGGTCGATGATTGTGCAGTCATAGTGCTTTGCCCTTGTAGCTAGATGCTCCCGAACATTCTTTGTCTCTGGATCGATTATGTTGTTAGACGTCGTTACAAGGTATGACTTAACTTTAATCGCGCCCAGCTGTTTTCGAATTGCTTCGATCTTGTAGAGTGTGTTATCTCCTCGTCTATCCTGCTCCTGGCCGCCGCTCTTGCACTCCACAATTCGCAGCGCCTGATCCGTCATGAAGACTGCGTCCAAGTCGTTCTCCAGCTTCTGACCTTTCTTTCCTACCTGGACCCCAAGCCTGCAGTCCCAAAGTCCTCTGCCTTCGAGCATCTTCAGCATACCCCAGGAGAATACCTCAAGCCATCCGCCGGTGAAGAAACGAACCGCATACTTGTCCAGCGTCCCACTGAGCGTCCAGTCCTTAAAGCTGAGTGCAAAGGTAGATGCGATCTTCGTCCTCAGCTCCGTGTCCATTATGTAAAGCTCATCAGATTCGTCGATTACCAGGCCTCTATTTCTTCCCTCTTTGCTCTGGGAGATGCAGAAGAGCTTACCCAGAAAGCCACGAATGTCACTCTCCTGACCCCTCGCTGCGATCTCCACAGCCAGATCGAACCACCTTGTTGCTCTCTCTTCATTCTTACGTATCGCTTCAGGGTTGAACACATCAAATCCGTATCCTGCGATGAATTCCTGAGGAGAGATTTTGTGGTTCAGTGGTATGGGCGAGCCACCTGACAGGTCGATGGCCTTGGACTGGTCCCGCTCAGAGACATAGATCATCCTTGCTCTGCCTTTGAAGAACTCATAGGCTGCGATGCTCATGGGCTTTGTGCCACCAGTGAGGTTGACCGTCCAGTCAGCATCTGGATATAGCTCGTAAGCTGCTTTGAGAACCTGCTTGGTCCGGTCCAAAGAATCTGGATCCCCCAGATCCATCATATCGTACCGCGTTAGGTAGTCGAGGCCGCCTATGGCCAGAGCCTTGATCAGGTTGTTAGCTGCCTCTTCCATAGGCTTTGTGACCAGCAGGATAAGCCAGTCAGGGCGAAGCTCGTGGACGGGGAGCAGATTTGGCACATGTTGATGGCTGATAAGGCAGAGGAGGAGATTCAATGCCCATCCTCCCAGGATTTGTACGTCTCGATGATCTTTCTCGTATTCTTCGCGGGCGGATCATCCCACCAGCCTAATTGTTGATAGATCTTCTTTATCTCCTGGAGCACTGGTCTTTTTAGTGGCCCATCTTCGATACTATCCCAGTTCTCTTTAAGCACTATAGGGCTCTCTCTGGCCAGGTTCTCAGCAGTTTTTCCCTTGCTCTTAGCCAGCCCCTCCAGCCATTCACGCTCAGGGTTTGGAGGCTCAAAAAATTCAAACCTACCATACCCAACTGCGGTCTTGGCGCCAGCGCCAATGCACTGCAAAGCCTCCAGGAGCCAAGCCTCAGTCTTTTCGCAGTCCTTTGTGCTGGTCCTAGGTATCAGGCCAAAGAGGAACTCCTGTCCGGCATCGACAGCCAGAAAGGGTATCGGAATTGGGCTGTTCCAATCGGCCGGAGGCTCAGAGCCGCTGTAGTACGGGCCATAATGTGGAGTCATGATCTCTTTCTTGAGCGCTACAGGGCGAAGGGGAAGCGCATCCAGGAACACAACCGAGCCAACATTGCCGGAGCCTTCTGGACCGAAGATATTGCTGACAACATCTGGATCTATCTTCTTCCAGTTGAGCGCCCACGACCTCACCATGCCTTTGATTGACGAGCCTGGCAGGTAAGGAACTCCAAGAGAGTGATGCCAAGCAAATCCATTCTCTACAGGATGGCTGCGCCCAAGTCCCGTCACGAAAGGCCCTTTGGTCCGAAATATCAGGGCGCGTCCCCCTAAGTCAGAGATGAGCGACCTTCTTCGCTCCGCCATCTCTTCAAGCAGGGCTCCATCGCCTATTTTATTGTGCAAAACCGTATCGATCCAGGCCGATTTGCCACCGTCTCCAAGCCCATTCCTCCAATCGTCATCCCATTTAAAGCAAAACTTGTCGTACCAAAGACCAGCATTTCCCTTTGGCCCTAGTTCTTCTGGGACTGAGCACCTATAGAGGGGCAGATTCATTGATCATCCTCCTTCTTTAAAAAGGCCTGGCTGAACTTCTTCAGCCACTCTAGGTACGCCAGAGCCTCTGCCTGGGCAAGGACATATTGGTCCTGAGAGCCGCTCACGATGGCGCTCATCAGATCGGACTTTTCGGGATAGATCTTTCGCTCTGCCAAAAGCCAATTTTTGATTGCCTCATAAAGGCTTTCATGCGCTTCCTTATCGCTCTTTCCCACCTCACCTCTTCCGGCAGCGGCAAGCTCGCTTGCCAGAGCCTGGCCCAGGCCGTTCATCACGATAGACGCCGGCAGCCTCACGACGTAGCTGCGAAATTTGCCTTCATAGCCCTTGCCTTTTATCCTGTTCACGGTCTCCAACGCTATGGCTGCCCTTCTCTGCTCAAGGCTGTTTTGGGCCATCCACTCCCCCCAGGATGCTGACCGCAAACCAGCCCATGCCCACAGTCTCATTGCCTCCAAGCTGTAAATATGGTCTGCTATTATTGCTATTATTGAACATGCCCTTGATATCATCCAAGGCGTTCTCCTTCCTCTCAAAGAGCATCGAATAAAGCAGAGTGTCTGGTGCCAGTGACTCCTCATACCAGAGGTTCTCGCTCTTCTTATTCGAATCGAGCTTGTTTCGGGCATTCACAGGCAGGCCGTAGCTCGCAAACCACTGGAAATCGTCATTGTGCACCACTATGAGCTGATCTTCGAGGCGGGCCCGGGTCTGCTGATGGACTATGAGATTACCTATCTCCTCCCTGAGTTCCTTCGGCACTTTCCCATACAGGTTGAACTCCCGCTCTTCCAGGAACAGCTTGCCACTTCCTGTCCCAAGAACGCCTCCTTTCTCGATGGTAAGCGGTAGATTATCGAATTTTGGGGTAAGGCCGCAGAGCTTGAGATCCCTGCCTAGTCGTTCGATTATGTGAGGACAGGTGGCCCACTTGTACTGGCTGGTGAGGCTTCGCACAGGAAGGAGCAGAAGTCTAGCATCAGATATCAGAAAGTCTCCCGCTCTGTACTCATCTCCGAAGATATCTTTGTCCTTTGCCAGATCTTTGAGTGATCCTTTGATGCTGGAGGCTGCGATGACCGGATAGTTGGTCACAGCCTCTCTTGCCACAGGCAGATCGATGAACCCCTCTGACCGTCCGGCCCCTGAATGAACAGGCGTCTCGGCAAGCAAACCCAAGATCATGCTTTTCATAATCACCAAGCTCCTATCACCACTTCACCAAATCCAAAACCAGTATATTCTCCTATCCTGCTGCCGTGAAGCTGCAGCACTTCCTCTTTCTTATTCGCATCTGCCTCGCAGAACCAGATTGAGCCAGGCCGAATAAAGGGCTTCAATGCTACAGGTTCTCTCTTAACTGAGTCCCAGCCTCCGATTCGTATAGGCCTATCCAGGCAGGCTGAGACCACCTTTCCTGGAACTCCTGGAAGCACCTCGCCTGGGCCTGGCCATCTCTCGAGCCAGGCTGGAGTGAGGTGCGTCAATGTAAATCTGAGATGCCTGTTCTCGCATTCGAGGCTGGGCTTGTTGAAAAGATCTTCCTGAATAACCACCCTCTCAGCGACGGACATTTTGCTCTCCCCTCCCATCGCAAGAGCAAACTGATCTGGAAGATCATCTCTTACGCCTTCAATCCCCATCATTAGAAACGCACTTTTTTTCAGTCGGATCTTGCAACTGGAATAGAGATGCCCCTCCCTTGCAGTCCTGGTATCTGCATCCCTTGCGAGTCCAACCGCATACTCTGACTCCCATAGTTCATCGGAGGCAACTATCTTTAGATCCTCTGTCTTGCCCTGAAGAACATCTGTAAAGCTCTTAGCGGTAAGGTAGTGTTGAATAAATGTCTTCATCCCCTCGATTCCTTCAGCCGATGGAAATCTGACTTTTCCAAGATCGGAATCTATGCCTTTGCCAGGAGATAGCAGCTTAAACAGACGATCCTTTCCCTCTTCGTATCTGCCAAGCAGATGGAGGGGCACTGGAAACAGAGGTTCAATCACTCCGCTGCTCTCTCTGCCGATGAAAGGGCCCCTGAACATCAGAGGCCCAAGGTCGTAGCCATCTCCCAGGACCCTGATGATCTTCTCATCCCACTTGCCATCCCTCCATCCCATCCTCTGGTACTTCCATCCCATCCTCTGGGCGAGATAGGCCCTTATCGCTCCAACAATGGTGAATGCACTTGGAGGAAAGATGCTTTCTATATCTGCAGATGGCTCGCCCTGATGAAACGGCCGACCATCCCTGAAGAACCATGAGTCAAGGGGGGTCAGCTTGAGATAGTTCACTCAGACACCTCCTTTTGTGCCAGAAACTTTATCAAGAGAGGACCATCGACTCCGAAGGCTGGATTGAGATGCGCTGTCCCTCTACCAATCTCGATACCTTTATGCCTCTGGCTGACTTTGTGAAGCTTGCTCATGATTATTTCTGCATTCTTTCGAGCCATATCATCTATCTCAATGGTATGCTCCAGTGCGTTGAGATATTCGGCTAAAAGTAGCTGCTTGATATCGATATCTTTTATCTCTCCCTCCAGCTCGAGAAACATGCCCGGCCTCCAGAGGGATTCGCCTGACAGCATTACCATCAGATCCCTCATCTTGTAGAAGAAGGACCTTGAGAGACGCCCCTCTCTATTCAGCGAGTTTGCTATATCTTCAAGAAGGACTCCCTTTTCATCTGTCAGACCCTTCCAGGAGCTGACATACTGGCAGTACTTGCCGCTTCCCTTGAGAACGCTCACCGCTATGCTCCCCCGACCGTTCTCCTCTTTGGCAACACCGTCGAGGATGAAATGGGCCTCTCTCATGACCGAGCGCAGCGGGACTTTGTAGCTGGCAAAGACAAGCCCTGCTGAGATGGTTGCGTCTATCCCCTCGCTTTGAAAAGCCCTTTTAAACTCCTGGGAGAGAGCATTAGCGCAGCCCAGCGCCTTTGGCCTTGGGAGCATGGCCAGGACATCATCGCCACCAGCGTAGATCAGGATCCCATCATGACTGCTGACGATGCGATCTACCTCATTGGTGAAGCGGGCAAGGGCCTTGCTGACCGCACTTCCATGGCCTCGAATCAACTTGCCCATGCTGTCGCCGTCCATGAGGAGCATCCCATAGAAGGGAAACGGTTCGATGTCCGATTTTTCGTAGAGTTCATTTAGCGATTCTATTAGGTCTCGGCGGCTTTTGCTCACCTCTTCAGGTTCCTTACCCTCCTCTGGAGTTCCAGCTAAGGGTGTCCTTCTAGAGTCCTTCAATGCTGATTTAAAATAGAAGTGGCCATCGATCTCAAGGAAAGGATGGCCTCGTCCTTTTTCACCGAATATGCGCTCGGAGACCCCCCTGCGCTCTATCTGGCCCGCTTCCGTCATCGCTGCCATTGCGTATTTGTCTGCTAGGCCTAATAGGTCTGGACGATCAAGCACAGCCTTCAGCCACGGAATTGCAGCCACGTAAACTGTGGAGGGCCAACGGTCGGCCTCTACCTCCCAGCCGATAGTCTCCTTTGAGACCTTTGGGAACATCCTCTTTATGAGAGCGATGGAGCAGAGCCGCTCGCCTTTTAGCAGATCCATTCCACCAGTATTCTTCCGGAGTTCGTCCCAGAACTTGTCCTGCCTTCTGCTATCCTTGGCTCGCACATATCCGGAGATCTCCTGCCATTCGCCCATTATGGTGCAGTGGTCTCCACCCTCGATTGTGGGTCGGCCCTTCTGCCAGTTGTCGTAAAACCTCCAGTTCTTCCGCGCCTCTATGCTCGAGAGATCTCCGACCGTCCAGTAGATCTCCCAGAAGTTATTGATCTGCCGATTCCAGATCTTCTCTGTATCTGAGTCAAATTCATGGGCTGTGCTATTAACGTACTTTCTCCAGACCTCATCAGCTATCGTCTTCCAGGAGGCTTTGACGCACTTCACCGCAGCTTTGGCTGCATTGGTCGGATCTGTCGCAATTGCTTGGAATCGATTGGGTAGGGTGCCAATCCGCGGCGGCGACTCGCTATCCTTCTCTCCCTTCTTGACTTTCTCGATCCATCTAAGTAGTGGATCTTCAGTCACATCAGGAATTATTATCTTTCCGTCCCACTTTCTGTCCGGATTTATGATCTCAGCCATAGCGCATCCTGAGAGGTAGGAGAGCAGGAAGGAGCCGCTCCACAGATCCCGTGTACGTCTGGCCTGGGCAAGAAATCCCTGCACAGGGCCGATGGTGAAATGAATTGTTAGATCATTCTGGCTGTCGCTCATTCTGGGAACACCTTCTCAAAATTCGAATCCAGAAAATCCCGAATAACTTTGAAGCTCTTTGCAGCATCCTCGTCGACTTGGACCTCGGACTCAGGAGGTTCTTGTATCGATTCGCCCTCCTTTTTCTGACGCTTCATGATAATTCTGGCGCCCTCTGGAAGAAAGATCGCTGGTATTAGGGCGGCAACCACAGCATATTCTCCATTCTTTAGCTCTTGAATGTGAATAAATAGAGGGCTTGCTCTTCTTTCATAGTTTGTATCTTTTGATCTACCCTTAACTTCCAAGGTCGCCTCGGGCTTAAGGAAGTGATAGTTATGGGGAAGACCGAAAAAAACTCTGTCTGGATGGCTATCAACTCTCTTAGAAAGGGCTTTTTTTGCCAGATCTGTATCTGAAGAGAACTTGCTTGGATGTCCGGGAGTACCTATGCGATATTGTCGCATCCTTTTGCCTATTTCATCTAAAATCCTTTTGCCTATTTCATCTAAATCCTTCCGCGGATTGGTGGATCTATTTTGATAAACATAGACAGATGTCTCAGAGCTAAATGCAGTGTATTTGGGGAGATTCCTAGAGCGATCGATCCCAGATAAAAGATCGGTTATGAGCTTTTTCAAGTCGTCCAAGCTGGCCGGTTGCCCAAAGATGCTCACTCCATTGCTCTTCAAATCCAAAAGGTTGAATGAACCAAAACCTCTCCTCGACCTCGAACCAAGCCCTCCAAAGAGCCCCATGGCTATGAGGGCGGAGGAGAGCTGATCTGCAACCTCTGAATCTGGCAGCTCATTATTGCCTCCTGGTCGAATATTGATGTGAAGCTTAGCGTTTATTGGGGGCTTGAGATAATTCCGTGTAAGTTTCCCTTTTTCAATTGGACCGTATCCAAGATACATCAAATTCTGGTACCCTTTGAAAAATTGATCTTCAACTGGCCCCAGGTCTTTTTGAGATACCTCCATGATCACCCTCGACTGCCCATGCTTTGTGCTGCCGAAGATCTTGCCCTCCTCCTCCTTTATCGCTTCAAGATTCCCATCGTGCCTGCCTAATGCTGCCGCCCGCCACCAGAATCGAAGTGCGCCTTTAATTCCAGGCGCCCGCAGCGCAGGTTCCTTTGGGTCAGCTCCGCCCATGAAGAGCGGAGTCACGATTTTAAAGTCTGCATCTATCATTGCGAGACTCTCCTTTTAAAAGCACCAATTTTCCCTGGGTTAGGATATATGGGTCGCGAACTGTCAATGGCAAATGGCAATGAATTCTCCTCAGATCTACTTAAGACTTTTCCATTTTGCGTTTCAGATTTGATCACGCTTGTGGGACTGATCCATGCGTCTTTCGGTTAAGCCCACCATTCCTCAGCAAATCGCCTTCTGTTCACATGTGGGTCGAGTGCCTCACTTAGTAAAATTTCAAATGAAGTCAGTAGGGATATGCTCACTTCGAGATAAGACAGAACGGCATTCAGTATCTGACTGGCATTCTCCGAGAAGAAGTTGCTCCACCTGAGCTGAGTAAACCTTACAATCTTCGCCTCGGGATTGCGTCGACGTATGATTGTATAGATTCTCCTGCTGATAATCAATGTGAGAATGGCGATCCTGAACCGATAATACCAACTGCTATCGCTCAAAATCTGTTTCGAAGCTCTCTCATAATTGCGCTTCAGACCAGCAAGGGTTCGCTGGAAAAAAGTTCCGTATCCAATAGCTAAGACCCAGAAGATGACCACTGGATCGATCTTGCGCTCACGCTTGATCAAAACAGTCTCTTTTGCCTTGTCTCTCAGCCATTCGGCTGGAGACAGCTCACATAGCTCCCTTTCGATCAGATTCTCTTCATCGAATGAGGTGCTTTTAAACACCTTCATCGACCCATTCGAGGTTAGAAAGAGATCTATATTATTTATATGTTATTAACAGAGTCATTCCAATAGATGTATAATGAGATGACACCAATGGAACAGGGAGAGTATTTAAATCAAGCCTTAACCGATGATCAATGGATGTTATTCCTGTCCGAATAATGGTTCTAGTAATGTAAGCACCGTTGAGCAGAATAGTGCTAAGAAACCTGCTGCAATCCCTGCCACTTCCCCATGAATATATGGATTATTAGGTATGGCTAATGCCCATACTAAAAAAGCAACAAATCCGGCTGACATTTTCCATAGTGGAAGATCAGTTTTTGGTAAAGACAAGCCGGCCTTCTTTGATTTTCCATGATAAACTAAATAGATTACTATCGGTGTAAATATTGCAAAAAACCAAAATAGTGATTTATCGTTGATATACGAAGATATTTGTGTCAGTGCAGAGGACGCGGAAATGGCAGCCACATACAGAGTGAGTGTTTCAGTTGGGATATAACCGGTAAGGGCGTTAAGTCCGTTGGTGATAGTATTATCTTGGATGTCTTTCTCTGCTTTTACAGTTGGTCCTATGATTTTAACTTCGTTAGCCAAACTCGCATCAAGCGAATAAAGTCTGTTGAAACTTACAATGCTCTCTTCTGGAACTTCACTCCAAGATACGTCTTTTTTGCGCCTTATTTCGGCACTTGTCATTGAATTTATACTCATTCGGAGACTCCTCTATTATTATGTATCAAGTACTAACTAAAAAATGTTTGTATGAATTCCAGGGTCGTGTATTTAGGATGAGCTCAGGGCGTCACTTGACTGGATAATGCCTTCCTTCCTGCCCCGAACATCCGGTAAAGATGTCCAGGAGGCTGAAGGCCCAAGACCTGTAGTCAGGTGCAATGTGAAGATTGCGTTTTGATCGTAAATCCCAGAACTTATCGATGGGTTTATTACTGAAGGAGAGAAGGAGTGTGGCTACTTTGCGGGGTTTGGAGCTTATGGCTAAACTTGGTTTCGTTGTTTCGGAGTTCAATAGAGATATCACTTATCAAATGGAGCTGCTGGGCAAAGAGCATGCCCGTTTCCTGGACGCTGAGGTGGTCTGTGTCGTTTACGTTCCTGGTGTTTACGACATGCCACTTGCTGTAAAGAAGCTGCTACGTCGCGAGGATATCGATGCGGTGGTGACCATAGGATGCGTCATTCAGGGAGAGACTGCCCACGATGAGGTTGTGGCTCAGCACGCCGCCCGCAAGCTGATGGATCTATCAATAGAGTTCAACAAGCCAGTAACTCTGGGAATCACAGGACCCAGGATGTCCCGGCCGGATGCACACAAGCGCGTGGAGTATGCCAAGAGGGCCGTCGAGGCTGCAGTCAAGCTGCTACAGAGGCTGGGAGGCGACTAGCGCATGGTATCGGCACGGATGGCTTCGATCCATGAGTCAACGACCTTGAAGATCTCCGCCATGGCCAAGAAGCTCGCAGCCAGCGGGCTGGACATCATCGACATGGGCGTGGGAGAACCAGATTTCAATACCCCGAAGCACATCGTAGAGGCAGGATGCAACTCCATCAAGATGGGTGAGACGCATTACGCGCCAACTGCTGGCATACCTGAGTTGCGACAGGCAGTAGCAGAGAAGCTCTGCGACGAGAATTTGCTGGAGGTAACCGCAGATGATGTCGTAATAACTCCTGGAGCAAAGATGGCAGTCTTCGCTGCCATTCAGGCGCTCATGCAGGAAGGAGATAAATGCGCTTTTCTTGGGCCTTCCTGGGTCAGTTATGAACCATGTGTGGCCTTTGCCGGTGGCAGCGTGGTATGGGGAAAGGTGGACAAACAGTTCATGCCGGTCGACCTCGCAGAGAGCATAAATTCAAAGACAAAGTTCGTTCTCGTCAACTCGCCCTCCAATCCCACGGGTGCCGTGTTCGATCGCAAGGTTCTTGAGGAGATTCGCGATTTAGCCTGCGATCATGATCTTTTCGTAATATCCGATGAGATATACGAGAAGATAATTTACGATCACGAGCACATCAGCATAGGTTCTCTGCCGGGGATGGAGGACAGGACGGTGACCATTAACGGCTTTTCCAAGGCCTACGCCATGACCGGCTGGCGTCTGGGATACCTCACTGGGCCAAGGGAGACTATGAAGTGGGTCACAAGGCTTCTGTCGCATTCGGTATCTCAGGCAACGACCTTCGTGCAGCGCGCCGGAGTGGCAGCTCTGCGCGGCCCTCAGGATGATGTAGCGGCCATGGTCGCGGAGTTCAGGTCTCGCCGAGACCTACTGGTCTCAGGTCTGAGGAGATTGGGGATACCATGTAACATGCCTGGCGGTGCATTTTATGTCTTCCCGGATGTGGCGCAGCTAGGTGGTGGGGATGCCTTCACCGAGAGGCTCCTAAAAGAAGCCCTCATTGCAGCCACACCAGGATCTGCATTCGGGCCAGGGGGCGTAGACTACGTCCGGCTCTCTTATGCCACATCCCAGGACCGGATAAGAGAAGCATTGGAGCGAATTGAAAGGATGCTGGGGGGCTAAGGCAACAAAAAAAAGCATAAAGAAGCCAATCACCTTAGTGATGCCTGAGCTCGCCAAATCATAATAAATCATAATGCCTTTGGCATTGTGCCGCGTCCTGCTGCCATATCGAGGACTCCAGAACAGAAGGCTGAGATCAAAGCATGCTGCGCATTTTACAGCGCGCATATCTACGACCTCTTATTTGGGTCATCAGCCTCTTTCTGTGCTCACGAATGCTGCTTAGAAACAGCACCCTCACAGGGCCCAGAGGAGCTTCGAAGACATCGAACTCCTTAGCCCTTAAGGCTCAGCCGTGAAGCTTGCCCTCGCGTTCGCAGCCCAATGACGCGGCAAACTGCATATATAACCATTATGATTATTTGTAGTTTGCGGTAGAACTATGCGGTAGGATTGCAAAGCCAGAATGCTGAAGGTCAGCTCAAGGGTTTTAACATCGATGGTAAAACGACCAATCCATATATTATCGCCGCCACCAATGCAGCCTCGATCGCATACACACCTAACTGGAACAGATCCATTTTTTCCACAACATGTCCTTCGGCCATACTATCCCCCAAACATAACCTGCTCGGCCAAAAAATTTTAGACAATATAATTGCGCGAGAAAAGTATTTAAAATTAATGATTCAAAGGCTCGTCATCACACGAGCTTCGTCCTCTTTTCCCTTCTGATGCCCATTGGGTTTGTTGATGAAATAGGTGTATCCTTTCAGTGTCCTGTTGAGTTGCGCCTCGATCTGCTCCAGCTCCTTCTTGCGAACGCACTCCTTCTCCGCCACACAACGGTCCATGATCTCCCAGATGTAATCCTTGGTCTCATAGTTGAAGAAGTCCAGGAGCTTGCGACAGGTGTCGCCCTCCACCTTCTGGCAGATGTACCAGTCGCCAGCTTCTACCATGACGTGCACCTCATGGGCGCAGCCCAGTAAGTTGTGAAAATCCCCCAGAGTGTCTTGATATGCCCCCAGAAGGAAGATGCCCAGGTAGTAGTCCTCATTCTCCATCAGAGTGTGCATATCCAGGTACTCCAGGCCCTCGCTGTCGCCTGCATAGCGCTTGATCTCCCCGTCCGAGTCGCAGGTGATGTCCACGATCCTCCCACGCTCGCAAGGCATCTCGTTTAAGCGATGTAAGGGAATTGTGGGAAAGATCTGCTCCACACCCCACATGTCGGGCACTGACTGAAAGAGCGAGAAGTTGCCGATGTACTTCTGGCTCACCAGCTTCTTCAGCTCCTGAAACTCATCGGACTCGTCGCCAGCCTGCTTGGCGAGGAAGGCAGCCTTCTTGCAGACCATCCAGAAAAGCGTCTCGCCCTTCGCTCTCTCCTCGAGGCCAATGTTGCCCAGGTTGAATGAGTCGTAAAGCTCATCCCTGTACTGTAGAGCATCATGATAGTGTTCTTTGTAGTTGTCGATGTTGATCTCCTTGAAGGCGCTGCATAGATCTTCAATCTGTATCGGGTCCTCATCATTCGGGGTGCGCAGCAGCGAGTCCTTTGCATTTTTCTTCCCGATGATCTTGAAGATGAGCATGCTGTGGTAGGCTGCGATTGCCCTGCCGCTTTCTGAGACTATGGTCGGGCAGGGCACCTCCTCATCCTCACAGATCTTTTGCACAGTATAAACTACGTCATTGGCGTACTCTTGCAATGTATAGTTGGCACTGGATGGCGTAGCTGTGTTGGAGCCGTTGTAATCCACTGAAAGGCCGCCTCCAACATTCAAGTACTCAATGTTAGCCATCTTGCGAGCTTTGGCGTATATGCGCGCAGCCTCGTTCATGGCGTTCTTGATTGTCCGAATATCTGTGATTTGCGAGCCGATATGGAAATGAATCATCTTCAGGCTGTCAATGAGCCCGTTCTCTCGCAGTATCCTCATCAGCTCCAGCGCCTCGCTGGTTGATAAGCCAAACTTAGCAGACTCGCCGCCAGACTCCACCCAGCGCCCCGAGCCGCGGGCAAAGAGCTTTACCCTCATTCCAACTCTCGGCGTAATGCCCATCTGCCCGGCATACTTCAGGATATCGAAGATCTCCTCAAAAAGGTCGACGACAATCACTATATTATTAACATTATGAATGCTTAGGGCCAGACGCAAATAATCTTCATCCTTGTAGCCGTTGCAGATTAGCAACGCTTCCCTGGGAAGGCCAAGGGAGAGTGCTGCCAGGAGTTCGGCTTTGGTCCCTACCTCAAGTCCGATTCTGTACTTGGCGCCATACTTGATGATGTACTCGATCACCTCTTTTCTCTGGTTGACCTTCATGGGAAAGATGGGTTGATAGGTGCCTTTGTAGGAGAAATCATCTATCGCACCTAAAAAAGCTCCGGTGATCTCATTGATTCTGTCCTCCAAGATCTGTGGGAAGCGCAGGAGGACTGGAAACTCCAGATCTTTGGATTTTTCGATCTCCTCGATCAGGTCCATCACATCCACGGACTGGGTTCGGTCTTTGTTCGGAAGTATTATGATGTTGCCTTTATCATTGACTAAAAAATAGCCATTGCCCCAGTTCTCTATTCCGTAGAGCTCCAAAGAATCCTCAGCTTTCCACATGATCGTATCGAACTTTGCTTTAGAGAGCTTTTTGGTATATAAGCTTCATGCAGGGCTCATGAGAATGGATAATCTTTAAACGTCACCAGGCTGTTCTGAGAATTGCTTGGAGTGGATTGCATGGATCACGGTCATGACTTTATCTGTGATGGCGAGAAGATAAGGACAACAATCCCCATGGTTGACAGAGACGTGGCAGGTCTCGTAAAAGACATGGGCAAGATGGGTTTCCAGGGAGGCCAGCTCGGGACATCCCTGCGTGTCTGGGAGCGCATGCTGGATGAGGATGTGACAATATTCCTCGGACTGGCCGGTGCGATGGTACCGGCAGGCCTTGGTGAGTTCATCGCTTACCTCTTGCGAGAGAGAAAAGTTGACTGTCTTGTGAGCACAGGAGCAAATTTGTTTCACGACCTGTGCGAAGGCCTGGGGATCGTACATTATCGAGGTAGCGCATGCGCAGATGATGCCTACCTCAATGAATGTAAGATCGACAGGATTTATGATGTCTTCGTCTCTGAGATAGAGCTGCACAAAGCCGATAACCATATATCCAATTTCGTGAAGGGCCTCGATCCTGCTCGGCGCTACTCCTCACGCGAGCTGATGGACATGGTTGGCAGGGGCCTGCCAGAGACGACCATCTTGGGAGCAGCTCACAGGTCAGGCGTTCCCATCTTCGTGCCAGCCTTGGGAGATAGCTCATGGGGGATCGGCATGGTCATAGCCCTGCGCGAAGGCTGCAGGGTCATGGTAGACCAGATTAAGGATGTGGATGAGATCACAAGGATCGTGGAGAAGTCCTCCAAGACCGGCGTGATCTACATCGGCGGTGGAGTCCCCAAGAACTTCATTCAGCAAACCGAGGTGATAGCAGAGCTCATAGGCGACTACTCAGGGGGCCACAGCTATGCCCTTCAATACACCACAGATGCGCCGCACTGGGGTGGCCTCTCAGGCTGCACCTTCGAGGAGGCAGTCTCCTGGGGAAAGGTGAAGAAAGAGGCGAGCAAGGTGCAGGTCTTCTCCGACGCCACCATCACAGTGCCTCTAGTGGTGCAGGCACTGCGGGCATCTGGCAAAAGGCGAAAGAGCGTGCCAGTGTTCGACTGGATGGAGAGCGGGCTGGAGCTGAGGTACGAGAAGAGATAGAGGGTGGGCAGGGCGTCTGGCCTGATCGCATCTTTTTTAAGAGAGATCTTCTCTCAAACCTTTCAAGAAGTGCCCCGAGGTTATGCCTCCCAGGGCCATGGGCCTGATGCTATCTTTCAATGTGCAAAGCCCTTCGGACAGGGATTTTTCCGTCATCTCGATGGCTTTTAGATAAATTTGAGCCATATCCTGTGCGTACCTCTCAGTCCGGCCACGGGCGTCCACTGCCACTCTGTCAAGGCCTATCTCAAAGAGCTCTGGCATCCAGTCCAGAAGGCAGGTCTCTGCAGCGTTGAAGACATGCGTCCTTTTTTCGTCGTCCAATCTCAAGGGAAAGATGCGCCTGAAGTCCTGCAAGCCCCAGAACGTCAGAGCATCAGTGTCTTTATCCAGCCATGGAATGCAGTCTTCGCTCACAATGACCTCCAGGTTGCCCTGCACCACCAGCTCAAGAGCGGGCACACTTTTGCTTTGGCGCGACAGGGCAATCATCCTCGCCAGTTGACCTTTGGACAGCTCAGGAGAGAGCGTTAGAAGCTGGAAGGTCGGTGTGAGCGCCTGCACAGTCAGGTGATTGCACACATTCAGGCCCGAGGCACCATAAATGCGGGCGTTGGGACTGGCTGCCATGACCGCCTCAGCTGCGCCGATGCTCTCAACCATTATCCCATCGCAGGCAATCTCTGAGATCAGTGGCCGGACGAACTCAAGAAAGTCCTCTCTGGTAATCTTGGGCCACTTCCAGATCAGCTCTGCATCTCTGCAAATGGCCTTGGCCCCTCGCAGCAGCTCTTGCATTCTCTTTGCTCGACCTTTCTGTACCCCAAGGCGTGGCTCAAAATAAATATGCCTGCATCCACCCTGGATCGCTCCTCGCACTGTCTCAATACTGTCGGCATAAACTGATAGAATTGGAGCACGGCCCTCAAGCGGAGCGCTCGTCTTTGCCAATCTCAAACCATCCAGACATCTTTGTGCCCTTGCGATCTTCTCCTTGTCTGGACGGCGAGCCTCGAGAATGGCTTGTTCTACGCTTGCAAGTATTTCGCGTCTGAGCTGATTGATGGCCCCCAGTGGTGCGAAGAGCCCGCCAGGATAGTCCATCTCCACATCTCTGATCACAAAAGGAGTCCTTCCGGTCCTTCGCAATTGGGCCTCGATCTGTTGTGCTGTGGTTGGACATTTTACAGCGTTCTGCATTTTGAATCCGGCTCGAACCCGGAGATGAATGTCACCAGCATCGCTCTTCGGCCGTGCATCGACCAAAGGCACTCCGTCTTCCCAGCTGATGTAAAGGTCGATGGGGACCTTGGTCTTGGCGCAGGATATGATCTTTTGGGCCTTGCGACTGAGGGCGGCGCTGCCAGTGAGGTATACTTTGGCCCCCGGCCTGACCCTCTCGGGGGTCCTCAGCCTTAGCAGACCCTCTTTGTAATTAGGCCTTTGCACCACAAGCCCCATCTCCTGGCCGGGCCAGTGGAAGACAAGTCCGTCGCCCTGCTCTGGAACCACAGTCCCTGAAAGGCGCACAGCAGCCTCGCCTCTCAGCACATCAAAGGCTGCAACGCTCCCGATGAAAACCCCTTGGTTGTCAGACATCTGCCTGCCCATGACATCTTTTGCGCCCAGCAGATATCCTTCAGTGAAGTCGCGGTTGAAGGCCAGCGCAAGGTCCAGTTCATCATCCCTAGAAGGCGACCATGATCCGCGAGAGATGGCATCAAGCGCCTTTCTATAGATGCTGGTCACGATGGCCACGTACTCTGGAGACTTCATCCTTCCTTCGATCTTCAGCGACTGCACAGGAGAGCGCACGATCCTGTCCAGATTCCTATAAGTGGAGAGGTCGCGGGTGGATATGAGGAACTTCTCTTTGATTGGCACAGCCACCAGGTTCTTTGGGCGGCCATACTCATCTCTCTCACCCTTGAGCAGAACGTATGGTTTGCGGCAGGGCTGCGCGCACATCCCACGATTACCACTGCGCCCTCCTATGGCCGAAGACAGAAGGCACTGTCCGGAATAAGAATAGCACAATGCGCCATGCACAAATACCTCCAGGCCTATCCCGATGTCTTTCATCTTCTCGATCTCTTTTAGGGAGACCTCTCTTGCCAGCACCACCCGCTTGAACCCATTGCGGGCAGCCCATGCAGCCCCCTCTCGGCTATGAATGGTCATCTGCGTGGAGGCGTGTAAATTCAGATCAGGCACAATTTGGCGCGCAAGAGCTGCGACTCCCAAATCCTGGACGAGCACTGCATCAGCACCCATCTCGTAGATCCGCAAAATGAACTCACCGATCTCTGCAAGCTCGTCGTCCCTGATCAGAGTGTTGACGGTCACATAGACCTTCACGCCCCGCAGGTGGGCGTAGTCTATGGCCTGCTGCAATTCGGGCTCATCGAAGTTGGTCGCAAACTTTCTTGCTCCGAATCTCTTGCCGCTGAGATAGACAGCATCCGCTCCGGCGGCAATGGCGGCGCGCAGTGCCTCGGGCGAGCCGGCAGGCGCGAGGAGCTCAGGAGTTCTTATCAAGGTAGATCTGCGATCTCTTTGAGGTCGCGAGTTCATAAGCGCTCTCCTCTCAAGGCATTTCGGCTGAATGAGGAGCTAAACGGATGAGCAGACCTACATAGGTTATTTATTTTAGAAGACCCCAGATGCTGTCGGTGAATGAGATGAAATTGTACTCAATTATTTTTATTTTGCTGGCTCTTCTCTTGCTCTCTTGCAGCGGCCAAGCATTGCGGACCTTCTCTGGAGAGACAGTCTCCATAGATGTTCCTGTAGAGGACGATGTCTTCGCGGCAGGCAGCATTGTAAACATCAATGCGCCTGTGGATTCAGTCGTGGCCGCAGGAGGTACGCTCAACATCAATGCGCCTGTGAAGGGGGATGTCTTCGCAGCCGGAGGCCAGGTTTACATCAACTCAGATGTGGGCGGAAAACTTGTGGTTGCTGGCGGGAACATCTACCTGGGCGGCAAAATAGGCACCAATCTGGTGGCTGCTGGCGGCCAGGTGAATATCCTTCCAGGCAAGACAATCGGTCGCGATGCTCTGATCGCTGGAGGAAGCGTTTTCAATGCTGGACAGGTCAACGGCACACTGACCGTGAGCTCCAGGCAGTTCAACGACACAGGCTCTGCTGGAAAAGTGAACTTCTACAAGGTAGAGGATAACAGGGAAGAGAGAGAAAAGTCCGAAGAGATGATTAGCATCTTTGGCCTTCTCACAATTCTGGGCTACTTCATCCTGGGACTGATTCTGGTCAGATATCTGCCAGGCATCTTCATGGCTGTAGATCGAGAGATCAGGAGCTCTCCCGTTCTGAAGACCGCTGTTGGCTTCGTTCTGATGATCGCCACATTCATAGCCATGCTGCTGGTGGCCATAACCGTCGTGGGCATACCCATTGCCTTGATGGGTGCGCTTCTGTTCGCCTCAGCGCTTATGCTCACAGGAACCTTTGTCTCCTACAGCCTAGGAAAATGGATAGGCGAGCACCTGAAGCTCAAATACGGCAACTTGGTCCTCTTTGTTATAGGCTTCGTGATACTTAATATCATGTTCCTGCTGCCATTCGTGGGCGGGCTGGTCTCTTTGATCTCCATGAGCTTGGGGTTTGCCGCAATTCTTTATGCAGGACGCCGTCTATCAGAGGTAGGCGAGACAAAGCCCGCATAGGGAGCAAGGTCCGGGCATAAATCGTCTCCTCTGTGGTTGAGGCAGAGCATCGCGTTTCACCACAGAGGACAATAATTTTAGCGGAACTCCAGTTTGGCATCCCTCGTGGCCTCGATCAAATAGGCCTTTCCAGGCTCAAGGGTCTCGTTCTCTCCCAGGTGCGTCCAGCCCTCATCCTCATACTTCCAGATAAAGGCAGAGACCAGGCCCTTCTGTACTGCTTCAGGATAAGTGTATCTCTTATGCTCGGCATTTACTGTAATGTTATTCATATCCACTGTCCTGTTCACAGGCAGGCCGATCATATTCCATCCTGAATGCAGATCCAGGCGATAGGGCAGATCAACCGGCTTGCCAGAGATCATCATGGTGAAGTTCCCAGCGCTGTCAATTAGATACCCTTCGCCGGGCTTGAACTTCGTGACATTGACCATGCCCGCATCCTTTGTGCTGAAGGCCCATCCGCTCGCTGCACTGGAGAATATGCCCCTGTAAGGCTTATTTTTCAGGTACTTGCTTGCCGAAGGGTCCATTGGATTCAGGTAGACTGAGATGGCATTCCAGCCTGCCGTCACATAAATCACCTGAACCTCGCCTGGGACGAGACTATATTCGATCTGGAAGCTCCTAGTCTCACCGAGCCGCGGCCGAACGATTGGCCACATCACCTTTTTTTGGTCGCCGACGATCATCTCATCATGCCAAACAGCAAGGCCCATCTCTTTTACGACGACCTTGTCTGCATCTTTGGGCAGCGACACCTCGCCTATGATAGCGGGTGGAGCATTGAGATTCAGCTCTCCGGAGGAGCTGTCGGTCTCTATCCAGTAGATCCAGTCTGTCGCACTCTCATTCTTTGGCGTCACAGATGCCATAAGTGTGGTCTTGTTCTTTGCTGTGCCATTGGCAGCCGTGACCTTTGTGGTGTAAGGGAGAGCTGGTGATTTGGGAAGGTTGGGCCGGAAGCTGGGATCCCCTATGATCACGTTCATGTATGCAGTTTGATTGAGCATCTGCTGCACAGTCTCTTCCCAGTTAGGAAGTTCTTCGTCGTATTTGGATATGTCCTTTAGATTCTCTGCCCCCCTGAACTTAAGCTTGAAAAGGTTGTCTGCGTCAAGCTGGGCTTGGCCCACTGTGGCGTTCTCAAAAACAAGAGACTGGTAGAACTGCTTGAAGAAGTCATCAGACACGAAGATCCAGGATAAGGCAGACTCTCCAATATAATTTACAGCGCCAGCCCGAACGAATGCCAGGGCTATGGAGTCCTCTATATTCTTGGGTATGTACATCCTGGTCCCGCTGACGTTGAGGTAATAGCCCTTGAGGTTCACTGTAACGCAGGCCGATGATGTAGTGGTCTGAGGCGACAGGACAAGCTCCTTTACGTGCGCTCCAGTCAAAGTCGGGTCCATGCTCGACCACTCAGACAGCGACCATGATTCTTCATTTCCATGATGATCGAAATGCACTATATTTTGACCGTTGTTCATCTGCGAGACAGCCTGCTGATATGTGGCCTCTTCGTATCGCAGATCTTTGACAGCAAGCCCTGCTTCTTGTAGGTAGTCTCTGATGCTTGCGGCAATCGGAGCCTGGGGATATGAGAGGGGCGGCGAAGATATGACAAGGCCGTTGTTCTTCCAGGAACCACTTAGACGGTCGTATGCTAGGGTGCGGGCTAGGAGCTGAGATGCATCATAAACTGAGAGCCCCACGATCCTACCTACAGCAACATTGCTGTAATTGTCGAATTCCTCGGGCAGTTGATAGTCCCTGTAGATCTCATACTCCATGACGCTTGTCAATTTCTGAACAAGGCCAGTGGAGATGAACGGCATTGACCCTGGATCGCCCACCACCATCAGGTATTTGGGCGAGAGCTCCAGATCATCGACCTTCTGGTTTAGTGATGCTTCCTCGTTTAAGGGATCTATCTGTTGCGGGTCCTTTGCCACATCCAGCAGCAGGGCCCTGCGAGCTGAAGCTGCTTGAGACGCGACCATCGACAATCTTGGCACTTTGGTATGGCTGAAGGCAGTTATGTTCACAGGATCGGTGTTCGATCGCACATCGATGCTGTAATTCTCAGTTCTGTGGGTATATCCATCTCCAGCCTCTATATTGAACTTCCAGACCCCTGGTGTCAGGAGCTGCACTCTCAGATTGTAAAGCTTGTCCGGCGCAATATCTGTGATCTTAACGCCGCCTTCCCTTCCATCAGGGCTGTAAAGGTTGAGGGCTGTGTAACTGGCATCTTTGTCGAGGTTCCATGATATGTTTGCTCTGCCAGAGTAGATCCATGTGGGATAGGTCAGATTGACGACTGGCCAGTCATCAGTATTCTCGAGCGTGTGGTTATAGGAGAATCCCTCATATGCGGCGGTCGCGCCGGTATCCAGGCGCTGCTTCCAGCCAGAGTCCATAGGATACAAGAACTCGACCTCAAGGTTCAAAGTGGCAGACTCTTCCGGCTTGAGCCTGACCAGATTCCAGCGCAGCAATGATCCATTGAGGAATGCGCTGTTGGCGTCCGTCGGCAATCCCGTATACGGATCAGTCACATTCACTTCACCCTTACTTGCTCTGGGCCATTTGATGAGCCTTCCCATTGGGAATATGTCCATCAAGCGTACGCTTGTCAGGTCCTTTGAGCCTGTGTTTGTAAGAGTTACATTGAGCCTGACTATCTCACCAAGCTCCTCTGCCGGAATTTGGCCAGGGCTGGCCTCAGTTCTAACTTGAAGATCCTCAACATAGGCACGTTCGACCACAGGATCTGGCGAGGGGGGGAGCAGTGACAGGTCATGCGAGTTGGTCATGACCACCATATCAGGACTTTGGCCCCTATCCTTCATCTCCTTGATCAGGAGCTCGCTGTTGCCATTCAGAATGGTGATATTCATCTCCGTCAGGTTCTGTCTCACCTTCTCCGAGACTGGACCTACTATCACAACCTCCTTCGCACTGAGGCGCCTCAGTGCCGCCGCTGTCTCCTCGGGGAGTTCGTCATTCACAAAGAGCAATGGCCAGTTGAGATAGGATGCAATTGGGGCTGCCTGCAAAGCTGAGCTGTAGTTCTCGCCAACTATCACTGTTCCAGGCGAGCTCTTCCAGTAGTGGCTGAGCTTCTCCGCCATATCATAACTGTTGTTGGCTTCCAGCTTTGTGTCGCTCTTCCAGGATACATTGCCAATTGCAAGCGACCTTCCGCCCAGTTGCTGAATCAGCCAGCTAGCCGCAGATGACGGCGGCTCCAGCTCCGACCACAGGGGCGTATAAACTACATCGTATTCAAAGGCCACTCCTTTGATTTTAGCCCTGGTGAGGTCCTCGATGTACCTTACGGCACCATCCACATTTTGAGTGGAGAGGACGTAGCCCACATAATCATCGCTCAGCCTGACATAGGTCGGCTTATTGCTCATGCCTGCTGCAAGTTGTGCATCCTGGGCAGAGAGAGGTGCGATAATGGCGAAGTCGACCTTCTTGGCCATTTCTGCGTAATTGTATCCCTGATTGCGATCAAAGGGATTGTCTACAGCAACGCCCAGCTTCACAGGACCCAAATCGGATGTTATGTTTTTGGATTCGTCCACGATCTGCAAGATCTGTTCCTGCTTCCACCTGTTCCACCTGTCAAGGTTGTAGCTGTTGGCTTTGACCTTGGTGATGTCAATGCCTGTGTCCTTGTAGAACTTCTCTTTGCAGACGTCGCAAAAGCAGTAATTCTCATCCTGGAATCCGAATTTGTAAAGCACCACTCCATCGACTTTGTAGTCGTCAATCAAAGCCTCGATCTTGTTGTAGAGATGATCCCGCACCTCTGGATTGGCAGGACAAAAGTAACTCGCATTGCCTCCAGTCTCGGGATTGGCAACCTGCAACCAGCTCGGATCTATTCGTGACTCATCTGGAGCTGCGCCTTTAAGGCCGGCCTCTGCAAGGAGAGCAGCCTTTGCCTCTGGCACAGCCTCAATCTCATTCGTCTGGGGCTCTGAGATCAAAGGAAGCTCCAGAGATGCCGTAACATATGCACTCATCCCGTTCTTATGAGCTGCCTCCACCAGTGCCTTGACCTGATCTCCTTCACCGTGAATCGTGATGGCTGTGACGTTGGCTGCTTTGAAGGTGCCCAGTATGGCTGAGGCTCCATATTTATCCAGATCGCTCTCTTCGACCCAGCCATTTCTATCGCCGGCGTTTACGTTCTTTGGCAGGATCAACAGCGTTTTCGTGATGGTCTTGTTGTCATCAGACCAAATGGCAAGTGGCGTGGCTGCAACTGATGCATGCCAGTCGTAAGCGCCTACCAGGATCAGATCCTCTACATCACCTTTCACACCTCGTTCCAGATCAGCGGCTGCAAGAAGCATTGCACTGGACAAAACCGCCATGATCAATACTGCTCTGAGCAGTTTCAAGCTCTCACCTCCTCCATCAAGACGCCAGCATCTTGCAGCGCTCTGGCATTCGCCTCTAAAATGTCTCCCACTATCAAAGCCTTGGAGAGAGTAACATTGCGTTTGGTCATGACTTTGATTGCGGATCTAGCAGCTTCTGTCACATTACCCTCGCATATTATCAAAGGCAGGCTACCGTTCTTGGCCACCTGGTAAGCCCTGAATATATCCACTGGTTTGGGACTCGATAATACGACCTCGGAGATTCCATCCTGCCACATCTCAGCTGTGAGTTGCCAGCATTCTTCAAACAGGCCATCTCCCTGAATGCGCTTGATCTCGACGCCATCAAGGACTTTTTCGGCATCCATAGAGACTATGGTGTGGTTGCCAAAGATCACAACTCTGGCAAAGTCCTGCAGCCATTCACGATCCTTATCGCTGAGCTTGCCTGGCGGAACTGTGATGATGGCCACCGATCTATTAGCTGGCGCGCACAAGGACGCCACTGTGCTGTACTGGAGATCTTCCCCCGTCAGGACCGCCACACCCTCGGGCTGCACCACTTTGACGGAGGTCATCTCCTGGGGCATGGGAATGCCATTGGAATCGATGAGCCTGAAAATAATCGGATAATCCCCAGTTTGAGATGCCAGCATAGTGAAGTTGGCAACGCCAGGCTTTTCCGGATTGACCTCCACTACCTGGGCCTGAGGAATGACCATTAGCTCCGACGGCGTTGCAATTCCGACCAGCACCTTCTCCTTGACATCGAGTATGACGCTAAATGAGCCTTTGTAGGTCTTATTGGCTACGATCCTATCTGGAACCTCGATATCGACGCGGTAGCCCCTGACGGCCATGCCAAACTCAACGCTGGCATTGACTGTGTCGTTTCGGGAGCGGTTGCCCAAAGATGTCGCAGTTATCTGCAGCTCACCCCTCTTTCCCGGTTCAGTTGTTTGTATCTGTAACTTCATAAAATGGGTTGTGCCGGAGTCCAAAGATACATCGTATGGCAAGGAGACCTCCTCTTCACCGTCGAGCAGTGTCACGCTCCAGCCATCAGGCAACGGGGAGGAGTCGACATGTGCTACATCTCTGAACAACCCTAGGTTTTTTACAGCCAGCTCGAACTGTGCGATGTCTTCCGCTTTGGCGGCGAGCGACGCGGACTTGGCATCGTCGATGGTCATGCTGAGGCCGTAGCTCTCCTGACCCACGATGTTCAGATTGAACTCAATTCTCACTGGCATGGTGGGAGGCGTGTTGTCCAGCAGATACATGAATCCAGTATAGGACCCTGGCTTTGTCTCCTGTGGGACTGCGAAGTAGACCTTTATCTCAGCATCATCCTGAGGCTTTAGCGGTTTTTGTTCAGGCATGCTCAAGATTATAAAGTCCTTAGCACTTCCGCTCACTTGAGTGCCTGTGATTTTGAAAATGGGCGCATCGCCCACATTGGTCAACTTTAGCGTCCTCTCCTCCACCTCCCCTGGGTGGAGCACAACATCGAACTTCTCCTTATCTGGCGCCAGCTGGGCAGCGCCCAAGCTGATCAGCAGAAT
The DNA here is from genome assembly GCA_002067755.1 of Methanosaeta sp. PtaB.Bin018. Classification (GTDB taxonomy): domain Archaea; phylum Halobacteriota; class Methanosarcinia; order Methanotrichales; family Methanotrichaceae; genus Methanothrix. The sequence goes on from MVQH01000101.1 coordinate 100,335, forward strand.
CAGAATGACTATCGGATATATTTGCCTCATCTAACACCACACGATGGCATGTGCCGGATTTTTTCACAGTTATTATAAACCACGTCCCCAAGTGATAAATAAATTTGGTTGCTCTTGGGGCAGGCTAGTTTATATCTGTTATGTCTCAAAACAGAATATCGGGTGTATCCTTGGATCGAGAAAAAGCCTTTCTAGTGGCCACGCCCTTCAAGAAGCGCGGCAAGAAGAGCCTTAAGATCAGCGACTTCATCTTTGCATTGTACCTGGACATGAAATGGGGCCCGCCCGAGAAGGTGCGCGCTTTGCTAAGAGATGCGGAATCAGAAGGTCTGGTGAAGATGGACGGCGATATGGTCTTTGCCACCTTCGATGCCGAGGCTGTGGATGTGCCAGTAGGGTTCAAACCAACCACGGATGAGGGCATTTTGGATCGCGGAATTCGGCTCATCACCTCCCAGACGGGTATGAGCAGAAAGGAAGTGATCGCCCTTGCCAATGAGAGACAAGATTCACTACAGAAATTGGTAGAGCTGGATGCCGTGGTCCTTCTTGTGGCGAGGGAGCTGGGCCTGGATGTGAGCAGCCTGGCAGAAGAGGCCTATCGAAACCTTCTGGCCAGAGTACAGCAAGATCAGAAAGCACCATGAGCAGGCCTCCCATGTCTGACGTCACCCTTTATGATCTCCTGGGCATGTCCAAAGAACGCGCAGAAGAGATTGCCAGGAGGGTAAGAGCCTCCTTTTCAAAGTCCAAGAGTCCAGATGAGTGGCTAAAAAAGCTGATAGAAGAGTCGGAGGTCACGCCAGATAATGCTGAAGCCTTTGCATGCGGCTGGTTTGCCGGGCGATATGCAGGCGTCTCCGAGGTATTTCGTATAGTTCAAAAAGAGATGGATAAGATGGAGAAAGACAGAGGAGAGAGGAATAGAGAGGAGAGATATAACCCTTCCGGCACAGATGGTTATGCATGAGCCTGATGCGCGAATGCTGAAATAGGCGACCTGCAATTAATCGTAAGATTAATCTTCATGCGGCGAAACAGAGCGACTAATGGCCCCCAGAGTTCTGTTCGCAACCATTTACAAAAAGGCCTCCGAGCCCTATGACTACATTGGAGCCAATACCAGATCATGGTTCAGATTCTACTGGCCACGCATTCAGTCCTTTGGCCTGCGCTTTCTCAAGCAGAATATCCCCGAGCTGGAGATCTTGGAGTTTCCTACCTGGGAAGAGTACTGCAAGAAGCTAGAAGAGGGCTGGGATGTGGTGGGTCTGTCGTTCTATCTCAACGAGACCCATGAGGCCCTGGAGATGGTCAAGGAGGCGCGCAAGGCACCCGTTGGCGAGATCTGGGCCGGAAACTATGGCGCCTTGACTCCAGAGATCCAGGAGAAGTTCGACAAGGTCTTCGTGGGTTATGCTGAGCAGCAGGTCGCGTCGTATTTCGGCCGACAAATCAAGGAGATCATACATCCGCCTCTCATCGAGTATCTAAACTCGCCTTTTGGCATAAAGCTGAACGTTTACGGCATCATGTTCACCACGCGCGGCTGCCCAGTTGGCTGCAAATTCTGCCAGACCCCAGTGTTCTGCAATAAGCCCAACACAATTCCCCTCAAGAGCATCGAGCGACTGCTTGCCTACTACAAAGAGCATGGCATCAACGTTGTCCTGATAGAGGATGAGAACTTCGGTTGCAACCGCCGTCATGCGGATGCCGTTGTGGAGCTGCTGGACGAGTATGGCATGGTCTGGGGCTGCATGGCCAGAGCCGATTATCTGCGAAGAATGATCGACGAATGGGCGGAGAAGAGAAAGAGAAACGGAAAGCGTGTATCGGGCTTCGGAGGGGCAGCGATAGGCATCGAGAACCTGCACCAGGAACGATTGGACGACATAAAGAAGAAAGAGGGCACTGAGGACATCCTTGAGACGGTGCGCCTGCTGCAAAAGCACGGCCTTGGAACAGTAGGCTATTACATGATCGGCTTTGAAGACGATACCAGGGAATCGCTTAAAATCGACATCCCCAAACTGGCTGCATTGAAGCTTGACATCACTCAGATCTGCGTATTAACACCACTGCCACAGACGCCTCTCTGGAATGAGATCGAGGAGAAGTACGGCATCTGGGACAGGGACTGGCATCATTATGACGGCAAGAACCTTGTTTGGAATCATCCAAGCATAAAACCGGATGAGATTCCGGGCATTCTGGATTGGTCGTTTAAGAAGGTTTATCCCTGGACCATGCCCCTGCGCACATCTGCACGGGTGTGGAGAGGAGCCTTTCGCTATGCAGGTTGGGCTGGAGTGAAGGAAGTGGCATCATACATAAGCAAGGCCAACAGGTTCGACTTCAGCCAGAGAAGGCTGCTGGAAGCTTAAATGAAGATCCTACTCTTGTCATCTCCAGTGGTCCAACAGGACTTCGACCGCATAGCCCGTCTGCCTAACCTCGGGCTGGCATCACTGGCAGCACACGTGAAAGACCTTTGCACAATTCACGTCGCCGACATCCACGGCATGAAGAACTACCGCGAATACGTGCGCAAGGCCGTCAACAGCTATGACCTTGTGGGCTTCACTGCCATGAGCTTCCAGTATCAGGAAGCGCTGAGGCTGGCCAGCATCGCAAAGGAGTCCGGTGCAAAGACGGTCTTTGGCGGATACCATCCAACACTTGCATGTGAGGAGATCGGCCAAAGCGAGGACGCAAGGCTCATCGACTACATCGTGCGAGGAGAGGGCGAGGCCTCCTTCAGGGAGCTGGTACAGTCCCTGCTTGCCGGAGTAGAGCCAAAGGGCGTCTTGGGCGTCTCATACCATGTGGGCGAGACGATGGTGCACAATAGGCCGCGACCGCTTCTCAGGGTCGAGGAGATCGAGATGCCCGACAGGGACGCGCGACTCATCACCAAGGGCTTCTACAGCTTTGATGTTCCCATCGACTCCGTTGAGACCAGCCGGGGCTGCACTCAAGGGTGCAAGTTTTGCAGCATCAACCTGATGTACGGCCGCAACTTCCGCAAGTTTCCCATCCAGCGCGTTATCGCCGATATCCAGGACGCTGAGGAGCACGGCGCAGGTTCCATCTTCTTCCCAGACGACAACATCACCCTGGACGTGAGGCGGCTAGAGCAGCTCTGCCAGGCCATCATAGATGCTGGTCTGACGCATTTGCGCTACAAGACCCAGGCTTCGGCCTCTGGCATAGCATCCAGTAAGCGGCTGGTTGACAAGATGAGTGAGGCCGGATTCGATGGAGTCTTCCTGGGAGTCGAGAGCGTGAACAAGCGCAATCTTCAGTTCCTCGGCAAGGGCCGCATGTCCGATGATGCTGAGAGAGCTGTACGATATTTGCATGATAATGATATCATCGTCTCCACTGGTCTCATCGGTGGAAATCCGGATGATGATGCAGAAGACATATGGGAGAATTTCCATCTAGCTCGGCGGCTGAAAGTTGATTTTCCGATTTTTTATATCAACACACCATACCCCAAGACTCAGATGCGCGCCGAGCTTGAGGAGATGGGGCTGATCACGAGGAATGATTTCACCAAGTACGATGGCCTGCATGCCAACTTGAGGACGAAGCATCTCAGCGACGAGGAGGTTCAGTACATCACCTGGGAGATGAATGCAAGATATTATGATTTCGAGTGGCTGCGCTACAACAAAGTAAAGAGGATTTACCCTAGGTGGTTTGCAAATGAGCTGAAGCGGCTGGCGCCATTCTATGCAAAACGCAAGCTTGATCTGGCCCTGGGAAGGCGCACCCGGCAGGACTTCTTCCTGGAGGACCTGAAAAGCGGCGAGCTGTGCAAGGGCGTAACATAAGTGGATTAAGATTGAAGGATCTCTCTTATTCTCCTCCTGCAGTCCTGGTCATTGAAAATCGCCCTTAGCTCCTCCTTCACCATCTTCCTCAGGCTGGCTCTATCTGAAGCAGCCATCTGCTGCTCTTCCTGACAATTTCCAAGAGCATTCATTCCATTCCCAAAGATCCTAAGAGGCCTCGTGAACACTGGCGCCTCGCCCTCCCTGAGCCGTTCCAGGCAGTCGTACAGCTCATCTAGCAGTCCATCTTTTCCATAGAAGTACTTCCTGAGCATCTCCTTCGTTATCTCCTTGTAGCTCTGGAAGCCCAAGATGTTCATCTCGTTATTCTCGATATAGTTTATCGACTCTGTGATTATATCGTGAAGCCTCCACTCCAAAGTGCCTGGACGCTTATGCTCTCCGATAGTGCCTCCATAGGGGTTGCGAAGCAGGATGAGCATATCCTCCGCCTTTCCACCACCCAATTTGCGGTAGACCATTATCTTGTTCTCCGACAGGCCCGTCCTCTCCTGTACGGCCTCCTTTATATCCTTGGTGCGGAAAAAACCGCGGGTGAAAACCAGGACTCGATCGGCCTTTGTAGGATCGCATGGGAACAACCGTCCGTCTTTGCCCGCAGGCAAAAGGCTCCCCTTGCCAAGGGCTCCCTCCACCAGCTCCAGCTCATCTCCCTCATGTGCTGCTTGAATGCAGTAGCACGGCACAAGAATGGGCGGAAGCAGACCTTCACTGCCAGCTCCCTCACGCCTCCTGGAGATCCCATTCGATCCATTGTTCTCCCCATTCACTTCCCAGATGACCCTCCTGATGCCTTGTGAGTCGTCCTGGAGCAGGTCCCCTGGATAATTCCTGAGATCGAGGAGCGGCTTGAGAGAGTTGTAGATGCAGACATCCATGCCGGTGTAATTGCCCCCAAACCTCTGCACCAGGGTCTGATTGTCTACCAGGATCAGAGCATCTATTCCTTCGCCCGAGGCCTTTGTGAGCAGGTCATACATTGCAATGACAGCGCCCAGATCTCTCTGGCCTTCTGTGGCCTTTCTCTTATCTGTTCCCTTCTCAGTCAGAATTCCCAGTACGAAGATTGGAAATATGGGCTCCTCAGATCGGACATAGCTCGTGATCGGGTTTATAAACCCAGTGCCAGTTCCACCACCTAAAGAGGCTATGAAGAGAATGCTATCGCACAGCTTGGATCTTGCGGAGCTTGTGGAAATAATCGTATGAGGCCTTATGCCTACCTGCCACATATACCCGGAAAGGGGATTATCGTTGCTCTTGAACTCCTCCAGGCAGACCTCCTTCAGCTTGGGGTCGAATTCGAATACCTCGAAGATCCCTTTCAGATACTCTGCCCTGCGGTCGAAGCCTGGCGCTTTGAGGTCGAGCCCGTAGGTATCACTCAAATATCTGCGGGTGTCAGAGCCTTCGCTCACATTTCCATGACAGATCAAAAAGGGGGGGTACTGTCCCTGTACCAGACTTCCGTAGTAGCTCTGGCGTTGTGTGTCTTGGGTGGCAGATTCCAGCCACAGTCCTTTGACTCCCCCGTAGGCCAGATGCCTTCCAAATTGAAGGCCCATTAGATTGATATCCTGGCTCTGTAAAAACTGCCTCAGTATATTTCCACCTGCACCACCGATTCCAACGATACAAGGTCTCATTGCCGCCAAGCCTCCAGAAAACCAATTGATATTGGCAAGATCATGAGGACCGCTGCCGCCGCTAGCATCATGTATCCCAGATTCCAGAAGAACGGATTGCTGGTTGGGTAGATGATTCCAAGATGCATGGAACAGATGATAGACCCGAGAAGCAGGACGGGAGTTGCAGCTGCAATTGCTTTGAGACGTTTGTGTATCAGATAATAACTGTAGACCTTTGGAACAAATATGGAGATCAGAGCTCCTGGGATCAGTGCTGCTACGCCAAAGATGGCAAACCCCCAATCCAATGAGGCCACGCGTGGGATCTTGAAGTAGTTCCACTCCGGAAAGATACTGGGAGTCAGCAAATAAAGAAAAGCCAGTGCCACGAACAATAGGCTCCAGGAGAGGATCATCATGATGTTGAAATTCGACCCCTGAGAGATGTGCATAGACCTCATGAGATCTCCGAGGTTGAAATCGCTCTCTTCAGTGCGCAATACCATGGACTCAATCATTTTCAGATACATCACGTGTAGGGTTCCACCTAAAAGCAAAATAGCTACCAGGCATATGAGCATGTAAGCCTCAAATATATCATGCCCGAGCAGGTTCATCTGTAAAACCTCCTCTCCAGAAGAAGGCCGAGCACAAATGCCAGCAGCAAAATGGCAGCCACATTGCCCAAGCTCAAAGCGGATATGGTGTCGTATCTGACCAGTTTAGCACTAAGCGGAGCTTGTGCATCCTGCTCTATATGATCCCTCTGGTTCTGGTCATATTCTGAATACTCGAATTTATAGCGGAAGCTCTGGTTGGCATCGAGAACATCAAAGGGCTTGACGAGGAAGTAAACTGCCTTTGGATTGCCCGATAAAACCACGTTCTGGCTCGCAATTGCCCTCCATGGGTGGGCCTTTGTGTCCAAATAGAGAGATACTTGCACCTGTGCATCCTCAGGCTCTTGGTTCTTCATCTCCAGGCTGAAGTTGTAACTCTGCCACCAATATTGGTTTTGATCTTCAGGTGTAACCTTTGGCCTCCCCACCCATATGGCAGTGCTCTTCTTTAACTGAGGCCCCTTTTGAATGCCGGTTACGGAGACGTTTATGCCGTCTCCAAAGGAATAGTAATATGTGAAATTCTTGCCTGCATCATCCTTATTAAAAAACCCGTACTGGCTGGCCATGAATTGTACTCTCTGGCCGGAGGTGACCATTTGGGTTGCATTCGATCGTTCGCTTCCCTTCTCATCCAGTATATGCAAGGTGACATTAACAGCATCGCCGTTTGCATCAGTGACGTTGGCAACATATGTGATGGGATCATTATACCTCGTGGGGTTCGGAGCCTCGATGGACAGATCAGATAGCACAGGAGGGCTATTTGTTACATTAAGCGTGAGATTCTTAGAGGTCCAGGTGTATTGTCCGTCGGTCGCCTTCAACCTAAGAACTACAGTGCCGACCCTTTTTAGATCCCGGAATGATGTCAGCTCAGGAAAGGCTCTGTATGTGAAGTTTAATCCATCATTCGATTCCTGGTATTCATTTATCTGAATGATCTGTGGTATGGAATTCACCTGTGAGAAGGCATTCTCGCCTGGCAAGAGGGCCTCCAGGCGCAGGTAAATCGCTCTGCGTATCTCTATTGGATTGGAGTTTACAACATATGCTCGTACTACAAAATCCTGAGTTCTATTGAGCGTCGTGTTGCCCTTGAAATCCAGGCCCAGCCCTAACTTATCGCTGTATTCCTTAGTGGTAAACGGCTCAATGTAGAGCAGTTTCTTCAACTGCTCGAACTTCTGAGGCTTTTGCTCCTTTCCTTCCTGCAAAGCCTTTAAGATCCTGTCCAAATCGGTCTGCCTGCTCCCACCACCCCCGCCACCTCCCTGCGATGGCGTAGGTGGGGGAATGTCCAGCATCTGGCATGCGACAGGCTGGTTCAATAGCAACAGAAGCATCAGGAGTGCAGCAAACCGAAGTGCTTGGCCCATTTAATTGCTCACCACATCGAATTTTATGGTCTTGTGCCAGGGTTGGTTCTTCCATATCAGCTCTTGCCATTCTGAGCAATTAGATCCATACGCTTGGATCTGATGAGATCTATTCCAGATCAATCCATCATCCGTGTAGATCAGCTCGATTTTCAGGCCAGGTCTCGATGATTTTACCTTCACCTTATAATCAAAACGATCAGTATTGCCGATGCGGCTGTACAGCAGATCCCGAAAAGCCACATCGATCTTCGGACCGACGTATTTTCCCAGAACAGTGTCTCCAAGCAAGAACCTATAGCTTGCATTGCCCAACTCATCGCTCACAGGATCTAAGCTTACATTTTTCCAAACGAGTGTGTCATTGTCTCCACTGTATGTCGCAGTTCCTCGATTTGTCCAGACCCAGCCGTTTGGCTGTGCTGTCTGCAGTTCGATATCACAACTTGGCAGCCTTGTTTCTACCTGGACAGAATAGTTGTAACAGGTGAAGACTGAGCCATTTGCAGGGCTCACCGTCCAGTTTTTCAAGTTCACCGCAACCAGTGCTGGGCCTGAAGAATACTTACCGGTTTTTTCATAAGTGGTGGAGAAAGGATTATCAGAGCCTTGATAGTAAAAGCTGAAGTAATAGTTGGACATGCCGCTTGATTCTGCAGACGATGAGGGATTGACCTCTTTCCAGACCATAGTCTCCCACTGACCGACGTTACCGTAGCTTTGCCTTCCTGCAGAAATATATCGTTTGTTGCTCACATCCCAGACATTCAGCCCCACATCGATGGCCTTCGCTGCTTTAACATCTATGCTGTAGTTGAAGGGCGTATCTGACAAGCCCCTATCCGGAGATACACTGCTATTTTTATACTCGACATCCACAGGCCATGAGGGCCCATCGAATATCATCTGTTTTCTGCCACAAATCCTGTAAGCAGCAGAGTCAAAATCGAAGCCCAGGCTTACGTTGGACCACTTGAGGGTCTGCCGGATTCCAGGCGTCGTATATGCTCGTGTGCCCACCAAAGTCCAGGGACCACTGCGTGACGGACCAACCTCCAAAGTTATGTTATCCTGGACCGTGGATAGAACTGAAACCTCGTACTGATAACTATCCTCATTTGATCCCTTTCTTGGAGTAACCTTCTGGTCCCAAAACTCCTCGAAGACTTTTACAAGAGACGGCTTGCCGGTATGATCCTCGGCTTGTATAGGTTCCTCGAAGGGATTGAGAGAAGTGACTGCAACCCTGTACCACGCTTTATCCCATGTTTCCGTCCGGTTTTGGTCGCTCAGCCATTTTCCAAATTCACCGCTCAAGAATTCAGAGCTCTGAAAATTCACAGGAAATTGAACGGTGACCGATTCGCCGTTTGCGTTTATATCCTTTTTGATGGTTTTTGAGACAGATTGATCAGGTCCCGGCCCGACAGTAAGCTCAATGGTGTACAGCATCGATTTACTTGCACCAGAGATCTGAACATCGTATACTATTGTCTTGCCCACATCAAAAGGCTCAATCAAAGTGCCTGCTTGATTTGTGAATACAGATATCTCATAAGAATTGACAGGATTGACAAGCCACAGGAGTAGTATAGAAAAAATGATCATAGATCGTAGGCAGCCCATCTCAACTCACTCAACCCTTTTGCATTCTTTTTCCAAGTTACTCAAAAGCAAAATCATGCTTATAAGACTTTTGGATGGCGATATAGAATTAAATGACTCAGAAAAAATTTTATAGATTAAAGGTGTATGACAGATCAAACTCCCAGCACCCTGCTCGCGGCCTCAACGCCCGCGCCACGTGATCGCAATTGCCCTTCCTTTGCCAACACCAGCTCAAGGGTCTGGATCGTCCTCAAAATATCGCCTGATGAGCAGGCGCCCATGGTGCCGATGCGAAAGATCTTGCCCTTGAGCTGCTCCTGGCCGCCGGACACAACCACGCCCTGCTTCTTCATGCCGCCACGCAGCTTGTCATCTGTGACCCCAGCAGGCATCTTCATGGCAGTGACCGTATTGGAGTAATGAGAATGCTCGTTCACCTGGGGGAAGAGCTCGATGTCCAGCGCTCTGGCCGCAGACCGAACTGCTTCAGCCTGACGGGCAGTTCTGGCCCTGCGAGAGGCGAAGCCCTCCTCTGACGCCATATGCAGCGCTTCTTGTAGAGCGAAGAACAGAGGAACCGCTGGAGTGTAAGGCGTCTGCACAGGACTCTTCCTCGCGCTCTTCAGATGAGCCTTCAGATCTGCATAATAGCTGGCGCTCTTTGCCTCAAACCTCTCTTCTGCCTTTGGCGATACTGAGACCACTGCCAGGCCAGGAGGCACCGCCAGCGCCTTCTGAGAGCCGGTGATGGCGATATCGATGTTCCAATCATCTGTCAGGAATTCATTCCCGCCTATTGAAGATATGCCGTCCACTATGAAGATCGCGTCATGCTTTTGGGCCAGCTTGCCAACCTCTTTTGCAGGGTTGGTGAGGCCGACGGAGGTCTCATTATGGACCATTGCCACAGCTTTAGCTCCCTGTTCAAGTGCAGCTTCAACCTTTTCCAGATCGAAGGGAGTGCCCCACTCGAACTTCACTGGAAGGACCTTGCCGTACCTCTCTCCGATCTCAGTGAACCTCTCGCCGAATTTTCCGTTGGATACGGTCACGATGGTGTCCTTCCGACCGATGATGCTGCCCACGGCTGCGTCCATACCCACCGTGCCGCTGCCGGTCATTATAACTACATCGTTCTGCGTCTCGAAAAACTGCTTGAGAAGTCCGATGCAATCGCTGTAGATGGCTCCGAACTCGCTGCTTCTGTGGCTGATCATAGGCTTGGACATGGAGCGCAAAACGCGCGGTGCGACCTTGACAGGCCCTGGAATCATGAGCAACGTATCCTCTATATCCATGAGTATCCCAACTCTAAAGCACTCTTAGTTTCAGGCGGTCTATATAAAACTAGCTTTTATACGTTGTGCTGTGGTCCAGCTATGCCTGGCACATGGTGGAAGCTCCCGATTTTCTCTAACCCAGCAGCTCAAAAAGTCGAGTGTATCCTTATCGGTGGGGTAACCGCTTCCGATCTTGCATCCCAGCTCCTCTTCCAGTTCCCGCAAAGATGCATCTCGCCTCACCTTGGCAAGGATGGATGCGGCTGAGACTACCAGGTGGCGCTCGTCTGCCTTATGCTCGGCGATCAGCTCCATGCCGGTTTTGCTGGCGTCTCTCACCCGCCCTGCGAACCTGGCAGCATCCACATCTGCGGCGTCGAGAACAGCCCTGTCGGCATGCAGCCTCTGCACCACCTGAGAGAAGCTCCTTACCATGATCTCGTTCATGGTCATCGCCAACCGAAGCTCATCGATGACACGCGGCGAAACTTCCAGGATGTACTGGTCGGCAGAGATGCTCGAGATCTTTCTGGCCAGCACCTCGCGGGCCTTTGGGCGGAGACGCTTGGAGTCCTTTACGCCCATAGCAGCGAGGTCAAAGAGCCTATCCTCCTCGATGACCAGACCTGCGATGAACATCGATCCCACAACTGGGCCTTTTCCTGCCTCATCCACGCCCAGCAGAAGCATGACGACGAAATTGAATGCCAAGATATTTTAAGTGATCGAAAAAAAGAAGGACTAATAAGAAGTACCTGCATCAGGGTGTCGGAGTCAGGCGAATGTCGCCCGTCGAAACAATGTGGCTGCCGCCTATGTGAAGGTATAGGAAATCACTGCAGACGTTGTATCCTGCATTTCCATCAATTTCGACATACTGAATTGAGACAAATGGGAAGGCAGTCCATGGTCTTCCATTTTCGGGATTGAAGTTTCTAATTTTTGTTCCTGCTGATGGGACACTCAGTCGATCATCGCCAGTCAATAGCAACCCAAAACCACTATCTGTCGTAAAATACACTCTATCGAAACGGTCGTAGGTGCCTATCACACCGGATATATCATTGAATACAAAGTCAGGAGCATTAAAGGCAATCAGGGGCTGATTGTAGTCTTGATCTCCCATCTCCACTTTCGTGCCTGGTGCCGCACCTGGATTGCCATTGCCCCAGGACAGTCGAACCCTTGCATCGCTGTTTGCAAATTTTCGCAGATAGATCGTGTCTCCCACATCATAACCATTCGCACCTGAGTCCACGTATCCAATATCATTGGGGTTTGCTGTTAGAAATACTAGTGGATACCCCCAATCGTAGTTATTATGGGCAACTTTGCTTCCAAATGCATAACCCAGCGCGGAAGTGCTCAGCATTAAAATCAAACAGAGCATTAACGAGATCTTAAATATTGTTCGCATACGTACCGTTCCTCCTGCTCAATGTTAGCCAAGATCTTTTACAAAAATCTTTTGCTAACTACAAAAACTATTGGTGATAGTATTGGTTTAAATTGATTGCTGGACCATTTTACATCACCATTTTTCCGTGCTAATCGACAGATCTCCACAATCGTAATAAACGTATTAATAAATATTTAATTATCTCAAAAGTCTGCCGATAAGCTGCATCTGCGGGATTGAATGCAATGGGAGGGCGGAAGGTCACGAATTCTCCGACCTTCTGGTCGGGTATGATCAAAAATTTGGTTGAAGTTTTTTTGTACTCGCATGCATAGAGCGATCATACGTGCATGCTCTGCTCAAGATCAACTCAAGAAAATTGGCATTCTTATAAAGTTGCGCATAGGTGATCATTATATCATTTGTACCAACGAAGATAGTATGCTCATTTTGATGGTAGGGCCACGAAGCAAAGTTTACGATGGACGATAGCATTTCCGCGCCGGCGTTCAGCGATGGTGACCGCCTACACTGCTGAAGTCGCGGGAGACTTCACCCAAGCGCGAAGCGCAGCAATCTGGCCAGCCGTATTGCATCCCAGTCCAGGTGCACAAGCATCATGGCCATGAGGCGGCTTGGCCTGTCGATATCCCCATGCGCCTCAATGATCCTCAAGAGGCTGGGCTTTCCTGCTAGGCAGCATACCACTTCGTCGAGATCTTCTGGGCTCATCTTGTTCAGCATCCTGTTCGCCCTCAGCCCCACATCCAGCTCCCGGCCAAGAGCAGCCCTCCACAGTCGGTCGTACTCACCGAGGCGCTTCATAGAGCAGTCATCGTCCAGCGCTGCTGCAGCGGCCACTCTGCCCGCGATCTTGGCTGCCACAAGCCCAGGATAGATTCCCCCTCCAGAGGTGGGCTTTACCTGGCCCGCAGCATCGCCCACTGCCAGGAATCTGTCGGCTGAAGCAACCGCTGGGGGCCCAAGAGGCAGGCCGCCCACGAAGAGACCGACTGGCGAGCCAAGGATCCTTTTTTTTATCACATCTTTTTTTAAAAAAGCTTTCAGACGATCGTATCCTCTGTCACAGGCACAAAGCCCAATTCTGGCAGCCTGCTCACCGGAGGGAATTACCCATGCAAAGAGCCCGGGAGACTCGCCCAGATGCACCTCCACTCCCTCGCGATCCTCGAGTGCAAATGGAACCTCGACCTGCGCCCCAGACAGGACCTTCGAAGGAGGCTTAATGCCTGCCAGTCGCGCCAGGCGGGCCCGTACGCCCTCTGCAGAAATCACCACATGCGTCCGGATCTCCTCACCATCTGCGAGCGTCAGGACGAGGCCGCCTTGCTCCTTCCTGATCTTTCTGACTGCTGAGCGCAGCCTCAGCTCAGCGCCCTTTTGCAAGGCATCTCTGGCCAGGGCCCTGTCAAATAGCCTCCTATCCACGACCAATGCTTTGCAATTCTTTGCCTTGAAGTCAAGACGAAATCCACCAGGCGAGAAGACCGCAGCCCCGCGCAAGCCTTGCAATATGAATGCACCTCCTGTCAGCTCGGACTCCTGCATGGCCTCCAAGCCCAATAGACCTGCGCATTCTATAGGCCAGCCAACGCTGGAATGCTCCTCCAGTAAAAAGACCTTTGAGCCGGATGTTGCGGCATACTTGGCTGCCATGGAGCCCGCGGGCCCGGCACCGATGACTGCTACATCGCACTGATCCATTTTTTAGAAAAAAGATGTTGAAAGGATGCCCAATGACATCCTTTTTTGCTTTAGTGAGCCTCGCCCACAATATCCTTGCCTGGCTCCTTGCGCTCTATGGTCTCTACCTTGCAGACCTCAGGCCCGCAAACCAGGACATCCTGCTCCTGGAATTTGGTGTAAGGATTCTCGGGGATGGTCATGTCAAGGCCCATGGATGCGGCCATGAGTTCCACCACATCCAGTACTTTAATGCTGGACTTGGCATCATTCCTGCCATCCATTATGTTCCTTCTGCAGAATGGGCATGTGGATGCGATGATGTCTGCCTGGACTTCCTCGCCATCCTTTACTCTGGCTTTGGCCATGTCCAGGGCCAGGTCGGGAATGCCGGCTTTGACTCCTCCACCCGCGCCACAACATCTCTGTAAAGCTCTATTTCTCACCATATCTTTGAACTTTACTCCGGGTATGGATTCGATGCATTCACGGGATGCTTCGAAGGCCCAATCCTTTCCTTTGAGATGCATCAAATGTCTGCCGTTGTGGCATGGATCATGATATGTAACAGTGTAGTTCAGAGGAATCTTATACTCTACCTCACCCTTCCTTATTTTATCCCTAAGGAATACCGAGAGCGGCATAGTCTCATAAGGAATGTAGCCTTCATACCATTGGGGCCAATCAATGGCAGCATTTCTAAGACAACCTGCACAGGCAAATAGCACATTCTTTGCACCGATGTCCTTGAGAGCATCTACATTATGCACTGCGTGCTCTGCCATTACCTCCCTCTGGCCGGTTCTAACCATAGCAGAAGCACAGCACCACTCATCTTTGCCCAGCATCGCGAAGTCCACATTCAGCTTATTTAAAATCCTAACAGTGGCGACTCCCAGGGCTTGCTGTCTGTATGCCGCGGTGCAGCCTGCGAAGTATACTATCTCGCCCGACTCCTCGACCTTGGCGTCCTTTGGAACCCAGCACAGCCTGTCCTCTTGTTTGGCCTGGTAGGGGTTCCGATCTGCTTTGACGAGCTTGGGGAAGAACGACTGCTTCCCGTAAGGTCCATTTCCGCGAGCCACAAGGTTGGGCCGCATTGCCTCCCAGAGTTCTACTGTCTTTATTCCCGCCTCGCAAACAGTCCCGCAGACGCCGCAGGTGGTGCAGTAGTACACGTCCTCGGTGAAGGCCTTCATCTCGTCCTCATTAAGGGGCTTTGGCCCGAAGATCTTGGCCCTGAGGCTATGGCTCTTGGCCTGCAGCTCTCTCCACTTGGCATTCTTGTACATGGGCGTGATGCCGGGTCGGTCAGGCCTTACAGCGAAGGTCGGACACCACTTCATGCACTCCTGACAGCGGTTGCAGCCATCGATCTCCAGGAGCTGTGTAGATATCATGTAGCCTGTCATCAAAGGCTTGGATTCCTTATTGTCGGCCATCTTATTCTCCTCCTCTGTTGGCCAGAAGGGTCATGGGCGTAGCTATCACATGGATGTATTTGGTCCAAGGCAGAACGAAAGCAAAGAGTCCCAAAGCCAGCACTGTGTGAATCAGAGCGAAATGAGGCGCATAAATGGGATATTCAAAGGCATTGCCAACCAGCAGCGCATTCCCGCGCATCCACTCTGCATAAAATCCAGTGATGGTAATCAAAAATACTGCGCCAATCAAAAAAGCGTCGTATGCAGTAGTGTTATCCCTCACGAACTTGAGCAGGATCCTTCTGGACACAGCGATGGTCGAGCCGATGAGAAGCAGGTACCCGAAGATATCAAAGGGCAGAGACATCGCCTCCTTGGCAATCTCAGCCTGCTCAGCGAGCCCAAGCAAGTTGAAGTGCTCGACGATATCGATCATGAGTCCGAGGCCAGAAAGTGCTGCAAGCGTCAGGAAGCCATAGAACATGCACATGTGCATGACCCAACGTACCGGGCTTCTGGCCAGAGTTCTTCGCAAGAGAAGAACATCAAGCACAGCCGTTCTGAGAAATACCCATACGCCTTCCTTAAATGCCTCATGAATCCAGGTGGCGATGAAGAGCCAGAAGCTATTTCGCAACTGGTCGTGGTAACCTGTGGATCCGAGGCCCCATTTCTTAAAGTTGAAATATATACCATATATCCAAACAGCGAGTACAATAACTGTTAGGAGTATCACAAGATCAAAAGTGAGGCCCAACGTATAGAACGCCATCTCATTTCCTCCTCCTTATATTTATTTAGTATCGGGGCGATACGACCAACGTTTGTGACCAGTTTACCAGACAACTAATACTTAAATATTCCCTCGCTGTCGCCCGATATCCTTGCTTGCTCGCAAGTGATGCACTAATCCAAGCATAGAGACACAGAGGAGACTATATACGCCCAATCTTTACCACACAATTTTGGCGAAGAGCCGCAAGAGCAGTAAGAACAATTTGGCCTTTTAGGCTGGCCCGCGAAGGGTCCGAGATCCTGGATCTTGTTTCGAATAAGATCTCATAACGGGGCAGATCTCATACGGAGCAGATCGACCAAAGGAGATTAAGATCAGGACGACATCATTTGCCACGACCTATGATGGAAAGCGTTATGGCCGGGAGGCTCTTTAGTCTTCTTGATGTGGCCCCAACCATTGCCAGTGTTTTGGGCATCGATCTTTCCAAGACCGATGGCCACTCTATCGATGTGGTAGAAAAGTGGGGATGCAGAAACGTCGTGCTTATCATCATCGATAGCCTGGGATACGACCTTTATCAGTGGCTTGAGCCGCAGCTCGAAAGCATTCCAGCATTGGCAAGAGATGGCCTTCTCCTGAGAGCTGAGACTGTATCCAACCACACTACCCCAGCCATTGCTACAATCCTGAGCGGTCTTCTGCCCGAGCATCATGGTATCCTCGACAAGGCAGGAGCAAAGGAATCAAGCACGATCAGCATACCTGAGATCGCCAGCGCCAGCGGCCTCAAGACGGCTGTGATCATGGAGCAGAACGGGGCAGATGTCTATCAAGGCTTAATTGAGATCACAGGAGGAATCCCGGACAGTATAAGTCCGGAGGACTTCGATTATGAAGTATGTCGCATGACGCTACAAGCCATTGCCCAGAGGCCCAGGCTTCTGGTAGCATACTTCATAGGAATCGACAAGAGCGTTCACTTGGGCAGAGGACCAAAGGAGATCAAAGAAGCCGCGCAGATCATCGACCGATGCGTGGGAAAGATCTTATGCGCAGCAGAAGAGCAGACATTGTTCATAATCTGCGGCGACCACCCCATCCATGCTGGAGGTCTCAGGAGAATTAAAGGCCCCTTTGCTGTGGCTCTGATCCTTGGAAAAAGCAAAGAGCAGGATGGAGAATGATCCTGGCTGCGATAGGTTTAAATGCTGCAAGCAGATAACCAGACTATCAATGGATGAAGATCTCTTCGAGGTTTTTCAACTAATTGCCGAAGATGAACGCAAGCGCAGATACCTAAAGGAGATCGGCGACTGGCTAATCGAGGAATACTTTGAGCTGAATCAGGCGTCTTGACAAAATGGACTTTGTTTCTGACTTTGTATCCCTAAACATTTGTTTCTGACTTTGTATTCCTAAACACTTGTTTCTGACTTTGTATTCCTAAACAGTTTGGCTCTTCGCTAAATTGTGTGGGTGAGATCGGGCATAAAATGTCTCCTCTGTGCCTCTGTGTCTCTGTGGTTCAGTTAGCGAATCACGTTTCAGTACAGAGTCACGAAGACACAGAGATTTTGCGATTCAAGTTCACCCATACTAAATAGCGAGGAGCCAACAGTTTTTTTGGTGGCGAACCTCCACAGAGTTGTCGCACATAAAAACCACATCGTTGGACCGTGTGATCCTAGATATACCATATCGGGCGCCAACCAGACGCAATCCCATCATTTCGTAGCGGCTCTGAGACTCCCGGAGGACAGGTCAAAACGATGAAGGTAGACTACTCAGTTTTAGGGATTGTATCTGTTAAAAAAAATATTTTGTTTTGTCACCGTAGATCTTTCAGCTCGTTATTTATTTGCTTGAAGTTGTCTAGCAGACTCATGCCTTTTTCAGTCGTCTCGTACAGTACAGTATTCTTATAGCTAACATTTATCAAACCATTTTTTATCAGCAAATCGATATAAGGGTTTACAGTTCTGAAATTTAGGTTTGCCTGGTATACTATCCTTGTCTTGCTTGCACCATCTTTGCAGATATCCAATATTTCTGATATAATATTATGCCTGCTGCGCTTAATGATCTCACGCCCTGATTCAATTATTTTTAGTATCAGCAATATTGCTTAGGTCGACAAGTCAATAAAAAGCTGTTGAATTTGTTATCCGTATCCCCATTAAGCAATAACAACTAATTAATATGATTCATTATTTTTTGAATTAAAAACACATTTAAATTAAAAATATATACATAAAAGTTTTAATCGTTCATCATGACTGAAATTTTGTTTATGCTTGCCGAGCTCTGTATTAATTATTCAAATAGTTTCCTGACGGGGGGCTTTTTATATAGCAAGATTAAATTATTGTAGTTTCATAATTATTGGAGATATCCCGCGATCTATCTTCTGAAGGCTTGACATGCCATGCGGTCGCTTTAAATTTAAAAAGAGCAAGAACTCTTCATGAAACGGGTGCTATTCGTTGCCATATGCTTTGCAATTCTGATTGCAGGCTGCATCGAGCTGGAGAATGCTGGAGACGAGGATGCTACAAATGCAGCTGAAGGAGGCGCGGAAAAGCTCACAGTGACGATCTCCTCACCAAATGCTGGGGAGATCCTGCAAGGAGATGAGGATATTGGCTTTGATGCCGTCATAAAAGGTGGCAAGGAACCTTACGACTATAGCTGGAGCTCGAGCATTGACGGGGTTCTGTCCACGAGCAGATCTTTCCGCCAAGATCCATCAAAGCTGAGCAAGGGAGGACATGTGATCATCCTAAAAGTGACAGATGCCACCGGCAGCTCGGGACAGGGCAGCGTTCAGATCGAGGTGATGTAAGGCATAAGCTATAGCGAAGCGTCTGACAGAGCATCCTTGCAGTCGCAGGACCTATGGGCAGGAATATTTTGCGATGCCCTGTAGATTATTTCCCGGATGCTGTCGCAATATTTTTTCATCGAGTCGGAGATCTCTGAAACGCTCAGCTTCTTTTTGCCTGCCAATCCACATGCAGGATTGGTAACAATGCATAGCGATGCATAGCAAAGCGCCGCCTCTTTTGCAAGGACGACCTCCGGGTAGCCCGTCATTCCAACCACATCCCCGAACTGGCGCAGCATCATTATCTGGGCGGGGGACTCCAGGTGGGGCCCCTCAGAACAGACGTAGATGCCCTCGGAGACCGTAAGGCATAAAGAGCGCGCAGCTTCTGCCAGGTGGGCGCGAAGTTCTGGACAGTATGGCTGGCTCATATCCACGTGAACAGCTTTATCCTCAAAGAATGTGTTGCACCTGGACTTTGTAAACTCCACAAAATCATAAGGCAAAAATATGCAGCCACTTGAGTGAGACGACATCGAGCCGACTGTATTTGTGGAGATGACACGCGAGGCGCCGCATCTCTTGGCTGCAGAAATGATGGCACGGTAATTGACCTTGTGAGGTGGCAGGTGGCCATCGCCGTGCCTGGAGATGAAGACGACTCTCCGCCCTTTCATCCTGGTAAAGACGACAGGAACATCTCCGTGTGGCGTCTCGATCTCATCTGCCAAGCCCTCTAGGCAGAAGCCCACGCCACCGATCACTGCCAGCTCTGCGTTCATTGAAATATAAACCTGTTAAAGCCTGACGTAGCTGGACGCATCCCCCAGCTCCTCCTGTATCCTCAGGAGTTGGTTGTACTTGGCAGTTCGCTCAGACCGAGCAGGCGCACCTGTCTTGAGAAGCTCGCAGCCAAGGGCCACAGCCACATCTGCCAGAGCTGAATCCTCCGTCTCCGCAGATCTGTGAGAGGCCATTACCTTCCAGCCAGCCCGGAAGGCCATCCTGGCAGCATCGAAGGCCTCGGATACTGATCCGATCTGGTTTAGCTTGAGCAGCAGGGCGTTGGTGGCGCGCATCTTTATGCCCTTCTCAAGACGCTTTATGTTGGTAACATAAATGTCGTCACCTACTATTATCGTTCCTGGGAGCTTTGCAGTCAGCCTGGCAAAATCGTCGTAAGCCTCTTCTTCAAAGGGGTCCTCCAACAGGATGATCGGATAGGTATTTACCAGGTCCACATAGTAATCGATGAGCTCTCCTGGAGAAAGCCTGTTTGCATCCACTGAGTAGCCACCTTCCATGTAAAAGCTTGAGGCAGCAGCATCAAGGCCTATCTTGATCTCGCCTTCGTAGCCTGCAGAATCAATGGCGCTCATGATGGCGTCCAGAGCATCGCGGGTCTTGATGAGCGGCGGTGCATAGCCTCCTTCATACCCAACATTGGTAGCGCCCACGCCATATTTTCCCTGCAGGATCTTTCCCAAGGAGTGGTAGGTCTCTGCAGCCATGCGCAGGCCCTCGCTGAAGCTCTTCGCGCCAGTGGGCTGGATCATGAACTCCTGAATGGACAGCTCATTGCCTGCATGCTTGCCACCGTTGAGGACATTGAAGGATGGGATGGGCAGCCGGGATGTGTTCACTCCACCCAAATATTTGTAGAGCGGCATGCCACAGGAAGAAGCTGCAGCCTTTGCAGTGGCCAATGAGACGCCGAGAATCGCATTGGCTCCGAGATTGGACTTGTTCGGAGTCCCGTCCATCTCTATCATTAAATGATCTATCTCCCTTTGAGCCGAGGCATTCATGCCCAGCAGCTCGGGGGCTATGACCTCATTCACATTCTTCACGGCCTTCAAGACCCCTTTGCCATTGTATCTGTCGCCCCCATCGCGCAGCTCCAGGGCCTCGTGCGTGCCTGTAGACGCGCCCGAGGGCACTGCTGCACGGCCAAAGCCGCAACATGTGTAGACGTCTACCTCGACTGTCGGGTTTCCGCGCGAATCCAGTATCTCACGAGCATGAATCTTCTCGATCTCAAATGACATGCCATATCACGCCAGGCACTTCGCAGCCTTCTTTATTAAAGGTTGGCGTCAAGAAAAAGACGTTAAAAACAAGTACCTTCAGGAACAACATTCCAGTATGGCCCAACTAGCCGAAGAAAACAAGAAATGCTGCATCTTCTGCGACATTGTCGCGGGCCTTTCGCCGTCTCATAAAATCTACGAGGACGATCTGTCCCTTTGCATTCTGGACATCAATCCATTCGCCCGCGGCCACTGCCTTGTGATCCCCAAGAGGCATGTTCCATGGTGGCATGAGCTTACGGATGCGGAGAACGCCAGCCTTTTTCGCGTAGCAAAGGCAGTGGCCAAGAAGATGATGCTGGCACTTGAGCCGGATTTCGTTTGCATGTATGCCAGGGGCAGAAGAATTCCGCACACACATATTTTCCTCGTGCCGACATACAAAGGCGATGTTCTGGACAGGTTCTTCAATGCACTGGAGCTGTTCCAGGAGTCGCCTCCCAAGCTCTCAGCTCTGAGAGATGATGCGAAGATGGACGAGACAGCAGACCAGATCCGCAAGGCATAACACCTTTTTTTGAAGTACACATCTCATGAACTTTTGGCGTACGTCAACATCACAAGCATCTGCCCTTGAGTTTAAAGAGAGATCATTTAGATATTGGCCTCACTCCTCCTCTTAATGCACGTCGCCTCCTCCCCGAACCAGCAGCACAGGTACAGCAGATTGCCGGACCACCTTCTCCGCCACGCTTCCCAGTAGAAATCTGTCAAGGCCCGTCCTCCCTACGTTGCCCATGATGAGCAAGTCCATTCCCGATTCCTGTGAGATCCTGAGCAGCTCTGTACTGGGATCTCCTTCGGCAAGGATCTTTTTGCATGGAACTGTGGCAGAACGAGCCATCTCCTCAACATACTGAGTCGCCTCACGGCCCTCCTTTTGCATCAGCTCCAGCAATTGGTCTTTCAAGCCAGGAAAGGTCGCATAGCCAGGCAATTGGGCCAGGCGAAAAACGTCCATTACATAGACAACTGTGATGCTTCCGCCAGAACTTCTTGCAATCTCCACACCCACACGTGCAGCATTCCTGCTCGTCTCAGATCCATCGGTAGCAACCATAATCTTCTTCATCATAATTTGCTGCTCCATCATTTCTTATGATAATGATTCCCATCAATCTTAAACCCCATTTTCATGCTCATGGATGCCCAAACGAGCATGAAAGTTTAGCTCTTCAAATGTCTTTTGAGTCGACACCTCCGACTACTGGATTACATCCTTGGAGTCGTATATCCCGTGAAACCAACTGCATCGAACTGATATTCCCTTCCCATCTTCGAATAGAGGACTCCTTGCAGATCTGAGACCTGCTGGAATACCAGATAACTGGGAGCAGGTGCAGGATAATCAATCATCAGAGGAACTGTCTTTTGCACATTTGCCGTCATGTTCAGTAGAAAATCATTGTTCTCAGCCACTACCTCGTACCTTGATGGATAGGTTTCAGCAGTTTGTGGGTCGTTTGCGAACCTGGTCATATTCAGCCTCACCTGCTTGCCGGAAAATATGATTGTTCTGCCCTCGAATTTTATTCCTAAATACGATCTTTGCTGCTCTCCAAGGATGTCGCCTAAAGTCAGGCTGAAGCCTTCTTTGGGAATGGAGCATTGAGCCCAGGCGAACTGGGGATCATTCAGTGCCCAGCGGCCCCAACAGTGATCATGATATCCTGTGCCGTCCACTTTGAAAACGCTCTCGCCAAGAGTCAGGCTTCCTGAAACATTCGCTGAAGGCATATAGGCCAGCCACTTCATCCAGCCACCTTTAGTGTGGCCTACTTTCTCTTGAACTGGAATTGCAAACCAGGGGCTGACTGCTGGCTGATAGATCAAGTTCCAACTGATTGGGGTGCCGGATGTCTCGTCGCTTGCCCTTCCCCAAACATTCAAGCTGGATTCATCCTGAAGAGCAAAGCCGCTCTGATCGAGATCGAGGGTCGGAGAATTTCGGTCCCCGCCAAATCCGCGACTCTGACGCAGGCCGATGACCGGTGGCTTGCCGTCTTCAAGAACTGCAGCCAGTACCTGCAGCTTTCCAGATCCCGTCAGGTTATCTGGATCGCAAAGAAGGTAGAAGACAAAGAACTGAGAGTTGTTAGATATTGCATTGAAGTACCACCACTCATTGTAGAGATTATCGTCGATGCTGTTCCTCATGTAATGGTAAGCATCGTCCTTCATAGATGCGTCGGCTGCAAGCCCTGTGCCAGATAAAAGTAATACAGACAATATCGCTATCGCATAATGATTGCAAATTTGCGTCAAATCACTGCCCCCGCCAGCTTCACAGCATCCTCAGGCGTCTCTGCCCTGACAGTGCCCGGAACCTCCCAGCTTTGCAGGCTGATGACGCGCTTGCCCATCTTCAAAGCAAGTGCTATCTCGGACAGGGTTCCGTGCATCCCCGGCAGGGCTATCACAACATCGGCGCTTCTCACGATTATCACATTCCTGGCATGGTTCATGCCTGTTGCGATCGCTATGCCAACGCACCTGTTTGCCTCCTCCTTGTCTCCAGGCAGTATGCCGACGGATATACCTCCTGCATCTCTCGCTCCGCAGCAAGCGGCCTCCATCACACCACCAAGGCCGCCGCAGAGGAGGACGTGACCCTGCTCTGCCAGAAGCCTTCCCAGCCGCCGGGCCATCTCATGCACCTCCAGGCTGCAATCGCCTCCGCCCACAACTGCTATCTGCATCTCACTAATCCTCCATCGCAAGCTTTTCATACCCTCTTCAGGATATAATTGTTTGTGAACGCGTTCAGCCAGCTTCATCCCAGGATACGCGAGATGCTTGCTTGCCAGTCCATCATCGAGCCGACGCTGCCACAGGAGCAGGCGATCCCTGCAATTTTAGCAGGCGAAAATGTGCTGCTCATTGCGCCCACAGGGACTGGCAAGACCGAAGCTGCAGTCCTTCCGATCTTTCATAAAATCCTGTGCAGAGATCATCAGGGCACGCAGGCTGTCTACATCACTCCCCTTCGTGCCCTTAACAGGGACATGCTGCGCAGGTTTCATGAGTGGGGCGAGAGGCTTCAAGTATCCGTTGCAGTTCGTCATGGTGACACGAGCCAGGCCGACCGCAGAAAACAGTCGCTTCGTCCCCCGGAGCTCCTGATCACAACCCCCGAGACTCTGCAGGTTATGCTGACAGGAAAGCGGCTGCGCAAGAACCTGGCGAGCGTGGGTGTAGTGGTTGTGGATGAGATCCATGAGATGGCCGCATCCAAGCGCGGCTCACAACTGGCGGTGCTCCTGGAACGGCTGGCTGAGAACGCAGGAGAATTTCAGAGGATCGGCCTTTCCGCTACTGTTGGGTCTCCTGATGTCGTTGCGAGGCTATTGGTCGGAAATTTTCGCAGCTATAAGATCTTTCAGGCAGATGTAAAGAGAGCAAGCGATCTTAGAGTGGTGAGCCCCAAGCCTACAAGGGCGGACTATGCCATGGCAAGCACACTTGAATGCGATCCCAGCCTGGCTGCGCAAATTCGTTTCATCCGGGAGACCACTCGCTCCAGAAAGTGCCTGATATTCGTCAATACCAGGCAGGCGGCTGAGGTTTTAGGCTCCAGGTTCCGGCAGCTTGGCGAGCCCATAGGAGTTCATCACGGCAGCCTTTCAGCCGAGGCGCGGGTGGAGGCCGAGGAGGCATTCAAAGGCGGTGAGCTGCGCGGCCTCATCTGCACATCCTCCATGGAGCTTGGCGTTGATATTGGCGATGTGGATCACGTAATTCAGTACAGCTCGCCTCGCGAGGTCTCGCGCCTGCTGCAGCGTGTGGGCCGAGCAGGACACAAGATCGGCCTGATCTCATCTGGGACCATCATCGCGACCTGCGCAGATGACGTGGCCGAGGCCTGTGCCATCGCCCGCAGGGCCACTGCTTCACAGCTCGAGCCCATACAGGTTCACGAGAAGCCAATGGATGTCCTGGCCAACCAGATTGTGGGGCTGGAGATGGACTTTGGAGACATCAGCCTGGAGAAGGCATACCAGATCTTCAATCGATCCTATCCGTTTCGGGATCTGACGGTGGAGGAGCTGAAAGGAGTACTGGCTCAGGTTGAAGAGCACAGGCTGGCGAGGGTGCAAGATGGCATCCTGCAGAGGACCCGCAAAGCGCGGGAGTACTACATCGAGAACCTCTCGATGATCCCTGATGAGAAGAGGTACAACATCTACGATATCGTGGGCCGCAGATCCGTGGGCACCCTGGACGAGGCTTTCGTGGTGAGCTTTGCCCAGCCAGGCGCAACCTTCGTGACAAAGGGAGAGATCTGGGAGATCTCACAGGTCGAGGAGGATGAGATCAAGGTCGTCCCAATCCACCGCAGCGGCGAGATCCCGAGCTGGACAGGCGAGGAGATTCCAGTCCCCTTCGATGTGGCACAGGAGGTAGGCATGATCAGGCGGGAGATTCGCGAGGCTCTGGAGGCGGGCTGCAGCGATGAGCAAGCAGCCGAGCAGCTCCGTGAAAGATACCCAGTGGACCAGGAGGCTTCAGCTGAGCTGGTTGCCCTGGTAAGAGCGCAGCTCGATCAGAACCTGCCCGTTCCCGATGAGTCTCACGTGGTGGTGGAGAGCGGGGGAGATGGGGTCATCATCAACTGCTGCTTCGGCCACAAGACAAACGACACAATAGGCCGCGCCCTCACCTCCATCCTCTCAGCCAGATTTGGGAGCAGCGTGGCAATGCAGATCGATCCCTATCGAATTGAGCTGACGCTGCCCAAAGCCCTCCTGGCCGAGGAGATAGCGAAATTGATTGAAGAGATGAACCCAGAATACGTCGAGCCGATCCTCGAGATGACGCTGAAGAACACCACGCTATTGCGCTGGAAGATGGTTCACGTGGCCCGAAAGTTCGGAGCCTTATCGCGCGACGTGGACTACCAGAGGGTGAGCATGAACAAGCTCCTGGCGGTCTTCGAGGGCACCCCAATGTACCGCGAGACGCTGCGGGAGATCTACCACGACCGGCTGGACCTTCCGCGAGCTAGGGGCGTCCTGGAAAAGATCCGCGACCATTCGATAGAGGTCATCACAAGCAGCATCAGCCCCATTGGAAATTGCGGCAGGGGCGGGGGAAGGGACGTCACATCGCCTGAGAATGCCGACGCTGCAGTCATCGATCTCTTGAAGAATAGGATCATGAACGATCGGGTTTTGCTGTTTTGCGTTAACTGCAAGAGGTGGAAGTCCATGCGGGTCGTCGAGCGCCTGCCCGACAGGCCAGAGTGCCCGCTCTGCGGCTCTCGCATGGTGGCGGCCCTCAAGCCCTGGGAAGAGGAGGAGATAGATGTGGTCAAGAAGCCTGAGAAGAAGAAGACGGCAGAGGATCGGCGCAGGACGAAGAGGGTTTTTCGCAATGCAAACCTGGTCCTGAGCTATGGGAAGACGGCAGCCATCGCGCTTGCGAGCCGAGGCCTTGGACCAGAGAGAGCAGCGCGTGTTGTGGGCAAACTGCAGACCAATGAGCTGGAGTTTTACAGGGATATACTGAAGGCTGAACGTGAGTATGCCAGGACCAAGCGGTTCTGGGGATGATCGACGCCCAAGATCATGCGTTTTGTCTTCTCTCGACCTCGTTGAAGTATACATAATAAAGGATCGCAGTTATCCCATAAAATACGCTCGTGATCAGGAACGGCATGGCGTTTTGCCCTCTGGCCATCAATAGCCCTCCTGCATATGTGCCGATCCCAACAAACGTGTAGCAGGCCATCCAAGTCAGGCTGTTCATGATGGTCCTCTGCTCATTGCTTACTATCTCCAGCTTAAAGCTGTTCAATATCGGGTTGGCCATGTTCATTAGCAGCCAGCGCATGACATAGCCCAATGCTGCGACCAGAACGCTCGACGTAAAGGTGAACATCAGAAGAAATGGTATGGATAAAACCTGCACTATGGAAGCCAGCTTGATTTTTCCCAACTTTTCTGTCAGCATGGGCACTAAAAAGTATCCGATCACCATGGTCAGTTGCGATGCTGAGAATATAATGCCTATCTGGCTTGTGTCCGCTCCCAGTATTGTGTCGAAGTATACGTTGAAATACGGAAGTGAGACGCCCCATCCGATTCCATAAAGACAGAAAATAAATATCATCCGGCAAGCTGTCTTCGATTGGAATATGGATTTGTAGACCTTGAGATGGCTCATGTTCGCATTCTTTGGGTAGCTTTTCTCCTTTATGTACGACAGCGGCAGCAATGAGATGATCGTTGCGGCCAATGAGACGTACAACGTCAAACGATAGGACATGGCTCCCTCAGGCTCAAACGATAGGATGTCAGCCAGCATGCCTGGTAGGAAGCCGCCAACCATATTCCCAGATAGTATCGAGACCGTATAGATAATGTAATACATTGAAAAAAGGTGCATTCTCTCATAAGCCGTGGAGTTCTCAACTAAAAAAGTCCCTCCAGTGACAAGGCTCAGCGCCAGAGCCACACCATATGCAATGCTTGAGATGGCCAATAACTCCCGCGAAGTAGAATTATATAAAAAAATGAGAGAGAGTGTGTAAAGCACTGATGAGAGCAACAATGTGTTCTTCCTGCCCAAGCAATCGCATATTAGAGCAGCAGGTATTGCGAAGAGCCCAATAGATGCAGACGAGAGTGATAGTATAAGACCTAAAAAGTCCTCCCTGAATCCCAGACTTAAAATATACAGGTTAAAGATCACGCCATAAATTCCCTGGTTTAGCGTCGTCAGAAAAACGAATAGCAGATATTGTCTCGCATTATGACTAAAACTCTTCAGCCTGGCAAGATAGTCGCAAGAAGTCACGCTCAGGCGTCTATTGAAGAACATAATAATATTTCGCATCTCGCATCGGCCCAGCCTCCCAGGGCCTCGAATTGGCCGGCGTATAAGTGACGGCCATTCACGAGCACGGCAACCAATCTACGCTTATCTCTCCAGGCTGGCTGCCAGACCACAGCTCGATGAACTTCTCGATTGAGAACACGCCAGTCAGGTCCTCAACGCTACGACCGATGAGCGGATGACGACCATTGACGGTTGTGCTTGGTGCGACGGACTGCCATGCGATATGAGCTTTGCCGATGACCTGAGAGCTTATGCTGGCCTCCAGGACGCCGCCAGAGGCTGCGCGGTCTGGAGCGTCTCCGTATGATCTGGTGGTGACAAATGTGTTCCTGTTCAATCTATCGGCGTCGGTATACAGTTCGGTCATCGACGCTCCAGTTTCATAGTTTCTGACGAAAAGTGCATCCTCCTGGCCATCGTTATTCATAGCAGCGGTAAAGCCCAGGGGCATCTCTGCGAGCCCGAAGTGCACCATGGCCAAAATTATCATCGCAAGACAGATCTGCCTCGCCCTCACTTTACAATCACCCCATTATCGGTGATCGTCGTACTTGCATTTTAAGTTGTTGCCCGCCAAAAAATTTATTCTGGGCATCTCATAATATGTGCGACATGGAGTGAACCGAGTTCTCGTCGGAGTTCCAGTTGATGTCCTGAAGCGCATACTCTCTGTTTTGCATTGCAACTTCGTAGGACGGGTTCAACTCAATGGCTTTATTGAAACACGTGACTGATTCCTCGTATCTGCCCATATCTCGCAGGACAACTCCTTTGTTGTTCCAGCCCTTTGGGTCCTGAGGATTTATCTTGGTGATCTCTTCGAAACAAACGAGGGCTTCATCCAGCTTGCCTTCATTGGCCAGAGTCATGCCCATGGTCGTCAAGACATCACAAGACATTGGATCTATCTGCAAGGCCCTGTCAAGGATTGCAATGGCCTCAGCATATCTCCCCAGACCCTGCGAGAGTGCTAGGGCTTTCAGGTTCAGGGTCTGGACGCTTGTGGAATTGATCTCAAGTGCTTTGTCAAAACAGGCGATCGCATCCTCGAACCTTCCCAAATTAGCAAGGGCAGATCCTTTGTTATCCAACAATACGATGTTGCTGGGATCCAGTTCTAGCGCTCTGTCGTAGCTTGCTGCTGCTTCTTCGTAACTACCATTCATGAAGAGCTGATCCGCCAGGCCAGACCAGTACTCTGCTGTATAATCCGCCGACGCCAGCATAATGCATACAGATACAAGAGCCATGATAATTGTAATCGCAAGCTTCATGGCCGCAAATCTTTTACCAAGGGGTAAATATTTCTACCCCTTGACCAATAACGAGAAACCAGTAAACTATGAGTGAATAGTAGCAGGAAAATCTTTATGATCATATCCATACCGCTGTCCTCCCTTCCGCTGCTTCTGGCAGCAGCCCTCATCGCTCTGGGCTTCATCTCATATGTCTTTTCAGCAAGGGTGGGCGTGCTATGCATAGGTGCCGGGAGCGTTATAATGGGGGCAGTTGTCCTGACCCAGTTGCCCAAAGGCTTCGAGCTTCAAGGCATTGTGCTCTTTGGAATTACCGTTGTAGTGGGGTTATGGATGATGTTCGTGGCAGTAAAAAATGGCTGAATCATTTCTTGATATGGCGATAGCGTTGAAACTTTTTTACCAAGGCCGAGAGAATTGCTGCTATGAAAACCGCCTTTATGAACTTCTTTATGAATTTGAACATGGTCTCTTTCACCATAAGAATACTAACCATCAACATATAATAACTTTGCCAAATCCAAATATTTTGTTGATATCGCTTTGCAGCCCTCTCCGGTGGGTTTATAAGACGGGCGTTCGAAATCCAGGATTGCAGATTCGTTTTGCAGATATGAGAAGGTGACGGAAATTACCGGTGCAGTTGAGCAGGGGAACGACGCAGAGCTAGCTCTTGATGGGAGCGATGCTGCGATCTCCATTCGCGGACTGACAAAAAGGTTCGGCAATATTACTGCAGTAAATCAGATAAGTCTGGATATAAAGAAAGGCGAGCTCTTCGGCCTCCTCGGAGCCAATGGAGCCGGCAAGAGCACCATCATCAAGATGCTTACCACCATGCTCACACCTACAGAAGGCGAAGCCAGGGTGTGGGGCCATGACGTGGTCAAAGAGAGAAACCTGGTACGATCCTCCATCGGTGTCGTCTTCCAGGACCCGGCTGTTGATGGCATGCTTACGGGCCGGGAGAACCTGGACTTTCACGGAAGGATGTACGGAATGGACGGCGAATTGCGAAAGAAAAGGATTGAAGAGGTCCTGGAACTGGTGGACCTTGTTGAAAAAGCCGATGAAAAATTGGAAGAATATTCAGGAGGAATGCAGCGTCGGCTGGAGATCGCCCGGGGTTTGATGCACTATCCACATGTGCTATTCCTGGATGAGCCTACGCTTGGTTTGGATGCCCAGACCAGGCGTTACATCTGGCAGTACATACGCAATATGAATGAAGAGAAGGGTGTCACCATAATCCTCACCACTCACTACATGGAGGAGGCAGACAGCCTATGCGACCGCGTTGCCATCATCGATAACGGCAAGATCGTCGCCCTGGATACTCCCGAGAACCTCAAAGATGAGATAGGATCTGATACCATTAGCCTGGATGTTCAGAGCGGCGCCGAAGCGCTCATGCAATCTTTGAGGCCTATTTCCTGGATCAAGTCCATCATCGCCAACAATGGCACCATCGAACTGATGGTGGACCATGCTCAGTCCAGGATTCCTGAGGTCATGCAGCAAGCCAACAGATGTTGTGCGAAAATAACATCGGTGGGACTTCACGAGCCCACTTTAGAGGACGTTTTTCTAAAGTACACAGGAAGGAAAATAAGAGAGACCGGCAGCCATGCCAACTCGATGGTGGCTAGGATGCACATGAGGCATGGATGATGAAACAGGATCTTTATGCCATATACAGCATCTGGCTTCGGGAGATGCTGCGCTTCTTCCGGCTGAAGAGCCGCCTCTTCGGGTCAATTGCATCGCCCTTCTTCTTCCTGGCATTCCTAGGAGTCGGATTTGGCAATGGCGCAAGCCTTCCAGGGATCCCGAAAGGCTTAGCCTACGTCAGTTTTCTGACTCCAGGGATAATCGGCATGACTCTGCTCTTCTCAGCCACTTTCGCAGGCCTATCTGTCCTCTGGGATAGAGAGTTCGGATTCTTAAAAGAGATAATGGTGGCGCCGGTTAGCAGAATTGCCATAGTTCTGGGACGCACTGCTGGCGGCCTGACCACTGGCATCTTGCAGGCAGTGATAATACTAATATCAGGGATACTTCTGGGAATGGCGATGCCAAGCATTCAGGGGTTCTTGACGTCCCTGCTCTTCATGATCCTAATAGCTGCCACGTTCATCGGCCTCGGCCTCGCCTTTGCCTCGAAGATGGAGGACATGTCTGGCTTCAGCCTGATCATGAATTTCCTCATCTTCCCTCTGTTCTTCCTTTCAGGGGCCCTCTTTCCTCTGGATAGGTTTCCAGGAGTTGTGAAGGACCTGGCATATCTCAATCCCCTAACCTATGGCGTTGATGGCTTGAGATATAGCCTGATCGGCACGAGTGCATTTTCACCAGCGCTGGACCTCGCTGTCCTTGCGATCTATTGCAGTGCCACGCTGTTCCTTGGCGCATATCTCTTTGAGAACACTGAGGTGAAGTGAAGAGCCGAAAGAAAAAAAATGATGCCAGGAAAGTCATTAAATGTAGACAGCCGTTCCTGGCTCGACATTGATTATCTTAGTGCCCCCTCTTTCAAAGAACATCGTCTTGGGGTAGTTGAACCGACCGTCATATACCCTGACCTCGTGGTTCTGGTTTCCAGCGACTTTGAATGTGAACCTTCCGTCCAGTGGATCCCCGCCAGCCCCCTCAGTCCCTATGTAATTTCCGTCTAAAAATACTTGATATCCTCTCATGCCTTGAGAAACGATTATGGCGGTGGAATCGCCAGTGGTTGTGGTTGGAGTTGAATCAGGTGGCAGAATCGTCCCCTGAGGATATGGCTGGATCGATGGAACCAGCGTTGGATATTGATAAGGCGGAGAATAGGCGACTACATCTATCACTACTGAATTGCTTACCTGGCCGTTGATTATGAAAAGCAGTATATGCTGCCCAATTGTATCAGCATAGAAGCCTATCTGGCTGCTTCCTGGGAAGAAGTAGAAGCTATTCTTGGATAGCACTCCACTTGGATGATTTATCTCGTATAGGTATCCGTTGCCTCCAGATGATGAGGTCGCCAACAGAGTCAGACTTGATCCTTGTGGAACTTGAGCATACTGCGTCCAGCTTGTGGTACCTTGTATCCACAGTGAGTTTCCGCCTGTATATGTGGAGTAGGTTTTGTATTGCGTGTAAGGCACAGCCTGCATCTGATAGCTAAAGTAGACTGTAGCAGGAATCTCGTTCTCTATCTCATGCTTCTTCGGGGCTTCGATATGTCTTTTAGTAGAGGATCCCTTATCAATGGAGTAATATTGAGAATACGTATAATAATATGTGCTTGCGGACGGTGGATTGCCGCCTACCCATGGCTGACCAATTCCCAAGTTGAACAGCTTTTCTGCAGTAGCCTCTCCAGGTCGCATCTCCACACCATTTTTTACATCCAATGCGAGAACACTCCCCATCAAAGAGATGATGAGGATAATCGATATCACGAATTTATTCATTCCTATCTGATCTCCTATGTATGCTCGTTGGCTTTTGCTATTATGTCGAGGAGCTTTGTTTCTGTCCTATTGGGAACTATTGTATTGTTAAAGATAAAACTATATCATTCATATAAGATCGATATTGATCCTATCGCATCAACTGAGTTGATTCTCATTCCAGCGTAAACCTCTGCCCGGCTTTGGGAATGATAATAACAGAGTCAAATTCGCTTCTTATCGCCTCGGCAAGCGCATGAGTGGCATTGAGCTCGCCATGATTCAGGAATATCTGGCCTGGAAATTTTTTAAATGCACGAAGCCATTTTAGAATCTCGCCTCTACCGGCATGCGCAGAGAAAGCATCCAGCGATTCTATCCTCGCTCGAACATCCAGTTGCTTGTCCATTATTTTGATGGATCCTGCTCCATCAAGTAGCCTTCTTCCTAAAGTTCCCTCTGCCTGATAACCCACAAACAGCAATGTGCAATTATTGCGCTCAATGTTCTGGATCAAATGATGCAGAACTCTGCCACCTGTACACATACCACCTGCTGAGATCACTATATGGGGCTCTCTCAGGTCATTTATGGCCTTCGATTCATCTCTCGACCTCGTGTATTGTATTCCTGGAAACTCCAGTGGGTCGTCTCCGCTTCTCAGTAAACCAAGGGTCTCCTCATCGAAACACTCTGGATGTCGGCCATAGATTTCCGTCGCAGAAACCGCCATCGGACTATCTACGAAACACTTTACACCTTTCAATTTGCCCGTTTCGGCATAGAAATTCAGCTCGTATAATATCTCTTGCGTTCGTCCGATAGCAAAAGACGGAATTATGATATTTCCGCCACCCTCCAGCGTCTCAAGAATAATTGCCAGCAGCTTCTCTGCGCGGTCAGCTATATTTCCATGATCCTTGTCCCCATAGGTTGATTCGAGCACCAGCCAATCTGCCTCATCCACCTTTTCTGGATCACGAAGAAATGGCGAACCAGGCCGGCCCAGATCCCCGCTGAAGACCAACTTCTTTTTGCCGAGGCATAGCTCGACTATTGCGGAGCCCAAAATGTGTCCAGCATCCTTAAATTTTACGGAAAGTTCTCCGACGGATTTTTCTTTGCCATAATCGAGTGGCTTGAACTGTCCCAATGCCCGCACAACGTCCTTTTCTGTGTATAACGGTGGAGTTGATCGATTGTGTTTCCAATCCCGATGGCGTCTTTCATGATCTGATGCATGATCTGATGCTTCTTGCATTAGATGGGCAGAGTCCTTGAGCATAACTTCACAAAGGTCCAAGGTGGCTGAGGTTGATAAAACAGGCCCTGAGAAGCCTTCTTTGACCAATTGAGGTATCCGGCCACTGTGATCGACGTGGGCATGTGTGAGCAATAGAGCATTGAGGGAACGTGGGTCATGCCCAAAGCCTGCTTTGTTCTGATCCATTTCGCTCCCCTGAAAAAGTCCTGCATCGACGCCAATTCGAAAACCCTCGAGGTCAATTACTGTGTGTGAGCCCGTAACGCCCCCCGCCGCCCCATAGAACCCTAGCCTCATGGGTTACGGTTAGCACCTTTATTTAAGATTAAACTTCCGGCAAAGCCATGCATGAACGCGATTAACTAAGACGACTTACCCAGGATGATCGACTCCACTGCATTGATGATCCATGAATGGTTCCTGGCAGCCTTTACAGAGCCCTCACTAATGTAAGCTGAACGGCAATCGTACGAATCCTTCAGCCATTTCAGTCTTTTATAGTTGTTAATCAGCGTTTGATAAGCGGCATCATCGAACTCAAGATGGTCAACAGAATCCCAATGCAAGAAGAGCCATCCATATCTAGCCTTCGTCAAATTGATGGTATTAACCTTGACGCTCTCGAAATAGACGTTCTTTTTAAACTGTGCCCCATGAAAATTGATCTTTTTATTAAATGTCGATCTACTGAAGTCCGCTGGACCAAGAAAGCTTGTATTACAAAAATCAGTATCATGTGCAAACTGCGAACCACCGAAATCGGCGAATCCCCGGAAATTGGCCCCTAGAAAATCGGAAGGTCCTTGAAACGTTGCGTTATTGAAGACCGCATCGATCCGGAAATCGGATCGATCGAAGGTCGAGCTTTCAAGGAAATCGCATTCCATAAACTCGACCAGATCGTTAAATTTGGCACTTGTGAAGAACGCAGGACCCCCGAACTGGGCATGTGTAAAGCATGTGTCTTTGTCAAACTGCGTGGAGTTGAATTTTATTGTGCTATTGAAGATGGGTTTCATAAACTGGGCCGATCCGGTGAAATGTGCCCCTTCGAATGACGTCTTGTTTTTAAATTGAGTCCCATTGAATTTTGCGACCTGGCTGAATAAAGATCCACTGAAGTTGGCATCTCCATCAAAATAGGTCCTGTCAAAGGTTGCATCAGTTGCATATTGACCAGAGACAAATTCGGCACGGTCGCAAAATTGAGTCTTTATGAAGCCAACGGGTCCAGTGAACTTTGCATCTTTGAAAGATGCAACTGAGCAGAAAGTGGCAAGGCCGAAATCTGCGATGCTGCCAAATTGAGTGCTGACGAAGGATGCGATCCCAACAAAACACGTCCGCAGAAAGCTTGCCTTGCCTTTGAACTGAGAGCCTGTGAAGTCTCCGGTCTTATTGAACACGCACTGAGAAAATGATACATCTCCATTAAACACAGAGTGGCGGAAGGATGCATTTTCAACGAAGAATGTACCCTCGAAGCTGACTTGTTTATGAAATATAGTGTTGTTGAAGTCCACCAAACCATCTATTGTGGAATTTTTAATCACGATCGAAGAATTGGCTGCCATTGGCTCATCTGTGGGCATCTCCACCTCAAATGGGATGCGCAGGATCTCTTTTGCAGTCAAGCCAAGCTGGTCCGATGTCAAATTTCCTTTTATAACGACGTTATCGTACTCTGCGGGCAAGCCCAGCTTTATCTTGACCATGACCTCGTCGGCTGTGACCAAAGACGGGGCTTCACAAAGAGCCGCATTAGGAGTAACAAAGGACAAAACCAGCAAGGCAAGGACCAGTACCGTCTTCATGTGCCAATACCTCCGTTTCTTCGACTGAGATGCAGTCCACGAGTCGTCGTTGTCCGCTCCGATATCGTAGTTTACGTACTTATCCAATATAAATGATACGGCTTTTGTGCATATCGCTCATTTCGTGTGACTGGATTTTCATGTGACTGAACTATGACCCTAGACTTCGGACAGATATATAGATAACGTATGCGGATCGAAAGTGGTACGGGTAGCATCATCCAGTGATTTCATCCAGCAATTCATTATAGATTATTAATAATTATATATTGTTAATATTTATCGTTGATAATATTTATCGTTAATAATATTTATCGTTGATAATATTTATCGTTGATAATATTTGTCGTTGATAATATTCATCGTTAATAATATTTATCGCTAATAATATTTATCTATTTTTAATAATTATGGGTTGTTCATAATTGCGGGCTGTTAATACCATATCCGAAAGATTTAATACACAATAAGATAAATACATAACAATGTAGGCTCTCAAAAGAGATGAGCAGTAAAAGGTGAGTAAAATATGTCAGAAGTTGAGAGGCATCATAGAACTTCAATGGGGAGAGTAGTGGTAAGCGATGCTGCTGTTCCTTTTGTAGCCAGAGGTGGTCGTGTATTTTCAGGACAGGTTGTCAAATCTGACCCAGGCCTGGAAGATGGGGAGATTGTACAGGTGGTGGATAAAAAAAATAACGTTCTCAACATAGCTGAATTTTATACAGCTCCATGAGGGTGCGACTGACAGCGCCATAATTTTGCTCACGTGGCGATATGGTGGACGAGTCGCTGGCCTAATGATCGTTGATATGGCGGCCGAGTTGCATCAACAATGCCGTCATGTCGATTTACGTTTTTTTTGAGCTTTTATTATTAATTAAATTGAGGAATTTGCCCTGCATAATCCTAAATACTTTGCAGATTATTTGTCAGAAAAAATGTTTGAATTTGAGGTAGAGAGACGATGACGTCCGTAAGAGACATCAGGCCAGGAGTGCAGTGGGTAGGCGCCATTGATTGGGACAGGAGGCTGTTCGACGCCCTCATCCCTCTGCCCAAGGGGACCAGCTATAACTCATACTTGATCACCGGCCGCGAGAAGACCGCTTTGATAGATGCTGTGGATGCGAATATGGCTGGAGTGCTCATCGGCAATCTCAAGGGCCTTGGAATAGAGAAGATCGACTACATAATCTCCCAGCACGCCGAGCAAGACCACTCTGGAGCCCTAAAGGAACTGGTCGAACTGTACCCTGATGCGAAGATAGCCGCCACCAGCACGTGCCTGAGCCTGCTTGAGGAGTTTGACCTCGTATCCAGAGACAAGGGCCGGGAAGTTAAGGACGGCGATAAAATTCTTTTGGGCGGCAAGACCCTACAATTCATCCATGCACCATGGGTACACTGGCCGGACACAATGCTCACCTATCTGCCTGAAGAAAAAGTGCTCTTTTCATGCGATTTTCTGGGCTCTCATCTGGCAACAAGCGATCTCTTCGCCCTGGACGAGGCAACTGTCTATGAGTCAGCCAAGAGGTACTATGCCGAGATCATGATGCCCTTCCGGCAGAGCATCAAGAAACATCTGGCAAGGATCGGGGCCCTTCAGATCGATTGTATCGCTCCCAGTCATGGGCCGGTTTACAATAGGCCCAAGTTCATCCTGGATGCATACCGTGACTGGTCTTCGGACGACGTTAAGAACGAGGTGGTTTTGCCTTATGTTTCCATGCATGGAGCCACGAGGATCATGGTGGATTACTTTGTGGATGCCCTAATTGCCAGAGGGATCACTGTGAAGCGATTCGATCTCACCAGCTATGACGTGGGAGAGCTGGCTGAGGCCCTGGTGGACGCAGCCACTGTCGTCATAGGCACGCCCGCCATTCTGGCCGGTGCTCATCCCAATGCGCTTTTCGTTGCCATTCTGGCCAATGTTCTGCGGCCAAAGGCCAATTTTGCGTCGATCATCTGCTCTTTTGGCTGGGGTGGCCGGATGCTGGAGCAGATAACAAAAGCCATGCCCAATCTGAAGCTGCAATTTCTCGATCCCGTAGTGGCAAAGGGCCATCCCAAGAAGGCGGACTTCCAGGCCCTGGATCGGCTAGCTGATGAGATTTTGGCGAAGCATAAGGAGCTGAAAATAGCTTAACGATGATCCTCGACACACAGCTACAGTATATCGTCGTTCTGCTGGGCACTGGCATTGTCGTTGGCTTTGCCTGCGGCCTATTAGGCATCGGTGGCGGCTTCGTAATGGTGCCCGTGCAGATCTGGGCATTGACTTCAGCAGGCACAGACCCAACCATTGCTACAAGGATTGCCTTCGGAACTTCGCTGGCAGTCATCCTGCCCACCGCCCTGAGCGGTTGCCACGGCCATAACTGCAGAGGTGCTGTGCTTTTGAGGCCCGGGCTCGCACTTGGTCTGTCCGGCCTGTTGGGCGCAGTCCTGGGAGGAACTATAGCTGCTCATGCGCCGGGTGAGCTGCTCAAAGCAGTCTTCGGAATAGTAGTAATTGCAGGAGCCATTAGATTGCTCCTTGCGGAGAAGATACTTCCCAGAGTAGATAGCCTGGCCAAGCCAAGGGAGGAGATGAAGCCGTACATCCTCTGGGGAATGGCCATTGGTGTATTGTCCGGCCTGACGGGAATTGGCGGTGGCGTGATCTTGGTTCCCGTCATGATCATCGCCATGGGATTCAATGTTTTTCAGGCTGTTGGAACCTCCTCAGTTGCCATCGCCTTCAATGCAGTCGGCGGTACCATTGCCTATATCGTAAATGGCTGGGGCGTGTCCGGGCTTCCGGCATACTCGCTAGGCTATATCGATCTCTTCCAGTTCATGCTGCTTGCCGGGACAAGCGTGCTTACAGCCCAATTGGGTGTGAAGGCAGCCCACCTCCTGCCAGCCGAGCGGCTAAGACACATCTTCATGATCCTTATGATTTACGTCGGCTTGAGGATGATGGGCGTCTTCACGCTTTTGGGCTTGCCGATATGATCTATGGTGCATCAAGCCAGGATCGCGCGTAAACTGTCCAGTAATCCACACCACGGCATGTTCCTGTGGCCAGCGTTTTGAGATCACAGGTGCGACCATCTGGGAATGCACATACTGCAATGTCGCCGTAGGGAGTATGAACGCTTTGCAGGTACCCTCCGCTCTTCAGACAGAGAGTTTCGGCTGATGAAGTCGCCTGGACGTTCGAGCCATACACGTATGCTGGGTATATACTGGGCGCAATGCCAGGCCCGCATGTTCCATGGTAATAGGCCTGTGCATCGCACCAGGATTTATCTGGAAACTCACAGACTCCCTTTCCGTCGTTGATGCCAGGGGAGCTATGGTACAGATAACCCATCTTCACGCAGTAAGAACGTGCAAGGTCAGATGGCGCGTCCTGCGCCATTGCGGGCATGCTCGCAGTCAGTAAGGCCAGCAAGAATAGACCTGCCAGCAGCACTCTGGCTCGGCTGAATTTACATTCGTCGAATTTCATGAACATCCCTTCTGCTTTAGGGTTCCACCAGGCCGAAGACAGCCCATCTCCAATCGGTTCCCTTGACGCGGAAGGATTGATTCTGGGCCTCAGCAGGAAGCTCTATTCGCACAGGCGCTCCGAAGTTCTTGTACTCTGTAGTCTCATGCAAAGACGACTCGATCTTGAAGTTCGGCTCTTCTATTTTGAGTATGGATGGGGTTGCGGTCAGTTTCGAATGGATGTCGACCCTTCTCAGAAGCGATGTCTCCTTGGATACCCATGCTGTGAGGGAGACATTGCTGTTTTCGAGCAGGCCGGTCTTATCAAATTTGAAGCTATCGTTTCCGAAGTCGTCGGGCAGCGGGAAGGGAGATCCTAGATATGATGCAAAGAGCTGTACCCCCAAAATAGCCTTTACGATCATTGGATCTGGCGTGCCCGTCAGCTTGTAGCAGTCCTCGCCTGCAGTTCGCTCAATGCCCACGATCTTCAGGTCGGAATAATTCAATAGCTCGACCTGGCTTGAGAGCTCATTGTAGTCTTGCATGACGGCTTCTTGATCTGTGAGATCGAAACGGGTCCAGTTCTGGCCCTCCTTCCAGTACTCCGAACCGTTCACGAAGTATCCCTGCATTGTGAGAACTTCGTCGTTTCCCTTATCGGTAAGCTGATGGCTCCACCAGCCTGCCTTCGCCGTCAGGTTTACTTCTCCTTCGGTGGCCTTGACAGCTTCGAATTTTTTGTCGATAGACTCATTGCTATACACGATCACACACTCAGCTGTACGAGAGTATGTGTAAGTTGTGAGATTATCTGCAAATCGAGTCATATTCTGCCAGAGCAGGTCTGGGTTTGCATCCTCTGCGAAGCAAGGAAGGACCAGGAGAGATGGCAGAATGATGAGCATAAGACCTAATTTCATGCTAAACCTCCTTAGGTTTGATGAGGCCATCTTATTGATAAATTTTTGTGTGTATTTGCTGTGTTGAATAAGTCCATAAAACCCATAAGCAGAGGACCATTCGTAGTAGTAACATAAAATAATCCAAAATCGATATACGAAGGACTAAATCACCAAAAGATATTCAACACAGCAGGTGTATTCTTTAAAACAAACCTGTTCTGCGTATGTTCCGCACTTTCAGTTCAACTCATAATATTTTTATACAATTTACCACAGATTTTTTATACATATTCATGTGATGACGTATGTGAAGCCCTGTAAGGTGAATATGGAAATTGCACTTGAAATAGATCGGCTCACCAAGGTCTATGATGGCAAGGTGAATGCGCTGGACGGAGTAGATCTGGAGGTTGAAGATGGTGTCATCTTTGCCCTCCTCGGTCCAAATGGATCTGGCAAGACAACCTTGATGCGTGTCCTGACCACCCAGTTCCGTCCAACATCTGGCGTGGCTCGTGCCTTCGGCCATGATGTTGTACGAGAGGATGCACAGGTTCGCAAGATCATCGGCTACGTGCCCCAGGAGATGAGCGTTTGGACCGATATCACGGGCTTTGAGAATCTGCTCATCTATGCCAAGATCTATGGCGTATCCTCCTGTAACAGAAAGAAGTGCATACAAGATGCCTTGCAGAGCATGGGATTGGAGGAGGTAGAAGGCAAACTTGTCAAGAAATATTCTGGAGGCATGATTCGCAGGCTTGAGATCGCCTGTGCCCTGCTTGTAAAACCAAGGATCTTATTCCTGGACGAGCCGACTTTGGGCCTCGACCCTTCAGCCAGAAAAGCTGTTTGGGAGAATTTGATGTCATTCAAGAAAGAGTACGGCACTACAGTCTTCTTCAATACCCATTATATGGATGAAGCTGATCTGTACTCCGATGAGGTCGCCATCATAAATAAAGGCAAGATCGTCAAATTCGGCACAGCCAGCGATCTCAAGCGTTCACTTCACAGCGATATCATATCGTTCCTCCTGGCCGACGGTCAGACGGATGTGGGACGCCTATTTCGATCAAATGTCTTGGATAGAATAAAAGCTCTGAATCTCGTTGATGACGCCGCAGTTCATGGCACTGTCTTAGATGTGATAGTCGAAGACGGAGAGGTTGCTCTGCCCGCGATCATGGAACTTCTTAATTGTGAAGGCGTGAAGCTCAAAAGGATCAAAGCAACAAAGCCGACACTTGACGATGTCTTTTTGAAATATGCTGGAATGCGCCAGCAAAGAAATCAATCAGGTTACCTCCATGGCCCCAACTGATTCCTTGAGAGAGATGTTTGCCATGATCGAGCTTGAGATGAGAAGGCTCAAGCACGATCGTACTGAGATTTATACCAGGGCAGTTCAGCCAATCTTGTGGCTGGCAGTCTATGGCACTGTCATGAGCCATGTGAGGGACATCCCCACTGACGGCATTCCATACATCGATTATATCACTCCCGGCGTGCTTCTTCAGTCGACGATCTTCGTTTCAGTCTTCTACGGGCTCACCATCGTCTGGGAGAGAGAGACAGGAATTCTAAAGCGCTTACTGGTGGCTCCGGCCTCAAGATATGCCACTGTTATCGGCCGGGCCATAGCTTCCGGAGTCCGGGCCACTGTTCAGGCCCTGATAATCTTTCCTGTAGCGATACTGCTGGGCGTGAAGTTCATCTCAAATCCGCTCTATATCCTCGCAGCATTCTTGATGTTATTCATGATCTCTGGTGGCTTCGCGGCTCTGTCCATCTTTGTGGCCTCTCTCATGAAAACCCGCGAACGCTTCATGGGCATAGGACAGGCGATGATCATGCCACTCTTCTTCGCCAGCAATGCGCTGTACCCTACCTCGTTGATGCCTCCATTCCTGCAATCAATAGCATGCGTCAACCCATTGACCTACGCCGTTGACGCAGTGAGAGGTTTGATGATCAGTGGACATGTGACGAACGTCTTCGCTGACTTCACTGCCGTGATAGTCTTTGACATTTTTATATTCACTGCGGCGTCGATGAGCTTTCGAAAAATCATTGAATAGAATGCCAAGAGGCTCCTCTTGGATGAGAAACAGCAAGAGACGAGAGCTATAGCGTCAGATTATCCCCTTAGCCCGCAAGGCAGCCTTCATCTCGATCACATCGCTCTCCAGCTTCTCGAACCTTTGATCAAGGTAGCTTTTCAGGTCTTTTCTAGAATCTTTGACTTCATCCAGCAGATCATGTTGCAACTCCACCATCTCCTTCTGTGTATCTAACATCATATCTTGTTTCTGCAGCATCTGATCCTGCTTGTCCAGCATCTGATCCTGCTTGTCCAGCATCTGATCCTGCTTGTCCAGCATC
>MVQH01000102.1 GCA_002067755.1 Methanosaeta sp. PtaB.Bin018
GACCTTCAGTGAATTTGTGGGTTGAGAGACCTGCTAATATGGCTGGCAGGACTTAAATGTGGAAAAGTCAAGCTATGCGTCCAAGATTAGATCATAGGCGAAATAATTTCAGGACTCCACAACTAAAAGTTGGAAAGTAGAGCAAGATAATATAATGTATAAATATAATGTATAATAGCAATGAATTAATATAATGTATAATAGCAATGAATCTCCGTCAAATTTAAATATATAGGGGTCGAAAATAAGAACACCTTATCAAAAAAAATCCTTCAAAGATATGGGAGGGAGACGAGGATGGGTTTATAAAGAATTAAAATATGTCTCCATACTAACTATATCAGTTTATGTATAGAATTAGGTAGTTTAATATCTATAAAGGGTGTAAGAGTCATGGCAGAAAACGTAATAAAAGAGCCGCCTGGTGGGCGGTGGTTATTTGTGCTATTGGGCACAATCATTATGTTGTGCTTGGGTAGCGTTTACTCATGGTCCGTCTTCGTGAACCCGTTGACAAAACACTTCACTGACATAGGCCAAACGGTTACGGCAAGCGATGTCCTGTTGCCTTTTTCTATATTCCTGGCAGTCTTCTCAGTTGCCATGGTCTTCTCGGGCAAGTACATCGAAAGTTTTGGGCCACGTAAGATGGCCATGGCAGGAGGGATTATTTGTGGCCTTGGATGGCTGCTTGCATCTACGGCCGGTTCGGTGCAGATGCTTTATCCGACATACGGGGTAATCGGCGGCTTAGGTGTGGGGATAGCCTACGGGTGCCCTGTAGCAGTCTCTGCAAGATGGTTCCCGGACAGGCGAGGCCTTGCGGTGGGCTTGACAGTTTTGGGCTTCGGATTCTCTGCATTCTTCACTGCGAACATCGCGACATATCTTATTGGAGCATTCGATGTGATGAGCACATTCCGCTTCTTTGGAATTGCGTTCATAATTATCATTGCGCTATGTTCTCTGCCGTTAACATTCCCACCTGCAGGCTACAAACCATCCGGCTGGACACCTCCTGCTCCCAAGCCTGGAGCACATGTGACCTGTGACTTTAAACGCGAGCAGATGATCAAGACGCCTGCCTTCATAGGCCTCTGGCTATGTTACTTCATCGGATGCATTGCGGGCCTCATGGCCATAGGCATATCAAAGCCAGTAGGCACTGAGGTCGTGCAGATTGAGACCGGACTTGCTTCATTCCTGGTCGGCTTTTTCGCAATCTTCAATGGGGGCGGCAGACCGATCTTTGGGACCCTTACGGATAAGATCACACCAAAGAATTCCGCAATTGTCTCCTTCGTCCTCATCGGGCTAGCATCGTTGTTGATGTGGCAGATGGCGGGCCCAGGGACCGATGCATTATACATAGTCTCTTTCGCAATCCTCTGGATGTGCCTTGGCGGCTGGCTGGCCATAGCGCCCACAGCTACGGCAAGCTTCTTTGGCACAGCTGACTATCCGAGGAACTATGGTGTGATCTTCCTGGCATATGGCGCCGGAGCGATCGTCGGACCTCAACTGGCAGGCGCCATCAAGACAGCGTCAGGAAGCTACATGGGAGTCTTCCCATACGTAGCGATCCTTGCGGTCATTGGCATCATAATTGCAATTGTTCTGCTAAAGCCGCCAAAGCCGCCAACTTAACATTTTTTAATATTTTTTTAATATTTTTGTGCATCACCGTGCCCAAAAGTTCTGTGTAGTGGTCCTCATCTCAGTTACAGCACACCTGGGGTGCTCAAAGTGCTCCAGGAACCCTGCTGGCCTACCCTCACTGATGACTTGGTTTGGGCGTACTTCAGGTTGTCCTCCAGATGGCCGCCGAAGGTCACCTGGACCGGAGACTGGGGCAATGTACCTTTGCTGCCGATCTGAATGGCGTTGCTGCTATTGCTGACCTTTACAGGAATTGCATCAGTGTAAAATCCCTGGCCAAGAAGTGCAAAATAAGGGGCGTTCACGATCTCAAAGGCCGATATGTTTCCTGGTGTATAAGATCCGACCTGCGACTGCGTGCCAGTGTTGAAAAATGTGGGATCGGTATAGAGCCATATAGTTCCAGGAGCTGTACCTGCGAGAGTGAATAGCAGAACCGTAGGAATTATGTATCTCATCATGATCACCTCTCCAGACATCAGAAGGATTTAAAACTATCTGAATAAAGCAATCCATGCTATCTGAACAAAG
The DNA here is from genome assembly GCA_002067755.1 of Methanosaeta sp. PtaB.Bin018. GTDB lineage: Archaea > Halobacteriota > Methanosarcinia > Methanotrichales > Methanotrichaceae > Methanothrix. Next base: position 2,191 of record MVQH01000102.1, read on the forward strand.
CAATCCACGAAGCCGATCTCCATCGATATTTCACGATCAACGAATAAGTTTATCGAAATTAAGCATCATTTATCGACTAACAGCGTAAATGTTATATATTTTTGAGTAATAGCACAAGATCCGTGGGATTGGGAAGCACATCTCACTTGGGCTCTTGCCTCCTTGTGGACCCAAACCAAACCGTCGGAGATGATAAAATGAGTTCAAAGCTTTGTTGTTTGATAGGGCTTGTGACCTTAGCGTTATGTATGGTCACCGCCTGCGCGCAAGATAGCTCGCTTCGAGTAATAGGCATAGGCACAGTGCAGGTCCCTGCAGACACGGCTATAATTGCGATCAGCGCTGAAAACTACAGCGATAACGTCACAGTAGCAGAAGCAATGGCCTCGAAGTTGCTGAATTCAACAGAAGAATCTCTGATCAATGCCGGTGTTAAAAAAGAAGAGATTATGCCGGATAGATTTAAACGCCACATGACCTATCATAAACTGGTATGCAATACCGTGAACAACAACACCACCTGCAAAGAAGTAGTCACAAAAGCCGCTGCTGAGCAGATCATAATTAAAAAGAAGATAAGCGATGCAAACCAGACCCAAAAGCTCATCGACGCTGCAAATGCAGCTGGCGCAAAAGCATATGTCTTGGGATACGCCTTAAATGATCCCAACACAGCCGTCGACCAAGCAAGGAAGAGAGCATTGGACGATGCCAAAGCTAAAGCGGAGAATTATGCATCAAGCCTTGGTTTCAGCCTTGGAAAGGCAATGGAGATCGAAGAGCCTTCATACCCCGATATCGAGATCGGCCCGACTTATGAATGGGGTATGCCTTGGAGAATGAACGACAGGTTCTGGGGCATCTCTAGAATCAGCCGTCTGTTTAGAGACGATTACATTCCAGAGGGTATGGCAAAGGTTACGGCCTTCGTCAGCGTGACTTACAAGGCTGTATCTGCATCAGGCTGATTGAGTCAACCTCAACTCTTTTTTGGTCCATTTGGTCCAATATTTCGGTCCAATGTGAATTGTTCATAGTTTTTCCGAATTTGTATCAAATACCTTTTTAATCTCTGTTCGGAGAATCGATCCTGCGGACTGCTGACCAGAATCTAAAGTGCATGTCCGGATATTAGCACGATAATTAGATGCGTTTAGCATCCATATTTATTTGAGGGTGATGCAGCTTGGATATTAACAGTGGTGACACAGCATGGGTACTGGCGTCTGCGGCACTGGTGATGCTCATGACGCCAGGCGTTGGTCTGTTCTACGGAGGTTTGGTCCGAAGCAAAACAGTTGTCTCGATGATCGGCCTATCATTCCTGGCCTTTGCGCTTGCCAGCATCCAATGGGTGCTCTTAGGCTACAGCCTGGCCTTCGGAACTGACATTAACGGATTTATCGGCGGCCTGAACTATGCGGGCTTGAGAGGTGTGGGGATTGAATCCGCACCACTGGCAGGAAATATACCGCATCTGATTTACATGGCCTTCCAGTTGGTATTCGCAGCCGTAACGCTCGCCATCCTAACGTCAGCCGTTGCGGAGCGCATCAAGCTCAGCTCCTTCATCGTGCTGGCGCTGCTCTGGACCACCCTGGTCTATGATCCCCTCGCTCACTGGGTCTGGGCAGGTGGCTGGTCGGCGCAGCTGGGAGCTTTAGACTTTGCAGGTGGCACTGTGGTTCACATCAGTTCAGGATTCTCAGCTCTGGCCATAGCACTCGTCATCGGAAAGAGGATCGGCTTTGGATCTTATGTCATGGAGCCGCATAACATACCAATGGCCATGATCGGAGCTGGGCTGCTATGGTTTGGCTGGTTTGGCTTCAACTCCGGCAGCGCTCTGGCAGCCAACGGCCTTGCTGCCAGCGCATTCGTTGTGACAAACACCTCTGCCGCAGCAGGTGCCTTAACCTGGCTTGCTGCAAGCTGGCTCAAAGGAAAACCAAGTGCCCTTGGAATGGTGAGCGGGGCTATCGCGGGACTTGTAGCTATCACTCCTGCTGCAGGTTATGTGGACAGCATCTCTGCCATTGTAATTGGCGGAGTCGCTGGCGTCCTTTGCTATGGCATGCTGCTTCTGCGCGTCGGCAGGGGCTTGGATGAGAGCTGCGATGCCTGGGCGGTACACGGTATGGGCGGCCTTTGGGGTGCTGTGGCCACAGGCATATTTGCCACTGCGTCAGTCAACAACTACACAGGCCTCATCTATGGCAACCTTCATCAGTTCCAAGTTCAGATCATGGCAGCAGGCGCATCCGTGATCTACGCCTTCGTGCTAACCTACATCCTGGCCAAGATCGTGGATGAGGTCATGGGCCTGAGGGTTAGCGAGGATGAGGAATACGTGGGACTGGATATCGCTCAGCACGGCGAGAAAGCGTATGCTTAATTTGGGTGGTGGCATAGATGAAAAAGATCGAGGCGATAATTCGGCCAGAGAGGCTCGAACATGTGAAGAGGGCCCTGGAAGAGAGGGGTTTCATCGCCATGACTGTGACTGAGGTCCTGGGCAGAGGCGAGCAAAAAGGCATAAAGCTTCAGTATCGAGGTGGAACCCTGGATGTGGACCTTCTTCCCAAGCTCAAGCTGGAGCTTTACGTCCAGGACGCGGACGTCGATTCTGCCATGAAGACCATCTGCGATGCCGGACGCACAGGCAAGTTCGGAGACGGCAGGATATTCGTCTCGCCTGTGGAGAAGTCCGGCAAGGTGAGGACTGGCGAGGTCTTCACCTGATTTTTTTGTCAAAGCCCTTTGCTCTGAAAGATATCCATGAAGGAGCGCAGGATGCTGATAGGCAGTCTTGGAACCAGCCACCGCACAAAGCCTTTGTAAGATCCCTTGGCAGTTGCAATCTCCAGATATCTATCCAAAACCTCATCCTGGCTGGCCAGTATGCGCAAGAATATTTCCGGATGGCTGTGCATCATCTTGGAGAGCTGCAAGGCATATCCCAGCTCGTCTCCAATCTCCTTTTTGCATCTCGACTGATATGTCTCGGCGACCTTGGATGCAGGCACTCCCCCAATCACCTGAGCTGCTATCTGCCCGGAGCGCAGTGCGTAGTAGATGCCTTCTCCGCTGAAGGCATCCACGAATCCTGCTGAATCGCCCGTCAACAGCACTCTGCCTCTTGCGACCATCTCGCCTCTTCCTCCTTGAGGTATGAGGTGTCCATGAAGCATCTGGTTTAATGGAAAACCATTGGCCTTTAAAAACTCCATCATCATCTTTCGTGCGTGCATCTGTCGAGATGCTAAACCGCCTATGCCAACTGAGTAGTACCCCCTATGGGGAAAGATCCATCCGTAACCCATCTCTGCTACACCAAAGTAAATATCCAGAGAACCATTCAGCCTCTCCTCGATGATCCTGTCGTCCTCCTCTACCTCCGTGACCATGCAAACCCCCATCGACTCCTTGGCTGCCTGGCCGCGGATCTTGTTTTTAAGACGGTCCTGACACCCGGAGGAGATCACGAGGAACCTGGCTCGATAGATCCCGTTCTTCGTCGATACGAAGACGCAGTCATCTGTCTCTCTATAATCCAGGACCTTTGCGGTCACATGGATTGCACCAGAGTCCTCGGCCTTTTGCAAAAGAAACTGGTCAAAGCAGCTTCGCGTTACCAGAGTTGTGAGACGAGAGCCTTTGTGCCTCTCCAGGACCCTGTCGCGAAAATGGATCCGGGCCCCTGTGATTGTCCTCTCGCAAAGCACTTTTGGAAGGGGAAAGCCGAGTTGCGAGACAGCTCGATCGGATAGGGCACCGCCGCAGGGCTTGTACCTGGGAAAGGCATCTTTCTCTAAGATCAGAGTCTTCAGGCCCATCATTGCAGCCGCTCTGGCAGCAGCCGATCCTGCAGGGCCCGCTCCCGCAATTATCAGGTCATACATGGCGTTTAAACCTCAAAACGATGATCGAGCATATGAACGTTAGCTTTATAATATGCTGACTTGGTACATGCTACCACGTCACAATTGGGAGGGAATTTATTGATCATCGGTTTGCCGACGGATACCTTTATTGGAGTTATAATTGTGCCTGTAGCCATATCCTTACTGCTTTTGCTCTGGGCTCTGAGGTGGTGAATGCAAATGGAGCTTGTCGGAACATTTATCATAATATTATATTTCGTAGGCCTGATGGCCATTGGAGCTCTGGCCTCGAAGAAGATCAAGAACTCAGAGGACTTCCTTGTGGCAGGAAGAAATCTGGGCTTCTGGACCTTTACGCTTCTGGTTGTGGCCAGCATCTGCAGCGGCATGACGATCCTTGGAGTCGCAGGCTTGGGCTTTGCCACAGGCTGGCCCAGCATCTGGGAGCAGATATTTGTGCCGCTGTCCGCTGCAGTGTGCATACTGTTCTTCGGGACGAAGCTCCACACCGTCTCTGCCAAAACCGGTTATGTGACTGTGCAGGACTATTTTGCTCACAGGTTCTACAGTCCCAAGGGAATTCGCGGCACATCGGCGATCATAGGAATTCTGATATCCATAATCTACCTTGTAGGTCAGTACATCTCCATCAGCATGGTCCTATCCTGGCTCTTCAATATACCTTATCAATGGGCGCTGTTGATTGGAGCTGTCATAGTCATGGGCTACACTATCCTCGGCGGTTTGTATGCCATAGGCATGGCCTCCCTGGTACAGGGCATAATGATATTACTGGGTGTGCTGCTCGTCGGTCCGGCAGTCATTGCGGCTGCAGGCGGCATGACTCATATCAACACAGTCTTGGCGGGAATCGATGTCAACATGACGCATCTATGGTATCCCCAGATGCATCCGCCGTATGCCAAGTACGCCTTCCTGACACCTGAGTACCTGGTGTCTTTCTTCTTCCTGCTCACACTTGGTCTTGCTGCAGCTCCGCATGTTGTGAACAACGTCCTTGCAGCAAGAGATATCAAATACTTCAGATGGGCGCCCCTGGCAGCTTTCGTCATCTATGCTGTGATCATGTATCTGTGTAAGATATCCGGTTTTGCTGCTCTTTCCATGGTGCATGATAAGATGATAGCCATGCCAACAGGAGTTGCCAACCCATCGGACTACTGCTTTATCGTGGCTGCGCAATACGTCTTCCCAGGAATATTTGCTCCTCTTGTCGCCATAATCGTCCTGTCGGCTGTCATGTCCACCACGGACAGGCTGATGCTGACGATCGGAAGCTACGTGAGCTGGGATGTTTATGTGCAATTCATAAATCCGGATGCCTCCGAGGAGGCGATCACACTGCTCAGCCGGGCTGCCATTCTGCTCTCCACGATCATCACCCTTTATCTGGCCTGGTCCAATCCGCCGGAGCTCCTGGCCTGGCTCATCTGGATGGCCATAGGCGTCATGCTTGCCTGCTTTGTGACTCCCCTGTTTGCCGGTCTGTACTGGCGAAGGGCCACCCGCGAGGGTGCTATTGCTTCAATGATCGTGGGACTGGTAGGGGTCTTCGCCTTCAGCTACTATGCAAAGTACATTGCTGCCATGCCCATGCACCCCAGCATTTACGGATTCGCGCTATCAGTGCTAGCCATGATATTTGTGAGTCTGATCACCAAGAAGCCATCTGAGAAGGTGCTGGAGGAGACGAATACTGGATTGTACATCCGCAAGCTTAAGCCTGCTCTCATGGGCAGGCTAAGCGATAAGATCTAATATCACGAAGGGATAGTGAACTCGGACAAGGGCCCGTGGTCTAGCTGGTTATGACATCGCCCTTACACGGCGGGGATCACGCGTTCAAATCGCGTCGGGCCCATCATTTTTTAGATTAGAAAGACTGCAAGCAACCCTGCGGTTACCATCGGCACAAAGATGACTGCAACCTTGTTGCCGAACTCGACGCTGCCAAGGATGTATGCTATTGCAAGCTTGACCAGAGTGTTGGTTATGGCAGCAATGGCAATGGATGTGACAGCTACATTTGAGTCCACTGTTGATTGAGCAAGCGTTGCCATGGATAGTGTTATGGCATCGACATCTGCAAGACCTGCGATGATGCTTGCTGCGTAAGTCCCAGCGTCTCCAAAGTAGAGGCTGGCGAGCTTCGAGGCTAAAAGCACAATGGCGAAGAGGGCGCCGAACTTCAACGCTGGGACGATTCTGAAGGGATCTTTTACAATCACCTCTTTTCCTATGATCGGGCGTCTCCTGATCATCAGCAGGTATGATAGGACTACGCCCACAGTCGTCATAATCAAGAGAGGCGGCAGGAGCGAGATGAATAGAGCTCTATTCACAACCAGCACTATGAAGAGAACCCTGGGAAACATGGTGCAGCTCGCGATCGCCGTGGCGAAGGCAGCAGAAGAGACGATCTCTCTGTTCTCTTTTGCTTCAGATGCCATGGCAGATGCCAAAGCTGTACTCGAGGCGAGGCCTCCCAAAATGCCTGTCAGGCTCAGGCCCCTCTCAGTGCCCAGAATGCGGATCAGTACATAGCCCACGTAGCCGATGAGGCTGACCAGTACAACGAAGAGCCAGATTTGTCTTGGGTTTAAGACGCCCCACGGGTCGGGCGGCGTTTCAGGCAGCAGAGGATAGATCACAAGGGCCATTATTCCCATCTTGAGGGTATCCAGCAGGTCGGTCTCGCTCAGAGCCTCGACATAGTGGTGTGTGATTGCTCGCGTGGCCAGGATCCAAGTGGTAATGATTGCCAGGGCTACAGCCAATAGGATGCTGTCTGGAAAACTGCTGAGCATTCCAAGGACAAAGGTAACTACTGCTGCTACTGCACCTGTAAAATCGATTCTGCCAAGAGCTGTGACGGACGAGGCATAGCCTATGCCCACAAGGATTGTAAAGGTTGCCAGTGCTGCAATAGCAAAGCCCGAGCCGTATTCGACTGATAGCGTAGCAGATAGGGCACCAAGAAGAGCAATCAGGGTGAAGGTGCGCAGCCCTGCTACTCCTCGAACGTTATCCTCAGCTAGACGGCGCTGGCGTTCTGTGCCGATGAGAGCACCTATGAGCAGGGCTACGAGAAAGGGATAGATCTCAACAAAGTTCATCACGTAATTCGCAATTCCACAAGTTTATAATTTTTACTGGCCGAGCTTTTCGCAAAGTTGGATCCTCACACTTCGGAGGGCTTCAGGATGCTTTCGTAGCGCTGCACCACTCTCTCCAGTATATCCGTATCATATGGCTGGTGGGCAGGCACCAGGATGTCAGCATCCATCTTCGCAGAATCAGGGGCAGCACGCAGGCCGTCCTCCTGAACGGCAATTCTCAGATCGCGAGCGATCTCCTCGATCATAGGAGTCAGCGGCTTGATGGGCCTGGCGCTCTTTGCCCTCTCCCTGAATCTGCGTAGCAGCAAGTCCACCTCTGCCGCAAGCGGCTCGACATCTCCTGACCCCGCTGCCTGGCATATCCTCTCAGCACTCTCTTTCAGCTGGGAGAGCGTGCGAATGCTCGCCTCCAGCATCTCGCCAGAGTAGTGCTCCCTCACTCGATCTGCATAGCCCGGGGCCAGGACCAGAAGCTCTATCTCCTTCAGTCTCGACAGATCCTCGGCCTTTGGGTTGTAGGGGTTTACTACTATGAAGTCGAGGCCCAGGCGCAGTGCCAGGCTCTTGTACATGGGCGAGACTCCGATCAGCTTCTTGTCTTTTAGCAGTGCCCTTCTTACCGCCTGAGGATTGCATGATTCGATGCCAAAGTAATCTGCAAAGGCTCGAGTCGTGGTGAGGAGTTTGGTTCTTCCCTTCTTTTCGGCACTGATGAGCCCTCTTCTCTCCAACTCTTTCACATGCTCGTAGCTCTTGTTGCCCCTGATCTCCACCAGATCGCTCTGCTTGAGAGGCTGTTTGTATGCGATGATGGCTAAAGTCCTGATGAGCGGCGCCCCGATCTCCTTGGGAGCCAGTGGGACGACCACACGGGCCAGACGCGATCGAACCTGCATTGCGAAACCATCGCCGATGCTCTTGACCTCGATGCCCGAGGCTCGACGGTTGTATTCAGCTGCAAGGTCCATGGCCTCAGAGCGTGCCCTCTCCTCTGAGAGGCCTGAGAGATCTGCCAGCTCCCTGAGCGTGAGCGTCCTGCCTGCAGCAAAGAGCGCAGCTTCGATAACGGCTTTTGCATCAATAGCTTGAGAGTCCACCATAAATCCCAATTCCCGAGATCCCTATTCCTGGATATGCAAAATCCAGCTTTAAGCTTGTGCCTGCGATGAACCACGTCAAACGTCGAGATAAATCCTTATACTGGTTCGTCAGAGCAAGTCAATGCAAGAAAGAGAACTTCATCGACAGATCGCAGAGTGATGAGATGCAGAAGGCAAGCTTGATTATGATGGCGGCGCTCCTAATTGCGGGCACTGCCAGCGGGGCAGAGTTTGGAAAGGAGCGCCCTGTAGCAATAGTGACTGGCTCAGAGCAGGAGCAGCCAGCCATAGACGGACATATCGTAGCCTGGTCGGATAACAGGAGTGGAAACTACGACATTTTCATGTACGACCTGGAGACAGGCCTGGAAAAATGGGTATGCATCAATCCATTTTTCCAGCTCAATCCTGCGGTGTCTGCAGAGCGCATCGTCTGGCAGGACATGCGTTCTGGAAATGGGGATGTTTATATGTACGATGTCGTAAACCGGACTGAGTCCGCCATCACCGTCGCACCAGGGAACCAGACCCAACCGGACATCAGCGGCGAGCGCGTGGTATGGTCGGACGATCGCGATGGCATCTACAAGATACACCTTTACGACCTGAGATCCAAGAGAGAGCAGACCTTACCATCGGGAAAGGGCGAAGAGATAGAGCCCAAGATCGATGGAGACAGAGTGGTCTGGATGGACAAGCGCGCAGGAGACTTCGATGTCTATCTGTATGATATCTCAAGCGGCAAAGAGTTGGCGCTTGCCACAGGGCCTGGTGACCAGTCGTTCCCTTCGATTCATGGAAACATCGTGGCATGGGCGGACAATCGCACAGGAGAGCCGGATATCGCCTTCATCGACCTGACGACTCAAAAGACCACCACACTGACAGAGCCAGGCAAACAGACGGATCCCAAGGTATTTGGCGATTATATTGCCTACCTGAACAACGGCACTGAGATATATCTCTATGACATCAAAGCCGGCGCGGATTTCGCCCCAGCCCCTGGGTACATCAAGATGGAGCCGGCCATCAGCAGCAGGGGCGTTGTGTGGGCTGACTACAGAGAAGGGTCTAGAGATCCTGATATTTACATGTACGACTTCAAGATACTGGCAGATGTTTCTATTACCAGCGGGCCATTCAATCACACCAACCCATCCATATCCGAAGATAAAATCGTCTGGACGGACAATCGAAACGGCCATTTCAATGTATATCTATTCAACATCACCACTCAAGAAGAGGCGAGCATAACCAATGACAGCTTCGACCACAGCAGCCCTGACATCAGCGGCAACAATGTGATCTGGACAGACAAGAGCCGTGGCAACCTCAATATCTTTCTCTATAACCTGACGACCAAAAAGACCACGCAGGTTACAACCGATGCATCGGACCACCGCTACGCAATGATCGATGGCAATAGCATCATCTGGATCGACAGACGTTCTGGCAGCGAGCAGATCTATCTTTACGATATCACAACAGGTAAAGAGAGGCAGATCACCACACAGGAGTCATTGAAGCTCTCGCCAGTGATAAACGCAGACAAGATCGTCTGGATCGATTCGAGAAGCGGTGAGGATAAATGGGATGTATATCTCTATAACCTGACCTCAGGAGAGGAGAGTGCAATCTGCACCAACTCCGCCCGACAGGCACAACCCTGGGTTTGGGGAGATACAGTTGTCTGGGCAGACGGCAGGAACAAGAACTGGGACATCTACTCCTATGACCTCGTCACAAAGGTCGAAAGACCGCTGGTCACAAACACAGCCAACCAGGGCTCTCCCATGATTTACAAAGACTACGTGGCCTGGCTGGATGTGAGGGGCGGAGACTCAGACATATATCTATATGATCTCAGAAAGAGCGTCGAAGTGCCTGTAGCTGTGCTTCCGCTGCAACAGACGCCAAACGACGGAAAGGGAGATCCATATCAAGTGAAGCCCCACCTATCCTCCAAGATCATGAGCGACAACAGGATCGTCTGGATGGACAACAGCAATGGCTATGCTCAGATCAAGATGAGGTACATTCTCTCCGACCCGCTGCTGCTGCTGAACACCGATTTTCCCAGCACAAACGGAAGCTTGCTGGTCTGGAGCGACAATCGTGGGGGCTACTGGAACATCTATGGCTTTGACTTCTTCACAAGATCTGAGAAGCCGATCTCCAGGGGAGATTGGGATGAGCTTTATCCAAAAGTGTCAGGCGATAAAGTGGTCTGGTCCGACTACAGAGGCGGAGACTCGGACATCTACATGAAGGATCTGACCACGGGCGTGGAATCTGTTGTTGCATCTGGCGCGGGCGATCAGGTCTGGCCGTCCATCTCTGGGAACAGAGTTGTGTGGATGGACAACTCCAGCGGCAACTGGGATGTCTATCTAATGGACATGGCCACCAACGGGACCGAGCCCGTCTACAAGGGACCTGGCCAGCAGATGTACCCCATCATCAGCGGCGATCTGGTGGTCTGGCAGGACAACAGGAATGGCAACTGGGATGTCTATGCGAAGGACTTGAAGTCCGGTGATGAGACGAAGCTGACGGGCGAAGGAGATCAGGTTTATCCGGATGTCTCTGGAAACACCATTGTCTGGGAAGACGGCAAAAGCAGCGACATCTCCTATTATCTCTGGGACAAAAAATGGGGCAAGACCTATCCCAGGCCAGGAAATCAGACAAGCCCAGTGGCTTTTGGCAAATACATCGCCTATGTGGATGGCTCAGGAGAGGACACATCTATTCGCAGGCTGGACATCAGCAACTGGAAGGACGAGCTGGTCCAGGCAGGGCCTGGCCAGGTCAAGCCCAACATGGATAAGAGACTTGTGTGGCTCAATGCAATGACCGGCAGGCCAAGGTCGGTTTCTGTGTCAGCTGGCCAGACGAGCGTTATCTGTAAGGCTCCAGGAGACCAGAGCCACCCGTCGGTGGGAGGCAACGACCTGGTAGGATACTACGTAACATGGATGGACAACCGCACAGGAAATCCTGATGTATATGTCTACAGCCTGACACAAGAGCTCGAACTGCCTCTGGCTGCCAGCCCTTACGAGGATATGTATCCGGACATCTGCGAAAATATAATAAGCTGGATTGCCAGAAACCCGTTGAACCAGTACAATATCGAGAACTATTGGTCCTTGAGGACCTTTGATGTGGCAAACAGCAACAGCACCGAATTGGTTTGGGGACTGGCAGCGCCTGCGCCCATCTCGCTGAGCGACCAGTACGTCTCCTATCTGGACCAGCCAGTGGCGAGCTTTGGATGGAGGGTCTACAAGAAGTTGCTCTATGGCATAGAGAGCGTGCCCTCCATTCCGCCCAGCGGAACAAATCAGCGTGCTGGTGGAAGCATTGTTGTATATCAGGACAGCAAGGGCGGAAACTCTGAGATCTGGATCTGGAGGCAAGGCAAAGATCCTGTTCAGCTCACCAGCGGGCCAGGAGAGAAGATCAATCCAGCAACGGATGGCAGAACTGTGGTCTGGCAAGACAACAGGAATGGAAACTGGGATATCTATGCAATGGAGCTGAACACCAGCAAGGTGACACAGATAACAAGCGACATGGCAGATCAGACCAAACCGGATGTGGAGAATGGCGTAATCGTCTGGCAAGACAAACGCAACGGCAACTGGGACATCTACTCCTATGACCAAAGAGTGAAACAGGAGAAGGCCATCTGCGCCGATGCCAAAAATCAGACGGAGCCGCGCATCAGGACGGGGAGAGTTGTCTGGACTGACGACCGCAATGCAGACAAAGATATCTACATCTACGAGAACTACATGGCATGAATGGGGCTCAAATAGGCTCCCACACCCCCTTTTTTCGTTTTTATGCGCACGGTCGGCCTGTCCGCCGGGGCAAAGTTTATTTATTTTATCAGCATTAGCCTCGCACTTAAGAACGTTTGGGGCAATTCATGGAGCTTGAAAATCTTCGATTTGGTACGGAACTGCTCAAACGCGGTTTCGCAAAGATGCAGAAGGGTGGCGTCATCATGGACGTCACTACCCCAGAACAGGCAATCATCGCCGAGGAGGCTGGGGCTGTGGCGGTCATGGCGCTTCATGCCGTTCCTGCGGACATAAGAAAGATGGGTGGCGTGGCCAGGATGGCAGATCCTGCGGTCATTGAGTCCATCATCGATGCAGTGACCATTCCAGTCATGGCAAAGGCCAGGATAGGCCACTTCGTAGAAGCTCAGATCCTGGAGGCCATTGGAGTGGATATGGTGGACGAGTCAGAGGTTCTCACCCCAGCGGACGAGTTTCACATTGAAAAGACAAAGTTCGCCATACCATTCGTCTGCGGAGCTAGGAATTTGGGCGAAGCTTGCAGGCGCATCAAAGAAGGCGCAGCGATGATCAGGACCAAAGGCGAGGCAGGAACAGGAGATGTAAGCCAGGCTGTGCTGCACATGAGGAGGATTCAAGGCCAGATCAAGAGCCTGAAGGGCATGGACGATCTGCAGCTCATGAAGGTAGCTCGTGAGATCGAAGCTGACTTTGATTTGGTGGTGGAGTGCGCCAGAATGCAGCGTCTGCCAGTGGTCAACTTCGCTGCAGGAGGCGTGGCCACGCCAGCAGACGCGGCCCTGATGATGCAGCTTGGAGCCGATGGTGTATTTGTGGGTTCGGGAATCTTCAAGTCCGAGAATCCTGCTGCCATGGCCTCAGCCATTGTGCAGGCAGTTCACCACTACGATGAACCAGAGATTTTAGCTAGGGTATCCAAGGGCCTTGGCGCAGCGATGAAAGGGCTGGATGCGGCAAGCATCCCCGAAGGGGAAGCTCTGCAGACGAGAGGCTGGTAAGTGACAAGGATAGGGGTCCTGGCACTGCAGGGGGATGTCTCAGAGCATGTCCTGGCCATGCAGAGGGCTCTGTCGGGGAAAGGGGAAGTGCTTGAGATCAGAAGGCCAGGCGAGATATTGGGCTGCGATGGCCTGGTGCTGCCTGGAGGAGAGAGCACTAGCATCAGCCGCCAGTTGGAGATCTCTGGTATGGCCCAAGAGCTGAAGGCTGCTGCGAGATCCGGCGTGCCCATCCTCGCTACGTGCGCAGGCCTGGTGCTGGTCTCGAGAGAGATCGAGGGCGATGCCAAGGTCAGGCCGCTTGGGTTAATGGACATCAAGGTCGATCGGAATGCCTTCGGGCCGCAGAGGGAGTCCTTCGAAGCTGATCTGCAGGTCGAAGGCTTCGAGAGGCCCTACAGGGCAGTTTTCATCCGCGCTCCTGCAATCGTTGATGTGGGCAACAAAGTGCAGGTGCTGGCGCGAATAGGCGAGGTCATTGTGGGAGCGCGCCAGGATAACCTGCTTGCTTTGGCCTTTCATCCCGAGCTCACTGAGGATATGAGATTTCACCAAATATTTCAAAAGATGCTGGAGGCATGAGATGTTCTCAGAGAAGGATCTGGTAGCCAGAAGCATTGAGGACATGACGCAAGAGGTAAAAGAGCTCATGGCTGAGTCGAAGCGTTTGCGGGAAGAGTACGAGGCTGCTTTGCAAAAAGAAGGAGAGCTTCGCAGGGAGTCAGTAGACTGCCGCCCGACCAATCCAGAGCTCGCGGAGAGCCTCTGGCAAGAGGCAGAGCATCTCAAGGATGATGCACGTGAGATGCTGCGCCTGTCCACGGAGATGAGGCTGCGTGCGGCAGAGGTCCAGCACCGAATTGACATTCACGACCAGATCGAATCTCTGGACGATTACGAGGGAGTGTGGCAAAAAGCAGCGAGGGCAGGAAGGAGCTGATCCTCGCTGCTAAAAAATGGTTGTATTGAGAGTGGTCAGGCTGTGGCAGCTGTTGCCGCAGACGCTATAAGGCTTCCAAAGGCCACTCCTGGCTGGGTCACTCCCTGACCTGTGTAGATATAGTCACCATCCATGGATCCGGGCTGGATGGTCAGGCTTAGGCGGAAGAGATTCGCACTGCCAAGCGGCGTGACGAACAAGGCAAGCTGATCTCCAAGCACTGTGCCTCCGGCAGTGACCTGTACGCTGACGCCATTTTCCACCAGCTCACCTGAGCCGAATACCGCATCCCCTGTCTGGTAAAGGTTGAGCTTCAAGTACCTGGTTACAAAATCAGTCAGAGTGAAGGACCAGCTTCCTGCTGCAGGAGAGACCCCAAGTCCCTTGATAACTTTAACAGGAGTCCTAACGCCCTTGGCAACGGCATTCGGACTCATCCCTGTGTCCTTCCTGATTACAAACAGGCTCTCATTTCGAAAAGAGAGCTCGGAGTCACCTGGGCTTGTATAGACCCCAGAGCGAGCTTCATTGTAGATCTCGCTGCCCGACATAGTCTCCTCCGGAAAAGATGGCTCTACAATCTGATTTTTTGGCCCCTGGCCAAATACCACAGTTACAAGGCACAAGGCCAATGCCAAAGAGATCATCACACTTTTAAATCCCATTCTCCTGATACCTCCAAATTAGGTATGCACACCTCAGAGCTCTTAAAGATTGCCATCTGATCTATTCCTGCGCGGAGATCCTCAGACCCTCGGCATTCCCTCTCCATGTTTCGCCTGTTGCAGAGAAAGCCTGATAATCTCCTGAGCCCGAGTCCCCGTCGAGCTCGAGCTTCAGCTTGTAGAGATTGATGGTTCCCAAGGATATGATGTCCAGATCCATCTCATTGCCGCTCACAGATCCTGACGCCGCCACCTGCAAAGTGGTGTCTCCTTTCCTCATGTTACCGGCTCCGTAGACGTATCCTCCGCTCTGGAACAGGGCCAGGGCCATATCCCTGATCAGGCTGTCGTTTAGCTCAATGGACCAGCTTCCTCCAACGGATACTGTGGCGGTTTCGGCGGGCGGCAGCTCTGATTCGGCGGTTGAGGATGCATTGGCCGCAGACGAAGAGGCAGCCGAATCCTGCTGTGCTGCACTGGCGCTTATAGCCTCCTCC
>MVQH01000103.1 GCA_002067755.1 Methanosaeta sp. PtaB.Bin018
GGATACTGTGCAGCAGCCATTGTAGAGGCGGCTGGAAAGCCGGATATATTTCCCGGAGGCCTTTTGAGCATTGGCGTTCTTCTGGTGGTATCGGCAACCTACCTGATGGGAGTGAAGGGCCTCATAAGCGGCCGAAGAGATGGCATCTCCTTCCTCATGGGGGGACTTCTCCTCTCGGTCGCCGTCGGCGGGCTATATCTGCTGATGGCAGGAGCTGACTGGCTGATGTACCTCCTGGGAGAGGCTGAGGATTTCGCGTTGCTGTCCGAGATCTCTCCGGCGATAATCCTCCTGGTCATTGCGCTGCCTTTGGTGCCGACGATGAGGAGGCTGACCAGCAAAATGGCCTGGTAACGACATAGCCAGCAAATGGTGCCAGCCCTGCAAAGAATGAAATCATAGGAACTGTAGATTTTAATCTCAAACGGATTTATTTAGAACTGATATGAAGGGCAATCTATCCAGAAAGGCAGAGGACTACCTTGAGGCCATCTACGTCATCTCCCAGGAGAAGGGAGTTGTCAGGATCAGGGATATATGCAAGCAGCTGGGGACCAAGCCACCGACAGTTGTGGAGATGGTCAAGAAGCTGAACGATCAGGGCTATCTTGTCTATAAGAAAAACGAAGGGGTATCTCTCACCGCAGAAGGCGAGGAGATCGGAAGAGTCATCGAGGACAGACACAGCACGATATTTGCATTCCTGAAGTTCATCGGGGTTCCAGAAAAGATAGCCGATGAAGATGCCTGCGTGATAGAGCATGAGCTCCACCCCAAGACCGTAGAGCAAATCAAGAGCCTGGTGAGCTTCATACAGACCGCCCCCGATCGTCCCCAGTGGCTGGACCACTTTGCGATCTACTGCGATCTCGGCAAGCATCCCTGCAGAAAGGATGAAATATCGAGTAAACTCATGAGAGCGACAGGAAAAGAGCGAATAAGCGGAGAATAATCCCGTGATGCAGCATCCATCCAAGTCGATCGAGTCCCGCTTCCGGATATCCATTGCTCTCACCTGCTCCATATTCATCATTGAGCTGGTGGGAGGATGGTGGACGGGAAGCCTGGCCCTGCAGTCCGATGCAGCCCATGTCTTCCTGGATGTCTTCGCCTTAGCCCTGAGCTATGCTGCCCTTCGTCTGTCCTCGCTTCCGGCTGACGAGAATCATACTTTTGGCTACCACCGTCTCGAGGTCTTTGCGTCGCTGATCAACGGGATAACGCTGGCGATAATATCCGCGGGCATCTTCTGGGAGGCTTACCGTCGTTTCGTCTCGCCCCAGCCTGTCATGGGCATTGAACTCTTGGCAATTGCAATGCTCGGACTGGCCGGAAATCTGGTGGTAGCCTTCATCCTTGGGGGACATCACCAGGCAGACCATCAAAAACATAATGACGATCATGGCCACCATCATGCTGCGCTGGAGGATGCAAATGTGCAGAGCGCCATGTTCCATGTCCTCGGGGATGCAGTGTCATCTCTGGGTGTGATCGCGGCGGCGATTGTGATCTGGCGGACAGGCTGGATGCTTGCCGATCCTCTGGCAGGCTTGCTGATAGGAATGATCATCATCGCTGGATCCTGGAGAGTGATGAAGTCAGCTGCACAGATCTTGATGGAAGGGACCCCGGCCTGCATCAAATTGCAGGAGGTAGAAGAGCATATGCGCAGCTCACCGGGCGTGGCCGATGTGCATGATCTTCATATCTGGAATCTCTGCTCTCACAACGCTATCCTCAGCGCCCATGTGGTGATGGACGACGAGAGTCAGGACTCCTGGCCAAAGGTCATGAGAGATTTGAAGTCACGGCTCAAAGATGAATTTGGAATCGAGCATACTACTCTGCAGGTGGAGCACGAGTGCTGCGAGAAGGATTCGATATGCAGAACCTGTAAGCCTTGAAGGTCACCACAATTAGGATTGTTTTCTTTTCAAGTTCGCTATGGGCTGCCACAACCCCTCATATCAGACCGTTATTTATTTATAGAGCCAATATTCACCTTGAACTTAAGAAATCTTGAGTTAAAAAAAGCATACTTGACAATCGGAGGACGATGATGAACGCCAATTCGAGTTTTTTGATATCGCTTGTATTATGCATCGTGCTGACCTGCAGCGTTTCGGCTATGGATGCTTACCCAAGGACTATCACCGATTCAGCAGGCAGAACAGTTACCATTCAGATGCCCATCGAGAGGATAATTGTCCAAAGTGGGTATGCCGCGCAAGCAGTCACAATTCTGGGAGATGCCGATAAGATCATAGGTGTTATCGATACGATACACAAGAGAAACGAACTGTATCCTAACCTCAAGGATACACAGGTAGTGGGCACCTGGAACACCTTCGACTACGAGCTTATCGGACAGATGGTATCCGAGAACGACACAATTGTCCCGAATGTTCTTGTCATCTGTTACTCCTATGGCACCAGCGGCGGCAAGTCCTATGCGGTGGATCTCCACGAAAAAGGCTTCGCTCCCCTCAAGAATATTACCGTAGTGGGGCTCGACTTCTCCAATTCAGAGAACGTCACGGACTCCATGACCAAACTGGGAGCCATCCTTGGAAAAGAAGAGGAAGCACAAAGTTATGTAAACTGGTATGAGAAGAGGAAGCTCGATGCAGTGAATGCTGTAGAAGGCCTCTCTCTGCCAAAGGTCTATATAGAGTCCAGCTCCGCGGGTGGCTTGGGAGCTCTCACATTATACGGCGCAGCGTCTGGGTTCGGAGAGCTTGTCAGATTGGCGGGCGGCTTTAATGTTGCCAAAGACCTGAAAGACAGATTCCCTAAGGTAACCTGGGAATGGGTGCTCACTCGGAATCCAGACGTCATGATCAGATATCAATCCGCAGATACCTTTGGCTGGCAGGCTGAACCAAGCTCTGACACAGTTGCTTTGGAGAAGACCAGAAACGAGATGATGAGCCGACCTGGTGGCGATGGCGTCAGCGCCATAAAGAGCAATCGCGTCTATCTGTGCTATTCAGAGATGCTTTACGGACCAGGCAGCGTTGTAGGCCTTACATATCTTGCCAAGATGCTCCATCCCGAAGCGGACCTTGATCCATTAAGCGTCTACAAGGAGTATACAGATCTGTTGGGAATAGAATTCCCAGAGAAAAGAACCTTCGTCTATCCTGAAATCTCGACTAATGCCTAAAGATCGATGAGAGCATCTGTCACTCTGGAACACGACTAAAGGGATGATGACCCAAAATGGAGAGCAGAGGTCTTTTGATAGATGGCGAAGCATGCAGAGCAGCGCCCTGTCCGCCCGAGAGGATTGTCTCACTGACACCTGTAGCATCGGAGCTTATATGCGTCTTCGGCGGCCTGGATAGGATAGTCGGTCGAGATGATCATTCCAATTATCCTCCCGGCTTGGATGAGAAGCCAGCTTTGGGAAGCAGCGTTAGAAAGACTATCAGAGTCGAGCAGATCGTTGGCCTGCGTCCTGACGTAGTGGTCACTGGCTGCCACATTTCGCCAGAGACTGTTGAGAGGATAAAGTCTTCAGGCATCCCCGTGTTCTTTGTGGGCACGAGCTGTGAGTTGAGATCTCTTATCAAAAATGCTCAGATCTTGGGCGGTATGATGGACGCCAAAAAGAGGGCTGGAGAACTCATCGAATTCTTGGAAGGGTATGCGAACATTGTCATGGAGCGGACAGGGGACCTCGAGCTCAAAGACAGGCCGCGCATCTATCACGAGTGCGCCTTTGAGAAGTACAAGACCACAGCCACCTGCACATCGGCAAATGAGTGCATAACCCTTGCGGGCGGCGTAAATATCGCCCGCGCTGAGGCTCCTGGAAGGTCGGTCGTGAGTGGAGAGTGGGTAGCCATGAACAACCCAGACATAATCATCTCCCAGATCTCCACTCTCTTTTCAACAACAGCGAGAACGCTGATGGAGAAGAGGGATGAGATCTTATCGCGTCCGGAGCTGAAAAGTACCAATGCAGTCAGGAACAAAAAGGTCTACATAAGCCATCTCTCTATCAGAAGAGGGCCTAGACTGATCGGATATCTTCTCCATTTGGCCAAATGGTTCCATCCCGAACTCTTCGAGGATATAGATCCCGGGGTGGTTCACAGAGAGCTTCTCTGCAAGTTCTTCTGCCAGGAGCCCGATGGTGTGTACGTCTATCCGTGATGAGGAGGATGTATATGATTATCATTACAATTCATGAAGTTTCGGAGTAAATATTGAGGATGGACCGGATGGCTGAATAGTTACCTCTTTATAAAATATCCTGCAGCCAAACCGACCAGCAGTCCGGCAATATGTGCCATATGTGCGATGTTGTCTCCTGACCCCATGGTCAGAAAATCCACAAGAGCAAACAGCACAACAGCTGCTCTGATGCTGAGCGGTATCACGAAGAACAGCAGCACGCGGATCTCAGGAGCAATTATGGCCAGGCATCCAAGAACACCGTAAAGAGCGCCGCTTGCACCTACCAGGTTTGCAGGAGATATCATCAACTGGGCCAAGGCTGCCACAATTCCCGAGAAGATGTATATCTCCAAAAATTTTGCTTCTCCGACTCTGCGCTCCAGCTCCATGCCAAAGAAGAATAAAAAGAGCATATTCCAGAAGAGGTGGTCGAAGTTAGCATGTACAAACATGTGAGTGATAAGCGTCCAGGGCCTTTGCATCAGATAGTGCGGGCTCAGGCCAAGATAGTTATAGACTAGGGCAGGCATCACCAAGCTCAGAAAATAGACTGCGATGCATATGGCTAGGATCGCGCCTGAAACTGAGATCGGCAGGTCAAAAGGTACCCGATCTCGCTGACGATAATCATCTCTTTCACCAAAAGCCTTCCAATCAGCCATCTCAACCCAGCTATTATCTCATCAGATTTAAAAACTCTCATAGATGAGACAGACGAAGTCCTCTTCATCAGACCATCGGTATTACACATATCGGTATTACACATATCGGTATTACTAATATCGAAATACTTAATAATAAATAAACTAAAATCCGAAAAACCATGATACACCCTCAACGTGAGTCGCAACCTGACTGGGAAGGCTCCACAGTTTCGGCTTGACGAATCCAAGCAACAATGCAGCATCCTGCCCAAAACACATACCAGTTATGAATGTATATCCTATTTAGCTCACGAGATATATCCCCGTCAACACAATCAGGAACGAGAAGGATTTTTGGATCAGAGCATTCCGGTCAGTTTTTTCTTTTATATCCGACGCTAGGCTTGGCGCAAATAATCCTAGTGCAAGAATCAACAGCACCGTCAGGATTGGCTGCAGTGCTCCTATGCTTGAAACCAGTGACACTGATCCGACCGCATAGGCGAAGATGGATGATATAGTTCCCATGAACTGGAATGCCTCCTCTGAGATCAGCACTCCAATAGCACGGTTTCCCCTGCCAAAGAAGCTTATGACCTCAAGACGGGTGGACGGAACCGTCATGAGTGGCATGATTGCCGCCAGGCTACCCAGAGATGACCAGGTATAGAGATGCCACTCATCAATGGAGATCAGCAGGTACTTCATAGATAGATAATATGCAGCAGTCATGATCCAGTAGGACAGAAACGGCTTGATGGCAGGAGACAACGCCAGGATGCCAGCCTGACGTTTTTCACCTCTCGAACAGTTATTTCTGTACGAGATCAGAAGCGTTCCGGCCAGAAGCATTAGCACCCCTGCGCATTGCTTCATCTCAAGTACCTCTCCTAGTAGTAATACTGAGCCTATGAAAACGAACAGGGGATAAACATATTCCAGGGCCGTAACCTTTGAGGCCTCCTCAATCTGCATAGCTCTCATGTAATAAAAGGATGGAAGAACCTGCAGGCATCCGAAGGCTACAGCATAAAGAGATTCGGGGTATATGAAATTCGTGCCAACTATCATGATTACGGGTAGAGTGAAGATCTGCTGGATCAATATCTGGCAGACGATATACGCCTTGGAATCGTTTGCATCGCTGCTAAGAAGAAGCTTATCTAACACTCCAGCAGCGGAAAAGAATACCGTGCTCAAGAAGGCGAAGACAATCCACTCCAATCCCATCTTCTCCAGTAAACCAAATACATAACTCGATGAATGGTAGATAAACTTAACTAAAATTGTAATTATTATATTTTAAAGTTAGCATAGGTTTTATAGATAATATAAGTAATTTTATAAATAATATAAGTAATATTATAAATAATATAAGTAATTTTATAAATAATATAAGTAATTTTATAAATAATATAAGTAATTTTATAGATAATATAAGTAATAATATATAAACATAATTATGCCTTGTTGCGTTGCGCGAGGTCAACAAACAATTGCTTACAATTTTTTCTATGTTATAATTATTTCTATGTTATTTTTGTGAGGCTCAATGGGATCCATAGATCATATTCGGCATTCAAAATCGTCGCGAGCTTTCGATTGGCCAATCCCGACCGATGAGTTGGTTGGGACTGGCCTTGCATCGTGGGTTTGGGTCTTTGAACAATCAGTGACATCTACAGCGGAGCCATTCTCGGCAATATGTTGGGATTTATCCCCTTAGCCAGTTGTGTGACGTCCTTGAATTTACTCGTCGAAGACGCTGCAGGCTGCTCGGTGGTCTGTGCACCATTGGCGCCCTGCTGTGCTAGTGGTGCAGCTTCTTGAACGGTCTCCACAGCGTTGACCTTCGCTGGCGTATAGCCAGAGGTGTCCGGGCTGATCATGGTGGCAGCAAACTCGCCTTTGGCAGCATGGCCGCTGCTCTCAGATCGAACGTAGGCTCCGGCAATCGAGCCTTCTACAACGGTGCCGCTCATGAATGTCGAAGCCAGGACATCGCCCTGTATTGCTGCAAGGGAGAGGTAAATCTCATTGCCAGACAGCGACCCCGCAACTGCTCCGTTCCATGGATCGTCGCCCTCGAACTTGGCCAGACCAAAGAGGGACTGCCCGGACTGGTTCAGAGCCATGATCACATCAATGCCTGCCAAAGAGACCTTCCAGATTCCCTGCACGATTATAGGAGCCTTCGTCTGGTTCCCAAGTGCCTGAGAGGCGTCCTCGGCCATTGCAGGGGAGATCGAAGCTCCGAATGTAAATAGAAAGATCGCAATCAATGCATTCAGTTTCATCGTCATAGCACAACCCTCCATTTATCTGCTCTATCTATTTAAGCTGATCTTCATGGATACCTCTTTATATTGCCTTTTGCTCCTCTGAGGAGGAAGGTGACCTGGCTTGATGGGAATCAACGAGATGGGATTCGAGGTATTCGAAGAGATGCTCGACTACGAGGACGAGCTGCAAATCGAGGTTCACGAGCTTGAGAACGGCACAGTGGTTGTTGATGCCGGTGTGGAAGCGCGAGGCGGAATCGGGGCTGGAATATACCTGAGTCGCATTTGCATGGCCGACCTCTCGGACATTCAGCTGACACCCTGCGAGATCA
Organism: Methanosaeta sp. PtaB.Bin018; assembly: GCA_002067755.1. Classification (GTDB taxonomy): domain Archaea; phylum Halobacteriota; class Methanosarcinia; order Methanotrichales; family Methanotrichaceae; genus Methanothrix. The sequence goes on from MVQH01000103.1 coordinate 7,444, forward strand.
ATGGAGTTCTGCTCCCAGGAGTGCAGGTGGCAACTGATTACCCTGCGGTCTCTTGTATGGCATCGCAATGCGCCATGTGGCAGGTCAAGGCGGAAAAGTATTTTGCCATGGGCAGCGGGCCCGCGCGTGTGCTCGCGCGCAAGACCCGTGACCTCTACGAGAAGATAGGCTTTGAGGAGTTCTCAGATGTGGGCGTTCTGGTCCTGGAGTCCAACAAGTTGCCGGATGCGAAGATCTCATCCCAGATCGCTCAAAATTGCAACATAGATCCCGCAGACCTGCGGTTGGCCGTCGCTCCCACAAATTCCGTGGCAGGACTGGTGCAGGTCTCAGCTCGCGTAGTTGAAACCGGGCTGCACAAGCTCTTCACAATGGGCTTTGACATCACTACCATCAAGAGCGGTTGGGGCAGGGCGCCCATCTCACCGATTGCGGGCGATGCTACCATGTGCATGGGCTCATCCAACGATGCCATAATCTACGGCGGAGAGACCTATTACACTCTTAGTTACGAGAACGTCGCTGAGCTGCAGCAGTATCTGAGAGGTTTGCCGTCATCAGCATCCCGTGACTACGGAATGCCTTTCTACAAGATCTTCAAGGCAGCCGGCTTTGATTTCTTCAAGGTTGACCACAACGTCTTCGCCCCTGCCAAGGTAGTGATGAACGAGATCCAATCTCGACGGACATTTGTGAGCGGCAGAGTAAATCCAGAAGTGCTCATGGATTCCTTCAATCTGGAGGTCATAAAATAGAACTTTTGGGCTCTCCAAAAGTCCTTTCATGGTCACTGTTATCTCGAATCCTGGCAACCATGCCACATCATCGAGCGCCGCGATCTCTCAGGAGACCTCGATTGCTTTCGAGCTCACCTAAATGTTTGGGATGCGCAATTCGACTCGCTGAAGCCCTTCGCACCCCAGTGTGGAATGGATCCCCACGCGAAGCGAGCGATGGACTCTGATCCTAGACAAGATCCGTCTACTCATCGGACAGATCCGTCTACTCATCGGACAGATCCGTCTACTCATCGGATTCGGAGAGAGCTAATTCAAGGCCTTTGATCAATTCCTCCATTAGTGGTGCAACCTTCTCCTTCATCTCAGGATGTGAGCTCAATAGCGTATTTATGGTTATCATGGAGCCAATCGTACTCATATTGGAATTCAGCTCTGATAGCTCCTCGCATATGTTTTCAAGCTCTTCTGAGATCTCCATCAGCGATTCATTGAGATCTTTCATCTGAACCTCTTTTGACTTTGCCATGATCTGCGATAATGGTGATCTGTTAATTAAATGCTAGCATTCACCACAGATCATTTGATGGCAGACTATAACCTATAATGCGCAATCTTTAAATACATTGTATCTTTTAACTCAGTAAAGTACAATATTATACATTAAATCGGTGATCACTTTGGATTATCTTCAAAAGATCGTAGATGGAAACGACCTGAGTGTCGAGGAGGCTGAGGCTCTGCTGGGCGATGTCTTCACCTCTGCAACTGATGCGCAGATTGGGGCTCTGCTCATTGCCCTTCGCATGAAGGGCGAGACCGTCTCTGAGATTGCAGGCTTTGCCAGGAAGATGAGAAGCTCTGCAGTTCGTATCAACCCACGGGTAAAGGGCATCCTTGTGGACACCTGCGGCACAGGTGGGGACGCTACCAACACAATAAACGTGAGCACTGCAGCTGCCATAGTCACAGCAGCCTGTGGCGTTCCCGTGGCCAAGCACGGCAACTACGCAGTTAGCTCGAAATGCGGAAG
>MVQH01000104.1 GCA_002067755.1 Methanosaeta sp. PtaB.Bin018
TGGGCTGGTTTTCTAGCCAGTCCTTCCAGGTGTAGAGCCGGGCGTCGTAGCCGGATAAAGTCAGAGCAAACCATACCAGCGAGGCCTCTACGCCCACGTTGGTGTAGACCACCACGGGCCGATCCTTATCAAGGCCGAGGAAGACGCGCTTCAGATCCTCTTCAGGCCTGATGCGCTCGTTCTCCACCACACCTTCGTAGGGGATGTTGATCGCTCCGGGAATAGATCCGATGACGAAGTTACTAGCCGGTCTCGCATCCACAATTTGTGCGCCTCCGTTTTGGACGAAATCGTAGCTGGCCAGAAGATCCGGCTTGAGAGTCGGGGTGTAATTCGTCTGCGGGCGGATGGCAGGAGCATTGCTTACGTTGAGGCCGGCATCCTTCCAGTCTTCTATTCCTCCGTCTAGGACCCGGACCTTCTCATGGCCAAGATACTTCAGTAGCCAGTAGGTGAAGACCGCTGGAGAAGGCCCGCCACCGCAGGGCAGGCATTCGCCCGCTATGACCAACGAGTCGTTGGCAGAAATTCCTGCGTCACCCAGGAGCTTGGCAAGCTCTGGAATAGGCTTCAGGCTCCCGCCCGAGTCCATGAAATCTTCGTAGTTGAGGTTGACTGAGCCCTCGATGTATTCGGTCGCACTGGGGCTGATGTCCAGAACAATGTCCTCGACAGTGACCCCTGACGGAGACGCCAATGCCTCGGCAAAGCTTCCGCTGCGAACCGGAGTGCTATTTCCGGAAGTTGGATCACTTGCTGTTTCCACAGGCGCAGGGTCAATATTTTGAGCCTTTAGCGCAACCTCCTTCTCCTGGCTCTGCAACTGGTATTTTTGCTGTTGTTCCTGCTCGTATGCTGCCTTTTTTGCGAGCCAGCCATCCAGATCTGTCCAATCTGGACAGGTAGGGCAGAACTCGCCAGTTTCTGTGCCTGCCAGGGCTGGCAGCGTCAAAGCCAGGCAAAGGACGAGTATCGAGGCCAAACTGGATGTGATGGCTATAGCTTTGCCATTATTGATTTTTTTCATCAGGGATATTTTCAAATATGTCATAACCACGAATCCTAAATATCGCTGGATTTTTTCTCAGTGAGCTGATTTGCCATCCAATCCTGATAAGAATAGAGCTTGGCATCATAGCCCATGATCTCCAGAGCAAGCCACACTACAGAGCCCTTGAAACCAGTGTTTGTAAAGGCTACAACAGGTTGCTCTTTGTTCAATATGGAAAATCGCTTCTTCAATTCATTAACATTCCTTATCTTATCCCCGTCAAGTACGCTCTCATAAGGTATGCTGATGGCCCCTGGAATAGATCCCGAGCCATACTCCTGAACTGTCCTGGCATCAACAACTTGCGGTCGACCGCTCTTTACATAGCCATAGTCTCCGATAAACTGATCTGTGAATTGCGGTGTGTATTTAGCTGCCGGACGAACGGCCGCGCTTGATGAGACTGGCAGGCCTTTATCTTTCCAGTCCTGCACATATCCATTCAGGACTCTGACATTTTCATGTCCAAGCGATTTCATCATCCAGTAGACATAGGCCGAAGCCGACGGCCCTCCGCCACAGGGCAGGCATTCACCGTAGATGACCAGGGGATCGTCCTGAGTGATTCCCGCATTTCCAAGGATCTCAGCTATTTCCGGGACGGACTTGAGCGAGTCGCCTTGCATGAACTCTTGATATGGAATTGCCAGAGATCCGGATATGTGCTCTTTGGCACTTTCGCTTACATCCAATAGGATATCCGAGTTTGTGATCTCATCAATCTCAACCATGATCTCATGGAAGCTATTGGTGCTCTGCAGAGTGCTGATGTCCGATTTCGACTTTTCCTCATCATCTTCTATCACCTCTTTTGCCTGGCTATCTTGGATACTGGAAGGCATATTCCATCTCATCTCCCTTGACTTCTCCGGCCACTTGGCTGAGATTTGTTCCTGGCCTGCACTGACATTTCCAATCTCATCCAGCTTGGCCATTGGATCCCAGCTACCTTCGTCGCATCCACCTCCCAGGGAGGCACACTCGCCTCCAGCATAAGCGCTCTGAGACAGAGCTATGATGGCCAGTAAGGTCCAGCAGATTACGCATTTTTTCCCTTCAAGCAAGAACATATCGTTTCACCGAGTTTTCATGCAGCAAGCTCTTCTTTTACCTTTTCTATAACCTTAGAACAGGCCTTTTCGTCAGCGAAAAGATCCTGAGACTTTTCAATCCCAAGCTCAGTTACAATTATCTGTACAGCCGGTTCAATCTCAGCATGCTGCAAAGTCTTAGCGGCACACTGCACAGGACAGCCGTCAATGGCGATCATCAGGCCCGCTTCTTTGGCCGACTTCATCATTCTTGGGATCTGGCCGCCCACTCCTGCCAGGCAGAAGAACCCGGCCACATTCTCTTTAGCCAGCTCGATTGCTGCCTGGTTTGCAATCTGTCCCACATTTGAGGCTCCTGAGCATGCCACAACTTTAATATCACCATCTTTGCAAAGGCATTTTTTATCTTCCATCATCAATCCTCCGTCTCATTTTGATATTATCTCCCGCAGCAGCATCCTTTCTCTGTTCCCTGCCCTTCAGATTTCTTTTCTTCAAAGATAAGATCGTAGACGTTTTTAGCTACCTCATTTGTCCAGCCAATCTGGGAGCCGGCAGCGATGAACATGGCAACGGCAATCGCCTCCGCAATCTCCTTTTTGCTTGCTCCTTGATCCAAAGCTCTCTGGGAGTGAACGTGGACACAGTATTGGCAACGCATGAGAACAGAGCACGCAACAGCAATCAGCTCCTTTGTTCTTCTGTCCAGATCGCCTTCTTGGAAGGCTGCATCCCTCATCTTTCCAAAAGCATCAGCAGTATCTGGCAGAAATTCATTCATAAATGGCATATAGATCTCTCCAATTCATCTGTACTTTATCATTTTATGTGTCTAAATAAATTATTTCTTCAGCATCTTCTTGATCTCATCGACAGTCGCAGTTCTTCCAACCACCTTAGATTCGCCGTCGATGTAAAGAGCGGGAGTCATCATAACTCCTCTGTTCATGATCTCCTGGATGCTGTCCACCTTGATCACTTCTGCAGAAATTCCTGATTCTTCAACAGCCTTCTCAACATTCTTCATCAGGCTCTTGCACTTGGCACAGCCTGTTCCCAAGACCTCAATCTTCACCATTTCATTCACCCCATTCGTCTCATTTTTCTCATATCAGTTGCCAGTAGATCAGAGGAGCCAATGCTATCAGCGTTGCTCCTGTTATCATCCGGATGGCTACTTTATGATTGTTGCGGAAATTGTCCACCTGCTCAGGGCTCATGCCAAGAGCCATTATCACTCCCAAAAGCAGCACTGGAAGCACTATGCCCAGGTTGTACATCATCAGGTAGATCAAACCCGACGAGGCATACCCCTGGCTGGAGATGATGCCTATGATGGCGATATAGACCGCTCCCACACATGGAGCCTTCACCAGTGAGAAGAGCGCACCCAGTAGGAAGTAAGAGCCGAGCCTCTTGCTGGCCAGTGCACCGTGCACGTACTTCATGGCCCAGTCTGTGCGAAAGAGAGAATCCCTTCCGCCATTCAACCTTCTGGCATCTTCCATCTGCATCAGCCCCAAGAGCAGCAGAAGGGCTGCCAGAACCAGGCGGAACATGGCTGCAGTGGACTTCTCCTGCAGGACATTAAACAGCCCAACTCCGAAGATGTAGTAGACCACGAATATGCCTGCAGAGAAGAACGCAATCATGGTCAAGAGATCCCTTCTGCGACCCGAGCTGGCAAGCACTGTGCTCGCCAGAAAGGCCAATATGGCCAGAAGACAGGGGTTGAAGCCAGCCAAAAGGCCTGCCACAAAGACTGTTGCTGCGGAAGACAGGTTCAAATTTTGCAGTGCATGCTCGCCATCCAAAATGCCATCTGATTCATCCTCGTTTTTGCTGACGACATTCTGGCCCTGCAAAGCGCTCATTATGAGCATTTTCAGTTCGGTCTCATTTCCATCGTAGTCTTTGTAGCCGATGACCGAATTGCCGATAATTATGGACGGGACATCCTTGGCTTTGTGCTCCTTTATTATCCTGTGTCCCTCTTCGCTGGAAAATATGACATCCTCAACGGACGTATTCTCGTAATCCGCCAGTATCTCCGTCAGCACTCTCTCTGCAGCTGCACACTTGGTACATCCCGGAGAGGTAATTATGGTGATCTGAGTGTTATCTTCGGCTGAGACGGGCCATAAAACTATGACAAACGTTACGGTAAGCAAAATTGCCATTAGGCAATTTAGTATGGCCTTCATCCGACCTTTCATGGATCGTTGTAGCATGTCTGTAGATTAGGATGTCGCCTGAGGGAGGTTTGGCAATTTTTTTGCAATGCTGCTCGACCTATTTAACTCGATCATCAAGATGCTTCATATTGCAGGGACGCTTTTTCCTCAGTCGAGCCCTCAATGGATGCAAAGCCAATGGATGCATCGCCCTCTGCTACCAGTACGACTGAAAAGGGACAGCCTTCGCTGCACTCCACAGCCGCCTTTTTCACAAAATCAGTCGCATCCCATGTCTGCCAGCCCGGTCCCTGAATGTCCAGTGTTCCTAACTCCTCCGGATCATATTCAGGCTGATCTGCCCAGGTGATTGTGTCCATTGCAGCATTGTCGTAGAGGAATAGGCTCACTCTTCCAGGCCGCTTTATCTCTCTGACATACATCTTCAGGCTGGCAGAGCTGATCTGCTGAGGCAGTGTTGTCATTCCAGCAAAGGAGAGATACGCTATTTTCACAGGCTGCCCGCTTTGGGATTCAACCCATATCACACTCTCCTCTCCAAAGCTTTGATCTGCGTTCTCGGCGTCTGTGTATGTATCCATCTTCAAAGCTGGGGAGATTTTCACGCCTTCGGCACAAGCCGCCAGCAGGGCGATACAGGCCAACGCCATTAAGGCCCACATGGTATAATTTCTCATTTCTTCCAACTCCTTCTACTGCTTATGATAAGATGGCTCCGTACAGCATCCCTACTAAAGTTGATATGATCACTACCATACTTATGTAAACGCTGGCCTTTTTCGCTCCAATGACCCTCCAGATCACTATCATGTTGGGCAAGCTGAGCGATGGTCCCGCCAGCAGTAGCGCCAGTGCTGGCCCAGGTGCGGTTATGCCGCTGCTATACCCAAAGAGCGTTCCGACAATTGGGACCTCCAGCAGTGTGGGCATGTAGAGCAAGGCACCAATAACAGAGGCTAAAAAGCAGGCAAGAGGGCTGCTCGTGCCGAAGATGGCGCGGACCCACTCAACAGGCAGGAAGTAGCCTATCATGCCAGTGATGAACGTGCCGACAACAAGCAGCGGAAAGATCCTCTTTGCAAGCCACCATGTCTCGCCCAGGAATGCCTCTCTCTCCTCTGGCATATAATAGGCCTTCATAATAAAGGCGGCCAGGAGTATCAGGGCTCCCACGATTGCAGCCTTTGGTAGCATTTCGAAGAGGCTTGAGGTAGCAATCAGCAGAATGGCCACCAGGACTGCCAAAAAGAGGCCTGTCACATACCCAGGGCGGGCATTTTCAACTGGCTCTGGATCGGCCTGGGCAACAGCCACAGGACCCGTTTTGCATCTTTCATCAGACCCTTTGAATACCGCTGCCATGATCAGGCCGATGACGACAGCCATGGTCACTGCCGCCACTGCCCTGGCGATGCCAATGTCCAGACCAAGGACTCTGGCAGTGAGGATGATGGCCATTAGATTGATGGCGGGCCCAGAGAAGAGGAAAGCCGTTGCCGGCCCAATTCCTGCGCCCCTCTTTTCAATCCCAGCGAACATGGGAAGGATGGTGCAGCTGCAGACGGCCAGAATGGTGCCAGAAGTGGCTGCAACGCTGTAGCACAGCCATTTTGGCGCATCGGCGCCGAAGTACTTCAGAACTGTCTCTTTCTTGAGCAGTGCTGCTATGGCCCCGGCTATGAAAAATGCCGGCACCAGGCAGGTCAAAACATGCGCTGATAGATATTCCATCAATGTTGTGAGCCCTGCCTGCAAGGCAGCAATGGCAATTGCTGAGTAGTCGGTCACAGTGCTAGCTCCTGATTATCTGTTCCTCGATGCTCTTTTTGGCATCGATGAGTAGGGATATCTGCTTTAGTGCCAGTGCGTCCACCGCCTTGATCACCTGAAGCACTTGAGGGTCTTTTATGCTGTAGAGGGTCCTTTTTCCCTCTATTCTTCTATCCAGTATTCCTGCCTGATAGAGAACATTGAGATGTTTGGATATCGATGATTGGGACCTCTGAAAGGCAGGCAGTATTTCACAGACACATCTCTCGCCGCCTGAGAGGTACTCGATGAGATCAAGGCGCACAGGATCTGCCAGAGCGCAAAAGATCTTCAATCGCAGGTCTGAAACTGTATTTTGTGCCATGCTGAAGATTTAGGAGGTTGCATCAAATATATAAACTTTTCATCACATCACGATAAGTAGATTTGAAATGGAGGAGTTACATTGAAATCGCCATGCATACCTATTACTGACGATGATCCAAGGCGAGCGGAATGCAGCGAAATCCTTCATGAAATCGATGCGCTCTGCACCATGCACGAGAAGATCAGCCAGGCCTCAGAGTGTCGCGAGTTCAACCGCCGCGCAGCCCTGTTGCTGCAGCGGCTGGAGGATGCAGGATGGAATCGTCTGGCTGACAGGGCGATGGACATCCTGGCGTCCTGCAATCCCAAGGACCTCTCCCAGTGCGATAGCATACAGCAGGCCAGAGCCTCCCTGCAGAGGTTAAAAGAGCTTGCCAAGCTGGGATTGGAGAACGAAAGTGATTGACGGGAGGGTTTTCTCAACACGAGTCTTAGGCGAAGCCTCCCGTGCAGCAGCATATTCACCAGAGCTTAAATCCGAAATATCTCGTGGCATAGATCAGGCCGATTATGATCACAGCAAGGCCAAAGATCTTCGTGATCCATTTTCCTGCAGATATGTACTTCTCGCCGATCTGCCCTCCAACGGCCCTGGAGAATGTGGCAATGGGGATCACGGGCACGCCGTGGCCCACGCCGAAGACGAAGAGCATCAGGCCGCCGCCGAGAGGCGTCACATTCTGAGATATGAGCCAGATCAGCACCGGGAAGACGAGAGATACAGCACATGGTGCCCAGCCCAAAGCAAAGAAGACGCCCAGAGTGAAAGCTCCAATGAAGGCTGAATACTTGAAGAGGTCCATTGAGATCATGACGGACCTCTCCATCAGGCCTCTCTTCTCCGAATGCAGATCGTCTGGATTCTGAGAGGAGAGGCGTGACCTGATCGGCTCGATGATCTCGCCGACGGGCTTGATGATATTGATGCCCAGGATCACCATCAGCAGCCCTGCGGCCAGGTCGAAGAGGCGGGCCTGTCTGATGAAGACGCCGATGTCCGAGAGGAATAAGCCCACAACAAAGAAGACCATGGCCATTCCCAATGTAAAGGCCACGCCGATCATGAATCCCTCTTTCGAGGCCGAGGCGGATTTTTTAAGATACTCATCCTTGCGACGGGCCGTCATGACATAGGAGAACATGGCCAAGAGGAGGGCTACGGAGCAGGGCGAAAGCGAGGTCACAATTCCCAAAAAGAACATGCCCAGGTAATTTACGCCCTGGCTGGACACGATCTCCTTGAATTTGGAGGCTTCACCCCGCTCTATGCGTTTCAGGTCGCTGTAAAGTTTGTCAGCGCTCTGAATTCCGTCTATCTCTCCCTTGCCAAGCTGATAGACGTGGTAGAGGCCAGCGATCTTTCCATCTTTGTCGATCAGGATCAATGTGGGGTTGGCAAAGCCGCCTTCCAGGGTAGTGTAGTCGATATATTTGCCTGTAAGAGAATAGGGCTCATAGTCCTCGATCCAGGGCCAGGTAACATTGATATTCCACCATTCTTTGGCCAGAGCCGGGCCACTCTCCGAGAAGGAATTCTTCCGGACATTTAGGGTTACTATTTTAGTGTCTGGATCCTTCTGAGCAAGCAGCGAAAGCTGGCGGGTCTGAGCTTCCAGAGCCTTCTCGCACTCTCTGCAAAGCGGATTTTCGATGTTCGTGATATGCAGAAGGACAACATCTCCTCGAAGATCGCTGAGAGATATGTCTTTGCCGTCAAGATCCACTGCCTGAAAATCAGGAGCTATAGACTCCTGAGAGCGTGCAGCGGGCGGGCAGAAGAAGATAAAACTCAAGATTACAAAAAGAGTGATAGGCCCCGATATCAGGGATTTTTTGCATCTTATGTACATGAAAACGAATCCTTTTCTCCGAGGTCTGCTTCACTGATCCCAATTAGCGGAGTTTTCATCGTATTGGCTTAATGCATCCTCCACATAATTCTTTATCCATTCTTCTCCCGTCACCTGATCTGTGCTGTGCCAGACTGGCACGACCTTGCCCTCAGAATCGGAGGCTAAGGTTACAATAGCTGTCAAGGGCACATACATTGTGCCACCGTTGGGATCATAGGCCCGCAAAGCTTCCTCGGCTCTGACATCGCCGCTATCTGCATCGATCTCGTAGAATGCGATCTTGCCATCGAGCTCCTCTGCCATTTTCTTCACCGCTTCGGTCTGCGGGACGCAATAGTCGCACTGTTTATGCACATAGATCAGAACAGGTTTGCTTTTCAATGCATCCAAAACCCAGGCTGGATGGTTGACCTCACCCCCAGAGGACTGATCGGGGTATCCTGTCCACCAATCGTCGTTTCCCGCTCCCACTGAGTACTGGGCTCCAAGGGCATTGAAGCCGGATGCCAGAAAGAACAGCGCAATTAAAGATGCTAGCCAAACAGGCGTCTTAGATATATCCATGATACACTCTCCAATTATCTCAGATATTTCTGTTTACTGAAATCCAGTCGCGTGGACTTAAATTTTTACTGCTTCTTCGTCTACGCACAAGACAGGACTCGCATTTCGAGATTATTGGATATAAGTCTTTCGACATGGGGAATGATGCGGCCATACATTTCAAACAATTGGTCGAATCTTACTTGCGATTGAACACGTGTCGCAGATATGAGCCTTTAACTGTAAAATTGGGTCTATGAAATTATTTTGTCTATTTAAGACGGGTTTCGTAATCGGATTAGACCATCCGGGAAGGATAAATTTATATATCCAAATAGTTTGATATGCATGAAGTTTGATATGGATGGGTAAAGGACCATTATGAGCACTATGAAATGTGAAATTTGCAACAGAGAAGGAGAATCCCTCTTCATTGTAAGTCACAAAGAGAAGGGCAGAATAAGGATATGCAGTGATTGCATGAGGCAGGAGAGGAAAAATCTCTTGTCTCAAAAAAGCTGCTCTTGCTGTTGAATGAGGATGCTGTTTGTATGGCATGTGTTACAAAAGAGGCAGTAGGCAGGATGACGCGGCTTATCGGAGATGCAGACAAAGCTCAATGTAAAGTCGACAAGCTCCGCTCAATGACAGCTAAGCTAAACGAGAAGGAGATCGATGCAGAGGCTGAGATATTCAAGGCTATGGCCGATCCCTACCGACTCAAGATCCTAATGCTCTTGCGGGAAGGCGAGTTATGCGTCTGTGAGATCATGATAGGCATCGACCGCCCCCAGTCAACAACCTCCTATCAGCTCTCAATCCTCAAGGATGCAGGGCTCATCAGGGAGCGCAAGGATGGAAGATGGTCCAGATACCGGCTCTCTGAAGGAGCTGTGATAGATATGCTCAATTTAGTGAAGCTGATGAAGGACAGTCAACGCGATAGAGGTGACAGTTTGTGACCACGATCAGCACAAATAAGAGGGGTTCTGGCAGGATTCCAGACAAAATGTGGCTTTGCGTCCTGGCAATTTCATTGATCTCCTCGATTGCCTTCGTTCCAATCGTAGATGCAGGCTGCAGTTGTAGTGCTGTAGGCGATTGGGAGGCCAAGGCTGCAGAATTTCTCAAGATCGATGATACAAGTGTAGCTCCATCTAGTTCCAGCGATGTCCAGAACACCGCAACGACAAGCCAGCCAAAGACCCATGCTAGAAGCGAATCCTTTCCCAATGGAGATATTCTCAAGCCCATGAAGAGCGTCTCCAGCTCGGATGTTGTACTGGATGTGTCCAACGGCGAGAACTATGCCAGGTCTCACATCAAGAA